>DAOTXE010000054.1:0-72238 GCA_034435355.1 Chloroflexota bacterium
GGTTTCGGAGCCCCCGACAACCGACGGTGACGTTCGCGCCGCCGCCCTCCAGTACGTCCG
Organism: Chloroflexota bacterium; assembly: GCA_034435355.1. Taxonomy (GTDB): domain Bacteria; phylum Chloroflexota; class Limnocylindria; order Limnocylindrales; family CSP1-4; genus CTSoil-043. The sequence goes on from DAOTXE010000054.1 coordinate 61, forward strand.
CAAGGTCAGCGGCTGGCGCGCGCCGTCACGGCGCAACGCGGATGTATTCGCAGCCGCAATCGACGAGGTGGCCGCGGCGACGAGCCGGCTCCTGGCCGCGTTGGGCACGCCGCCGATCCCGGGCGAGGCGACGCCACCAACTCGGTGGCCGCGATCGAGCCGCTCCCGCGGTCGCATCATTGCTCCCGCGCAGGAGACGAGCGCATGACCGACGACGCCGCGCGCCGCCAGTGGGCCGCGGTCGCGGAGCGCTATGGGGCGGGCTGGAAGCAGGCGAACGCGCCCGACCTGGGCTGGCTCGTCGCAGCCGTCGAGCCGGCAACAAGCGATCGTGCCCTCGATGTCGGGACCGGCGGCGGGCACGCCGCGCTCGCGCTGGCGCCGCACGCGGCGTCCGTCGTCGCGATCGACCCGACACCCGAGATGCTCGCCGTGGCGGGTCGCCTCGCCGCCGAGCGCGGGATCGCGAACGTCGTGTTCACGCAGGCCTCCGCGGATGCGCTCCCCTTCCCCGCCGCGAGCTTCGACGTGGCGATCAGCCGGCACTCGGTCCACCACTGGCCACGACCCGGATCCGCGTTCCCGGAGATCGCGCGCGTGATGCGGCCGGGCGGGAGGCTCGCGATCGTCGACCTGCTTGCGCCCGAGGACGGGCCGCTCGACACGTTCCTCAACGCCGTCGAGCTGCTGCGGGATCCGTCACACGCCCGGTCGCTCCGCGCCTCCGAGTGGCTCGGCCTGCTCGGCACCGCCGGCTTCGCGCCACGCGTCGAGCGGACCTGGGAGCTGGAGCACGTCGTGGAGGACTGGCTGTCCACGACGGCGCCCGCCGCCTGGCGCGCCGACGCCGTCCGGGCCCTGCTCCGCGACGCCCCTCCCGCGGCACGTGATCACTTCCGGATCGCGCCGGACGGGTCCAGGCTGTCGGTCGGCTGCGCGCTGATCATCGCGACTCGCGGGTAGGCCGACCATGGGTCCGGGCCGGTCCCCTACCCCCGCGCCGAGCGCCTGAGTGCAATCGCCCGCTCGTAGAGCGCCGCGTACCGCGGCGCGGACGACGTCTCCCAGCTCCAGTCGATTGCCATGCCTCGTGCAACGAGGCCGTCCCACGGGGCGCGATCGAAGGCGCCGAAGACGCGGAGCGCTCGCTCGACGGCAGCCGCAAGCGCGTCCGGCGTGGCGTCGTCGAACAGGAACCCGCTGCCGCCGGCCGGATCGTCATCCAGGTCGACGATCGTGTCGGCGAGGCCGCCGGTGCGTCGCGCCACGGGTGGCGTCCCGTAGCGCATCGCGATCATCTGGCCCTGCCCGCACGGCTCGAAGCGCGACGGCATCAGGAACAGGTCGGCGCCGGCGTAGATCCGCCTGGAGAGATCCCGGTCGAACCGCTCCAGGACCGCGATCCGTCCCGGGGTGCGGCCCGCCTCGTATCGGATGCTCTCCAGCAGGCGCCCGTCGCCGGTTCCCAGGATGACCAGCCTCGCCCCGCCCTCCACGAGGCGCCGCGTGGCCCCGGCGACCAGGTCGAACCCCTTCTGCGGGTCCAGCCGCTCGATCACCCCGAGCACAGCCGAGGCGTCCGTCGGGTCGAAGCCCACGCGAGCCAGCAGGTCGGCCCGGCAGGCCGCCTTTCCCGCGAGGCTCGCAGCGTCGTAGCGCGCGGCCAGCGCGGCGTCTGTGGCCGGGTTCCAGATGCCCTGGTCGAGGCCGTTGAGGATCCCGCTGAAGCGGTCGCCGCGCGCGGCGAGATCGCCGTCGAGGCCCATGCCCGCGGCCGGCTCGAGGGCTTCGCGAGCGTACGTCGGGCTGACGGTGTTGACCGTCTCGGCCCGCCGGATCCCCTCGCGGAGAAGGTCGATCCCCCACGCGTCCCCCACGCTCGACGATGCGTCGCCGAGGCCGAGCTGGCCGGCCTGATCGCGGGGCATCCACCCGCGATAGGCCAGGTTGTGGATCGTCAGCGATGTCGCCGCGCCCCCGACCATCGGATCGTCGGCGTAGTCGAGGTCGCGGAGGAGAACCACCGGGCAGGCGTGCCAATCGTGGAGCGCGACCAGGTCGACCGGCCTGCGCTCGGCGCGCCGCGCCTCGAGCGCGGCGCGTCCCAGCAGCGCGAAGCGGCGAGGATTGTCGGCGTAGTCGCCGCCAGCATCGCCGTAGAAACCGGCCCGGTCGAACGCGCCCGGGCACTCCACGAGCCGGAGACGGTAGCCGTCGGCGTCGAACGATCGGACCACGACGCTGCTGACCCCGCCGGGAACCATCGGGTCGGCAACCCGGATCTCGAGCAGGTCGACGGTCGTCCCCGCAGGAACCGGGACGGCCGGATACCGCGGCAGGAACACCTCGATCGGACCGTCGACCGCGCCCGGGACCCTGCCGAGCGCCCGGGCAAGCGCGTCGACGACGTCTCCAAGGCCGCCCGTCTTGGCCCACGGCTCGCACTCGGCGGCCACGAAGATCACACGCATGGCTGGCGATGGTAGCCGCGCGATCGCGCCCCCGCCACTAAACCGGTTCACGATGCGGGTGTCCCTCCGGTATCATCCCGGCCCATATGGTTCCGCTCGTCCGCTTTCCGACCCTGCCCAGCCTCCCCATCCGGGTCCCCCCGCAGTTCGACGGCCTGCGGACGCTCGCCTACAACCTCTGGTGGATGTGGCACCCGCGGGCGGCCATGCTGTTCAGCCGCCTGGAGCCCAACACCTGGTCGCGCTACCGGAACCCGGTGGCGCTCCTGCAGACGGCCATCAACTGGGAGCCCCTCCTGGAGGATCCGGGCTTCATCGCCGAGTACGACGGCGTGATGGATGCCTTCGAGCACTACATGACGAACGGTTCCGACCACTGGTTCAACCGGCACCATCCCGGCCAGCTGACCGGGCCGATCGCGTACTTCTGCGCAGAGTATGGCTTCCACGAGTCACTGGGCATCTACTCGGGCGGGCTCGGCGTGCTCGCTGGCGACCACATGAAGTCGGCCAGCGACATGGCGATGCCGGTGGTCGGCGTCGGACTCCTCTACCGGCGCGGCTTCTTCCGCCAGACGATCGACGCGGACGGGCACCAGGAGCACGAGTACCCGGACTTCGACCTCGGGCGCCTCCCGTTCCTTCGGGTGCGGGACCACGTGGGCGACCCGCTGACGGTCCCGGTCGAGCTGCCCGGCAGGGTCGTCTCGGCCGCGGTGTGGCTGCTCCAGGTAGGGCGCGTGCCGGTCCTCCTGCTGGACACCGACCACTCAGGCAATGACGACGCGGATCGCCCGATCACGCACATCCTCTACGTCCGCGGGCGCGAGATGCGGCTTCACCAGGAGCTGGTCCTCGGCGTGGGCGGCGCCCGTGCGATCCGTGCGCTGGGCGTGTCCCCGGCGGTCTGGCACCTCAACGAGGGCCATTCCGCGTTCCTGCTCGTGGAGCGCGCCCGGGAGCACGTAGCGGCGGGCATACCGGTCGCCGACGCGTGGGACGCGGTGCGGCGCAGCAGCGTCTTCACGATCCACACGCCGGTCTCGGCCGGCAACGAGCGCTTCGACGCCAGCCTCGTGCGGCGCATCGCCGGCCCGCTCTGTGGAGCAGGGGGCGACGCCACGGCGGTCAGCATCCCGATCGACGACGTCCTGCGCCAGGGACTCGGCGTCGAGGGCGACGTCAGTCAGTTCGACATGACCGCCTTCAGCCTCCGCCTCTCCAACGGTGCGAACGCCGTCTCGCAGCTGCATGCCGAGACGGCCAACCGGACCTGGGAGCCGATCCTCGGCGAGCGCCGGATCGCGGGGATCACCAACGGCGTCCACACGCCGACATGGGTCGGCCGCGCCACCCGCGAGCTGCTGGAGCGACGCCTCGCTGCGGACCTGGACGACCTGGACGGCCGCACGGACAGCGGGCGGTTCTGGGAGCGGGTCGGACGCCTCCCGGATCGAGAGCTGTGGGAGGCGCACCGGTACCAGAAGCGGGAGCTGGCGGTCTTCGCCCGGCAGCGCCTGCGCTCGCAGATGGCGCGGCACGGCGAATCGCCGGCGACGCTCCTCGAGCTCGACAGCGCGCTCGACCCGGACATCCTGACGATCGGGTTCGCGCGCCGCTTTGCGACCTACAAGCGGGCGCAGCTGCTCTTCACCGACATGGAGCGCCTCACCCGGCTGGTCTGGAGCGCGGACCGGCCGGTCCAGTTCGTCTTCGCCGGCAAGGCCCATCCGGCGGACCGGCCGGGCCAGCAGGTGATCCAGGGCATCTTCGAGCGGAGCCGCTCCGCGGAGCTTCGGGGGCGTGTCTTCGTCCTCGAGGATTACAACATCCGCGTCGCCAAGCTCCTCGTTCGCGGCGTGGACGTCTGGCTCAACAATCCGCGCCGGCCCTTGGAGGCCTCGGGGACGTCCGGCATGAAGGCATCCGCGAACGGCGTGGTCAACGTGTCCGTCCTCGACGGGTGGTGGGACGAGGGCTGGACCGGGGACAACGGCTGGGCGATCGGTGGCCGGGTCACGAACCCCGACGATGGCGCCCAGGACTGGGCCGACGCGCTGGACCTGTACCGGATCCTGGAGGACGAGGTGGTCCCGCGCTATTACGAACGCACGTCGGCCGGGCTGCCCCGGGAGTGGCTGGCGCTCATGAAGCGGTCCATGGCCACGACGATGTGGCGCTTCTCGACGACGCGCATGCTCCATGAGTACGCGGAGCAGCTCTACCTGCCGGCTGCGGGTGTCGACGTGGCCGGGCAGGCGACGAGCCGGCGCCAGCTCGTCACCGAAGCGGGCTGATCCGGCCCGGCGCAGGCCGCGGATCGCAGGGAAGTCACACGGGAGGGCACGTGGCGCAGCGGATCTCGCTGGCACTGGCGTTGCACAACCACCAGCCGGTCGGCAACTTCGGGTGGGTGCTCGGTGATGTCTACGACTCGGCCTACCGGCCGATGCTCGACGCGCTGGACCGGCACCCCCGCGTGCGCGTGGCGCTCCACTACACCGGCCCCCTCCTCGACTGGCTGCGCGCCGAACGCCCCGAGTTCGTCGAGCGGCTCGCCGGGCTCGCCGCCCGGGGCCAGGTGGAGCTGCTCGGGGGCGGCTACTACGAACCCGTGCTCGCCTCGCTGCCGGAGCGCGACCGGATCGGCCAGCTGCGCAAGATGGCCGACGAGATCGAGCGGATTGCCGGCCGCCGGCCGCGCGGGGCGTGGCTGGCAGAGCGGGTCTGGGAGCCGGACCTGCCGACCGCGCTCGTCGCGGGCGGCTACGGCTGGACCATCCTGGACGACAACCACTTCCGGGCTGCCGCCATCGCGGAGGAGAAGCTCTGGGGGCCCTACACGACCGACGACCAGGGCAGCATCCTGACCGTGTTCGGGACGGAGAAGGGGCTCCGCTACGGGATCCCATTCGGCGATGTCGACGACGTCATCGCGTACCTCCGGGACCACGCGACCGAGGCTGGCGAGCGGGTCGGGATGATGGGCGACGACGGCGAGAAGTTCGGGTCGTGGCCCACGACCTGGGAGCACTGCTGGGGGAGCACACGCTGGGTTGATCGCTTCTTCGAGGCGCTGGAGGCGAACGCGGACTGGCTCACGACCACGACGCCGTCGGACTGGCTGGACCGGAACCCGCCGATCGGCCGCGTCTACGTCCCCACGGCCTCGTACGCGGAGATGGGCGAGTGGGCCCTGCCGCCGGACGAGAGCCGGGTCTTCACCGGCCTCCTCCACGCGGCCGAGGCAGCCGGGCGGCCCGAGGCGCGCTACCTCCGCGGCGGCTTCTGGCGGAACTTCCAGATCAAGTACCGGGAGATCAACGACCTCCACAAGCAGATGCTCCGCACCTCCGAGAAGGTCCATGCGATGCCGGCCGGGCCCGCGCGGTCGGCCGCCCTGGACCACCTTTTCCAGGGCCAGTCGAACGACTGCTACTGGCACGGGCTCTTCGGCGGGATCTACATCAGCCACATGCGCCTGGCCACGTACGAACACCTCATCGCCGCGGAGGACGCGGCCGACCGCGCCGCCCGCGCGGCCGGCGCGACGCCGGGCCCGGACGGGGTCCGCTCGGCCGACGTCGACCTCGACGGGATCGCGGAAGTGGTCCTCGCAACGCCCGGCCAGGTCGTGGTGGTCAAGCCGTCCGAGGGAGCCGGGATCGGCAGCTGGGACGTGCGCGCGGTCCGCCACGCGCTGGGCGCGGTGCTCCGCCGCCGCCCGGAGGCCTCGCACGCGACGCTCGTGTCGCACGAACAGTCGCTGGCTCGCGAAGGCGACGGCGCCGCCGCGAGCGAGTCGGTCGGATCGATCCACGACCGCGTCGCAACCAAGGAATCCGGCCTTTCCGACCGCCTCCACTACGACGCCTACGAGCGGCGCTCGGGCCTGGTCCACGTGCTTCCCGGAAGCGCGACGCCGGGCGAGTTCGCGAGGGCCGAGGTCGAGGAGCTGGCGGATCTCGTCGATGCCCCGTATCGGGTCCTGGAGATCACGGACTCCGACGCCGGCGGCCAGGTCCGCCTCGCCCGCGACGGTCGCGTCCTGACCGCGGACGGGGCGGTTCCCGTGCGGGCCGAGAAGCGGATTGAGGTCGCGGGAGGTCGCCGCGACCCGGTGCTCACGCTCGACGTCAGCCTGGAGAACCTCGGCACGCAGTCGATCCGGGGCGTCGTCCTGGCCGTCGAGTGGGCCACGACGATGCTTGGTGGCGGCGGGAACCCGGCCGCCTACTACGTCCTCGACGGCGAGCGCATTTCCCACGACGGCACCCGGTGCAGCACGTCGATCACGGCGCTCCTGTCCGGGAACGAGTACATCGGGCTGGACGTCGCGACCCATGTCACCCCCGCTGCCGATGCCTGGATCGCCCCGATCGAGACCATCTCGAACTCGGAGGCCGGCTTCGAGCGTGTCTACCAGGGCTCTGCGCTCGTGCTGACCTGGCCGCTCGACCTGGCGCCAGCCGCGCGGACCTCCGTCCGCATCGAGCATCGGCTCGCGACAGCCCGGGACCGTGCCGAGGAGGAAGGGCTCTAGGCGCCCCGCGCCCAGGACCCCGATCCGTGACTCGCGGCCGGCTCTCTATCCACGGCCATCTCTACCAGCCGGAGCGACGCGATCCGTTCACCGGCCGCGTTCCCGGCGATTCCTCCGCCGCGCCGTTCCCCAACTGGAACGCGCGGGTGACGGCGGAGTGCTACCGGCCAAACGCGGAGCGCGGGAACCTGGACCGAATCGGCTTCGACGTGGGGCCGACGCTCACGTCCTGGCTGGCCTCCGAGGACCCGGCGACGCTCGCCCGAATCGTCGCCGCCGACCAGGGCACGAACGCGGTCGCGCAGCCGTTCCACCACGCGATCCTGCCCCTGGCGTCGGCCCGGGACCGCGCCACCGAGATCCGCTGGGGGCTGCGCGACTTCGCGTTTCGTTTCGGTCGCGCGGCGCGGTTGATGTGGCTCCCGGAGGCTGCGGTCGACCTCCCGACCCTCCGCGAGATGGCCCGCCAGGGCGTCACGGCGACGATCCTCGCCCCGTGGCAGGCCGCCACGCCTGCCCTGGAGACGCGGCGTCCCCACCGCGTCGCGCTGGGCGGCGGTCTCGAGATGACCGTGGTGTTCTACAACGGGGACCTGTCCGGCGCTGTCTCCTTCCAGCCGGAGGTGACGGCCGATGCCGACCGGTTCGCGCAGGAGCTCGTCCTGCCCGCCCTCGCCGCGCCGCTCCATCGCGACGGTTCGCACCGGCGGGAGTCCGGTACGCCCCTCGTCCTCGTCGCAACGGACGCCGAGCTGTACGGCCATCACCAGCGCTGGCGGGATCTCTTCCTCGCCCGCCTGACGGACCCCGACGAGGATCGTGGCTTCGACGTGCTCCCCCTGGGCGCGGCCCTGGCGAGCGAGGATCCGGCGACGTTTCCCACGGCGCTGGTGGCCGACCGGACCTCGTGGAGCTGCCACCACGGCGTGCTCCGCTGGTCCGGGGAATGCCCCTGCGCGCCGGACGGGCGCTGGAAGGGCCCGCTCCGAGCGGCGCTGGAGCGCCTCGCGGCCGGCATCGATGGGCTGTCGGAGGCGCTCGCGCGCGACCTTCCCGGGCGGAGCGACCGACCCGGAGAGCGCGTCCCGGTGGACCCGTGGGCCGCTCGTGATGCGTACGTCGACGTTGTGATCGGGGCCGTGGGGCCGTCCGCCTTCGCAGCCGCCCAGCTCGCGCCGCGCGCCCGCGGCGCGGCGTCACAGCGCCTGCTCGAGCTGCTGGAGGCGCAGCGCTGGCGGCTCGCGATGTTCGCGTCCGACGGCTGGTACTGGGACGACCCGGCCCGCCCCGAGACGCGGCACGTCCTCCGTTGCGCGGCCCTGGCCGCCCGGACGGTCGACCGGCTGGCCGGCACGCACCTCGAGCGCCGGCTCGAGGAAGATCTCGCCCTCTTCGTCTCGCCGTCACGCGGCGTCGACGGCCATGGCCTCTACCGCGAGGCGCTCGCAGAGGTCGGCCGGCCGGGTTGACAGGCCGGGAATCGATTGGCCGCCGGCCAGGGCCGGCGGCCAATCCTGCTCGGTTTGGCGAAGAGGGGGAGGGTGGGAGCCTCGCCGAGCGGAGACGCGCGAAGGTCAGTACGCGCCGTGCATCGGCGCGTGCGAGTCGTCGATATCGAAGCGCGAGTCCGCGCCCACTTCCGCCGAGGTCGCGTCGAGGACGGCAAGGCCGACAAGGACGGCTAGGATGATGAGCAGGATTTCCATCCGGATTCGAGCCTCGTGACGCGGCCGGGCGGCCGCGGATTGATATAGTGAACTAAGACATGTGCAGCATAGTTGGACTATCGAGCTATGTCAATGGGTGATCCGTCCGGGGGCCAGAGCCGGCCCAGGTGGCGTGACGATCCTGCGATCGGGCGCTCGGTTCGATCCAGAGCGGAGCCCACGGCTCTGCGCTCCGCGAAGGCCGTCGCGGCGACGGGAGGTGCTTTCGATATCGCGCGGGATTCCGACGTCCCGATCTCCACGCAGCTCTACTGGCAGCTGGCGTACCAGATCGACACGGGCCGGCTGCTGCCTGGCGCGCGACTCCCCACGGTCCGCGAGCTCGGCGCGATCCTCCACGTCAACCCGAACACCGTCCGGTCCGTCTACAAGCGACTCGCCGAGGCGGGCTACGTCGTGTCGCGCCAGGGGGCGGGCACCCGGGTCACCGCCCGCGCGCTCCAGCGCCGCACCTCGGGGACGCTGGAGGGGCTGGTGGCGGAGCTGCTCCGGACGGCCGCGCGGGCCGGCTATTCGGCCGACGAGGTGGCCTCGGCCGTCTATTCGGTCGCGGCCGAGCGCAAGCGGCCCGGGCCGCGCGTCGAGATCCTGTTCGTGGAGTGCACGACTGCCGACGCGCAGCGCGCGGCGGAGCAGATCGCGGAATCGCTCGGAGGCCTTGCCGACGCTGACGGCGTCCTGATCGACCTCGTCAACGAACGCCTGGGGCGCTTCCACTACGACCTCGTCGCGACGTCCACGTTCCATGCCGACGAGACCATCGCCATCGTGGATGGGCGAGCGCCGGTCATCGCGATGCTCGCTGCCCCGTCGTACGCGGAGCTGCTCGACGAGGTGGGGGCACTGCCGCCGGGCAGCACGGTCGGGCTCGTCTGCGCCACCGAGCGCAGCACGCAGAACATCGCCCAGTGGCTGCGCGAGTCGGGCGGCGAGGGCGTGCAGCTGCTCACTGCCCTCCAGCGCGACGAGGCGGCCCTGCACGAGGCCGACCGGACGGCCGACCTTCTCCTGCTGACCCGCGAGGCGCTGGAGATCGGGCTGGCGGCCCGTTTCGGGCGCCAGGAGCGCATCCGCGAGTGGACCTACGACCTGGACCCGGCGGGCCTGGAACTGCTCCGGCGAGCGGTCGATCGAATCCGGGCCGCCCGTGGTCCCGACGCCGCGGCGGGCGGAGGCGGCGGGCGGCCCTGATGGTCGAGCCTGCCGACTGGGGTCGCAGCCCGACACTCTCAGGGGGGCGAACCCGGCTCGAGCCGCTCGACGAGCGCCACCTGCCCGGCCTGCACGCCGCCGCGGCCGATCCCGCGACATGGACGTGGATGTCCGCATGGCTCACCGACGAGGCCGCGCTGCGGGCCTGGCTCACGGAGGCCCTGCGGGCCCGGGACGCCGGCACGGAGCTCCCCTTCGCGATCATCGATCTTGCCGGTCCGCGTGTCGTCGGGAGCACGCGCTACATGGCGATCGCACCGGCGCACCGGCGGCTCGAGATCGGCTGGACCTGGCTGACCCCCGAGCGGTGGGGAACCGGCATCAACGTGGAGGCGAAGCTGCTCCTCCTGGCCCACGCGTTCGAAACGCTCGGCGCGATGCGGGTGGAGCTCAAGACCGACGTCCGCAACGAGCGGTCCCGGGCTGCGATCCTCGCGCTCGGCGCCCGGTTCGAGGGCATCTTCCGCAAGCACATGCGGATGCCCGACGGCCGCATCCGTGACTCGGCCTGGTACGCGATCACCGATGAGGAGTGGCCGGCGGTGCGGTCCCGCCTCCGGGCCCGGCTCGAGGCGCTGCGATGAGCGATCGCCGGCCCGAGGGTCGCTCGCCGGCCGGCCTGCCGGAGGTCACGACGGTGGACTACCACACCGGCGGCGAGCCGTTCCGGATCGTGACCGGGGGCGTCCCGGGGATTCCCGGAGCCACAATCCTGGAGAAGCGGCGCTGGGCCGCCGCCAACCTGGATCACGTTCGCCGGCTGCTCGTCAACGAGCCACGCGGCCACGCCGACATGTACGGCTGCTTCGTCGTCGATCCGGACGACCGGGGCGCCGACCTCGGGGTCCTGTTCTTCCACAACGAGGGCTACTCGACTGCCTGCGGCCACGGGACGATCGCACTGGTCACCTGGGCGCTCGAGAGCGGCCGCCTGCCGATGACCGGGCCGGAGACGCCGGTCCGCGTGGACGTCCCGTCGGGTCGCCTGGCCTGCGTGGCGCGCTGCGACGTCGGGTCGGGCCGCGTGCCCGGCGTCCGGTTCCGGAACGTGCCCTCCTTCGTCCTCGCAAGCGCGGTCCCGGTCGGCACCACCGCCGGGCACGTTCGCGTCGACGTGGCCTACGGCGGCGCGTTCTACGGGAGCGTGGACGTCCGCTCGGTCGGCCTCGCCGTCGACGCGGCGAGCCTGCCACGCCTCATCGCGCTGCAGCGCGAGCTTCGACCCGCGCTCGACGCCGCCCTCGAGGTGGCGCATCCCGAGGAGCCCGAGTTGCGCGGCATCTACGGGATCACGTGGTGGCAGGAGGAGCCGAACGAAGCCGGCGATCGTTCGGCATTGACCCAGCGCAACGTGACGGTCTTCGCAGACGGCGAGGTGGATCGGTCGCCGTGCGGAAGCGGCACGTCCGCCCGCCTCGCGATCCTCCATGCGCGCGGCCGGCTCCGGGCCGGCGACGAGCTCCGCCACCTGGGCATCGTCGGATCATCGTTCGTGGGTCGGATCGTCGGGACGACGGCGGTGGCCGGCCGGCCGGCCGTTATCACGGAGGTGGAGGGGAGCGCCCACCGCACCGGTCGTCATGCGTTCTCGCTCGATCCGGACGACCCTGTCGGGACGGGCTTCCTGCTCCGCTGACCCCGGCCGCCCGTCGAGCAGGCAGCGGGTCGCGCTCGCCGGGGACTGGACGCGGCATGGGATGATCGTGCGACGGTCGCCGGGCGCGACGCCGGCAGGATCCGCAGGCGACCGGGAGGGAGCAACGTGAAGGGGTTCGTGGCCAGCATCATCGCGACCGGCATCGCCCTGTGGGTCGCGGCCCGGTTCGTCGGCGGGATCGCCATCCCGTCGTCGTCCTTCGACCGGATCCCCCACGACCTGGTGACCTTTGGCACCGTGGCACTCGTCTTTGGCGTCGCGAACGGGCTGGTCAAGCCGGTCGTGAAGATCCTCTCGCTGCCAGTCACGCTGCTCACCCTGGGGGTGGCGGGGATCGTGCTCAACGCCGCCCTCTTCCTCGCGGCGGCCTGGGTATCGGACCAGCTGGGCGGCAGCATCCGCGTCGGCGACTTCCCGCCGCACCTGCTCACCGAGGCGACGCTCGTGGCCGCCTTCATCGGCTCGATCGTGGTGGGGGTCGTCTCGGCTGCCGCGCGCATGGTCATCCCGGACTGACGGCGTGCCACCCGAGGCGCCGGGCGAGAATCGCGAGCCCGACGACCGGCTGGGGCTCCTGGCGCCAACGCTGCGGGAGATCGCCCGGCGCTACGGGACGCCGGTCTACGTCACGGACATCGGCGCCCTCGAAGCTGCGGCAGCCGCGTTCGCCGCCGCGTTCGCCGCGCCGTGGGAACGGCGCTACTCGCTGAAGGCCAACGATCTCCCCGCGCTGGTGGCGCGGCTCGGACGGCTCGGGTTCGGTGCGAACGTGGTCTCCCGCGGTGAGTGGGCGCTCGCGACGCGGGCCGGCATCCCCAACGCCGACATCACGCTCGAGGGGATCGGCAAGACGGACGCCGACCTGCGGGCCGCGGCACTGGCCACCGCCAGGGGCGTGCCGCTCCGCTGGGTCGTGCTCGAGTCGGCGGACGAGGCAGCCGCCCTGGCGCGGGCGGCCAGCGCGGCTGATCCCCGGCTCCGCCTGGACGTCCTGCTCCGGCTCAACCCCGAGGTGGAGCCGGAGACACACCGAGGCCTCGCGACGGGGGCGGCCGGTTCGAAGTTCGGGCTCACCGCCGACGAGGTGGCGGCCGCGATCGAGGCCGGTGGCGGCCCGGGTGGGCCGCTCCGTTTCCGCGGCCTGCACCTCCACGCCGGGTCGCAGCTCGCGACCACCGATGCCTGGCGGGACGCCGTGCGGCGGGCACTCGCCCTGCTGGCCCTGCTCCGCGGGGGGCTGCCCACCTTCGACACGCTCGACATCGGGGGCGGCTTCCCCGTCGCACCGCTCGGCGTACCTGCACCGGACCCCGCCAGGTTCGCGCGCGAGATCCCGCCGCTCATGGAGGCGATCCCCGCGGACCGGCGGCCGGAACGCCTCGCGGTCGAGCCCGGTCGCTTCCTGGTGGCGCGAGCCGGCTGGATCGTTGCCCGGGTCCTCCACGTCCGCGAGAGGTTCGGGCCGCCCGCCGCCCTGCCCGAGCTGGAGCGCTCGGGGCCGCTCGGCCTGGCCGTTCTCCCGCTCGGTGCACGGGCCGACGACCGCGTCGAGCGCCTGGTCGTGATCGACGCGGGCATGACCGAGCTGCTCCGGCCAGCACTTTACGGGGCCGATCATGCGGTCGTCGCGCTCACCACGGGCGGGCGCGCCCTCGAGGCGGCCCGCGACGTGTCCGCGCCGCGCACCTCCGCCGCGTGGAGCGCCGCCACCGCGGATCGCCGCGCGATCCGGGCAGCGCGCGAGGCCGCGGCCGGGCGTTCGCCGCGGCGTGACGAAGCCGGCGCCGAGACGGGCTGGCCGCTCGCCCGGGTCGACGGTCCGATCTGCGAGTCGACCGACACGCTCGGCGAGCACCGCCTCCCCCCGCTCTCGCGCGGCGATCTCGTCGCGATCCGCGATACGGGCGCGTACGGCGCGTCGATGCGATCCGCATACAACGGCCGCCCTCGACCGCCCGAGATCTTCGTCGAGATCGATGGCTCGCGCACGCTTGCACTGCGGCGCGGGACGCTCCGCTCCCTCGGCTGACGACAGCTCCTTCGGCGCTCGGCCCCACCGGAGGGCCCGACCCGAGACGCACGGTACGATGAACGCATGAGCGGCACCAGCGGCCAGGGACCCGTGCGCACGTCGGAGCGCGAGCGCTTCCGGGTGCGCCTCGCCGCCCGGCCGCTCGTGGCCGACGGCGCCACCGGCACCCTGCTCTTCTCGCGCGGAATCCCCCAGCGGGCCTGCCTCGACGAGCTCGTCCTGTCGCGGCCGGACCTCGTCGGCACGATCCACCGCGAGTACCTCGACGCCGGCGCGGACATCGTGGAGACGGCGACCTTCGGGGCGAACCGCGTCCGGCTGAGCGGTTGGGGGCTCGGCGATCTCGCCGGCCGGCTGAACCGGCGCGCAGCCCAGCTCGCGCGCGAGGCGCGCGATGTCGCCGGCCGGGATGCCCTCGTGGCCGGGTCGATCGGGCCGCTCGGGCGCCCGGCCCATGGCGACCTCGAGGTCGGCGACGCGGCTGCGCGGGCCGCGTTTCGCGAGCAGATCGACGGGCTTCTCGAGGGCGGGGTCGACCTCCTGGTCCTCGAGACGTTCCACGACCTCGAGCAGCTTCTCCTGGCAGTCGCCGAGGTCCGGGCCGCGACCGGCCTCCCGGTCATCGCCTCGATGACGTTCGGCGAGGAGCTCGGTCTCGCCGACGGCCGCACCCCGGAGGCCGCAGCGGACGCGCTGGCCGGTGCCGGCATCGACGTGCTGGGGGTCAACTGTGGCGTCGGCCCCAGCGCCTCGCTCGACGCCCTCGGCCGGATCGACCCGCGACGCCGCGGGCTGCCCGGCTCGTTCATGCCCAACGCGGGGCTTCCCAAGCGGATCGAGGGGCAGTTCGTCTACGCCGCGGACTCGGCCTGGTTCGGCGAGGTCGTGCCGCTCGCGCTGGCGGCCGGCGCCCGGATCGTGGGCGGCTGCTGCGGGACGACGCCGGCCCACGTCGCCGCGATGCGCGCTGCCGTCGACCGGTCGATCGCAGGATCCGGTGAGCACGGGGAGCCGAGCGGAGACGCGTCACGACCGGTGGCCGCCACGGCGGGACCGCGTGCCGTGCTCGTCGAAACGCCTCGCGCGGCACCGCCGCAGCGGGCGGAGTCATCTCCGTCGGATCCCCCCGCCCCGACCGATCTCCTCCGCAGGCTTCGCGACGGGCGCTACGTCGTCTCGGTGGAGATCGACCCACCCCGTTCGATCCGGATCGAGCGAACCGTGGAGGCGGCACGCCTGCTCGCGGCGGCCGGTGCCGACTGCGTGAACGTCAGCGACTCCGCCATGGCGCGGGTTCGCATGGGCGCCCTGGCCGTGGCCTTCGGGATCCAGCACGACCTGGGCCTTGAATGCGTCGTCCACCTCACGACGCGCGACCGCAACCTGATGGCCCTCGAATCGGAGCTGCTCGGGGCGCACGCCCTCGGCGTCCGGAACATCCTCGCCCTGACGGGCGACCCGCCGCGCGTCGGCGACTACCCGACCGGGACCGGCGTCTGGGACGTGGACTCGATCGGTCTCGTGCGGATCCTCGCGCGCCTCAACCGCGGAGAGGACGAGGCGGGGGCGCCGATCGGCGGCCCGGCCGGCTTCACGATCGCCTGCGCGCTCGACCCGACCGCGGAGGACGCCGCCCGCGAGTGGGACCGGCTGGCCCAGAAGCTCGACGCGGGCGCGCAGCTCGTGATGACACAGCCGCTGTTCGACACGGCACAGGCGGAGGCGATGCTCGCCGAGGCGCGGCGACGGTTCGGGCCGGGCGGCTTCCCGGTGCCGCTCCTGCTTGGCGTCCTGCCGCTCCAGTCGAGCCGCCACGCCGAGTTCCTGCACCACGAGGTGCCGGGGATCACGATCCCCGACGCAACGCGCGAGGCCTTGCGGGCGGCGGGCGAGTCCGCAGCCGAGGTCGGCCTCGAGACAGCGCTCGGCCTGCTCCGCGACGTCGGGACCGCCGTCGCCGGCACCTACCTGATGCCGTCGTTCGGACGGTACGAGCAGGCCGCCGAGCTGGTGCGCCGCCTGCGCGCGGAGATGGCGCCCGCGGCCAGCCCGGCGCCGCCTTCCGCTCCACCGCCTGCCACGCTCGGCTAGACTCAAGCGATGGGAGCCACGGACACGATGGAGCTGTTCTTCGAGCAGCTGAACGGCGGACAGCGCGAGAGTGCGGTCGCCCTGATGGACGAGCGGATCGAGATGCGGATCCACGTCGGCGACAACGCCCGGACCCTGCGTGGCCTCGACCAGGTCAGCGGCTGGTTCCTGCGCGCGGATGCCGGCCTCAAGATGATCCCGGGCGCCGTCCAGGACATGGGCAACACCTACCAGGCGGACCTGCTGGTCGTGCGACCGGGAGTCGAGTCGCAGCATCTCGACGCCGCCTTCCGCGTCGAGGCGGGCAAGATCACCTCGATCAACCTCGCGCCGCGCCGCTGACCGCTGACTCGGCCCGGGGGCTACGGCGCCGCGGTCGACGGAGCCGGGGTGAGCGTTCCGCTGTCGGTGATGGCGGGGGCAATCGTCGGCGGGATCACGACCTGATCGCCCAGGCCGAGCTTGTTCGGATCCTTGATCTGCGGGTTCGCCTTCACGATCTGGTCCACGGTCAACCCGAACTTCCCGGCGATTCGCGAGAGCGTGTCCCCGGCCTTGACGGTGTAGACGGTCGGGCTGGGGGACGGCACGGGCGTGATCGAGGGCGCCGCGGACGCGAGCGCGGAAGCGCTTGCCGACGGCATCGGGGTCGCCCCAGCGCCACCGCCGCCGCTCGTGAGCCCGCGGAACACGAACGGTGCCGCGAACAGCGCAACGGCGGCCACGAGGATGATGAGCCCGTAGAGGACGGGCCGCGGGAGGGAGGCCAGTCCGTTCCCGCCCGACCGGAGCGACGGGTACGCCTCGAACCGCCGAGGGCGCTCCCAGGACGGCGCGGCGGGGTCCGCGATCTCCCGCTCGACACCCCGCTCGATCGGCCAATCGGGGATCCGATCGGGGATCCGCTGGGCCATCCTGTCTCGGCCCCGAGCCGCCGGGCGCGACTGCCCAGGGACACCCGGCCCATCGCCAGCCGGTCTCCGGCGCGGAGGCACCGCCCGCGGAACGCCGCGCGACAGATCCGCGTCGGCCGCCGTGAGCCCGGTGTCCGCAGCCTCCCCGTGCCGCGCGGCGCGACCGGCCAGGAAGGCCGGGGCAGCCGGCTCCGGCGAGACGAAGCGCGGCTCGGCATCGAGCCCGGTGATCGGCCCGGGCGGCCCGGCGTGCGTGCCGGCGGTCGGAGCCCCCGGCGTGACGATCCCGGCGAGCGCGGAGCCGGACCACGCCCCCAAACCGGGTCCCTCCCGGTCGTCGGCGGCGGGCGCCGCGGACGGGCCGGGCAGTACACCCGGCTTCTCCAGGTCACGCGAACCGGCGGCGGGAAGGCGTTCGCGCCGCGCATCCGCCTCGGCCGCCCAGGGCGGCGGCGCGGTCCATTCCGCGCGCCCGCGACGGGGCGGCGGAGCTGTGTCGAGCGGGGGGACCGCCCGACTTGCCGTGTCGCCGGATCGCTCGGCCAGGCGCGGCGCGGTCGGCGCCTCGCGAAGCGATCGGACCGGCTGCTCTTTCGGCGGAGCGGCCTCGCGCCGCGCCCAGTCCAGGAACGTCGGGCAGCCGGGGAACGCTGCGGACAGGCAATAGGCCGCCTGGTGGGCGAGCGCCCGCGTCGCGGCCGGGCTCTCCGCGAAACACCGGTGCCGGCGATCGGGCACGTCGGATCGGTAATCCCTGTCATCGTCGAAGGCCACGAACGGACAGACGACCTGTCCATCCGGGCCGGCGGCTCCGCGCTCCGTCATGGCGCCGATCATACCGGGCGCCGGGCCCGGTCGAGCAGCAGGCGGCCGCGCCGCCCCTATCCGTGGCGGCGGTAGGTCCAGATGGCGAGCGGGGCGAAGACCGCGACGAGCCCGGCGATCCAACCCAGCGCGAGCAGCACGGTCCCGGCGTCGGGTGTCCCCAGGATCAGGCCGCGGGCGGCGTTCACCACGATCGTGACCGGGTTCGCCTGCGCGATCGGGCGCAGCCAGTCCGGCATCGTCGCCACCGGCACGAACGCGGAGCTCGCGAAGGTGAGCGGGAAGACGGGGATGAAGATCGCGCCCTGCGCAGCCTGCGCCGACTTGGCGCGGAGCCCGATGTTGGCGGACAGCCAGCTGATCGCGTAGCCGAAGAGCGTGACGAGGACGAGCGCGAGCAGGAACTCCGGGATCGTGCCGGAGAAGCGGAAACCGATCAGGAACCCCACCACCGTCATGACCGCGACCGTGTACGCGTTGCGCAGGAGGTCCGCGAAGGTCCGGCCGATCAGGACTCCGGACGGTGCCATGGGGAGCGAGCGGAAGCGGTCGATGATCCCCTTCTGGAGATCCTCGGCGAGGCCGATCGCGGTGCCGGTCCCGCCGAAGACAACGGTCTGGACGAAGATGCCCGGCATCAGGAACGTCACGTAGTCGATGCCCGGCGTCTTGATCGCGCCGCCGAACACGAACGCGAAGAGCAGCACGAACATGATCGGCGTGATCGTGTCCACCACGAGGAGCTGCGGGTTCCGCACGACCGCCAGCATGTTCCGCCAGCCGAGCGTGATGGAGTCGGTGACGATCCACATTGGCCGGCGGCGGCTCTGTGGGATCGGGCGGCCGGCGGCTGCCGGCGCAGTGAGGGCGGTCATGCTGCCTTCTCCTCGGTCTTCTCCTGGGCCGGGCGGCCGAAGCGCCGGCGCGAGCCGGCAGGCCGGGCGTCTCCGGTCGTGTCGGTTGGGGGTGCGTCCTCCGCGCGGTGGCCCGTGAGGGCCAGAAAGACATCGTCGAGGCTCGGCCTCCTGAGGGCGAGCTCACCGATCTCCAGCCCGGCTCCGTCGATCCGGCGGACGATCTCGGCGAGCATCCCGGCCCCGTTCTTGACGGGCAGGTGGATCCGGCCGTCGGCGGCCTCCGCGCGCGGCTCGGCCGCGGCAAGCGGGCGGAGGAGCTCGAGCGCTTCGACGGTCCGTGCCGGATTGACAACTCGGACGTCGACAACGTCCTCGCCCAGGCGATCCTTCAGCTCGTTGGCGGTTCCCTCGGCGATCAGCAGGCCGTCGTCGATGACGGCGATCCGGTTCGCGAGCCGGTCGGCTTCCTCGAGATACTGGGTGGTGAGGAGGATCGTCGTCCCGTCCGCCACCAGGTGCTCGATGACCTCCCAGAGCCCGAGACGGCTCGCAGGGTCGAGGCCGGTCGTCGGCTCGTCGAGAAACAGGACGTCCGGGCTGCCGACCAGGCTCGCCGCAAGATCGAGGCGGCGGCGCATCCCGCCCGAGTACGTCCGGGCCGGCCGGCCGCCGGCTGCAACGAGGTCGAAGGTCGTGAGCAGCTCGTCGGCGCGCGCCCGGGCCGCGGGCCGGCCCACGTGGAGCAACCGGCCGACCATCTCGAGGTTCTCGCGGCCGGTCAGGTTCTCATCCACGGCGGCGAACTGGCCGCTGAGGCCGATGGCGGCGCGCACGGCGTCCGGCTCCCGCAACAGGTCATGCCCGGCGATCATCGCGCTCCCGCCGTCCAGGCGCAGAAGCGTCGTCAGGATGCGGACTGCGGTCGTCTTCCCGGCTCCGTTCGGGCCGAGCAGGCCCAGGATGGTTCCTGCCGGTACTGCCAGGTCGATGCCCCGGAGTGCGTGGACGTTGCCGTAGGACTTGCGAAGTCCCTCCGCGGAGATTGCGAACTCGAACATGCTGCCCTCACCTGTCGCGTGCCGTGTGCGGCCGACACATCCCCTTCGGACGACGGGGCAGGCTGGATGGGTCGGGCGCTGGGCGCGGCGGCTGGCGTCGGCGTCCGGATGCGTGCTCGCCCGGAGCCGGCGAGGCGGCTACCGCCGACCGAAGAGCACGCCGAGGATGCTCTTCAGGAGACCGGTGACGGCGGCCAGCACGAAGAGGACGACCAGGCCCACGACGAGCAGCGGCCAGAGCCAGGTCGGGACCACGGCGAACAGGAGAATGACCAGAAGACCAGCGATCAGGCAGCCGAACATGGCTCAGGACTCCGCTCAACCGGCCGTGCCGGACGGGGTTCGTGCGCAAACGGTAGCGGAACCGACAGGGTCGGACCCACGTCCTCGACCACGATGTGACAATGCCGTCGCGACCGGGGGAACAATGAAGAACGCACAGCGCACAACCGCAGGCCATGAGCGACCGACCACCCGCGGGTTCGGCGCGCTCGCCGCCGGCGTGGCCCTGGTCCTCCTCCTCGGCGGCTGCGTGGCAGCCGGGCCGTCCGGCACGGCCGGCACGGCCGGCGCAGCAATCGGCACCGGCGCCCCGCCGGCCGCCGTCTCACCCGGCTCGGCGTCGACGGCGGTTCCGAGCGCAGTCGGAACGCCCGCGACGCCGCACGCAACCGCCACGCCCCCGCCTGCGCCCACGCCGAAACCCGCGGCGACCCCGGCGCCGACCCGGGCCCCGACACCGCAACCGGAACTGAAGCCGACCCCGGCAGCGACCGCGGCCTCCCTTGTCGTGAAACAAGCGGACAACGGCACCACGCTGCGCCTGGCGGTCGGCCAGGAGCTCCTCCTCGATCTCGGCTCGAACCTGGACTGGGCGCCGACGGTGGCCGATCAGAACGTCGTGAGCCGCGTCATCGGGGTGCTCGTCATCCAGGGCGCGCAGGGAATCTACGAGGCGCGAGCACCCGGCACGACCGTCCTGAGCGCGATCGGGAGCCCGCACTGCACTTCCGGCGTCTGCCCCCTGTACAGGGTCGCGTTCCAGGTCACGATCACGGTCAGATGAACGCTGGGAGGGCCGCCTGCCCCACCCGGCCCCCTACGTCCCGGTCGCGAGCCAGTTGAGGATGTTCCGGGTGAGCCGCGGAAAGTCGGGCGAGACGCCGTGGCTCGACGCGAAGTCCGGGTCGAGCGCCCAGCCCCAGTAGAACGTGCCTGAGGCGAACACGCGGCCGCCGCTCGGGAGCTCGCGCCAGACGGCCTCGGCCGTCCAGCGCAGCGAGGGCAGCCGGCCCTGCAGCCCGGCCGCGACCGCGAACGGGTGGTCGTAGGCGCCGCGCAGCGGTCCCCACCACTCGGCGAACGGGAGGACCCCGTCCACCTCGCCCCCCGCGATGAACCCGAGCGAGCCGTTCGCCGCGAGTCCCGTTCCGGCGAGGAGCCGCGGGTCGGCCCCGGACGCCACGATCGAGTACCGCCCGAGGACGGACGTGACGCCCCGGTAGTGGACCCCGAAGAGCGGCTGGTCCGCGAAGGCGCCGACGTACGGGCCATCGGCCCCGAGCGAGACGTAGCCGGGACGGCCGCGCTCCTCGGTCTCCCCGGGCCCCAGCGTCTCGATCGGGGCTTCGGACGACTCCGGTGTCTGGCCCGGGGGCCGGAACGCCGCGGGCACGGGGCCGTTCTTGAGGCACATGAAGCTGCGCGGCCCGTCCGGCGTCGCGGGCCCAAAGCTGATCGGCCAGTACCCGGTATCGGCGGCGAACATCGCCACGCCCATGTCGCCCGCCGCGACGTGGCTCTCGAGCCAGCCGTAGAGGGGCGGGCCCCAGTACTCGCCGTGACCGTTGAAGATCACCGTGCGGGGCAGCGGCTGCGCCGCGGGGTTGAGCGAGAGGTCGTAGTCGGTGGTGAAGCTCACGTCGAGGCCCGCGCGCTCGATCCAGGAGATGAACGGCAGCTCGAGGAAGAAGAGCTGCCCGGCGCCGCCGTCGCTCGCGTACGGCCGGTCGAAGGAGACCGCCAGGGCCCGCGTGACCCCGGGCAGCGGGTCGCCGATCCGGGTCACGTACACGCTCGAGCCGCCCCACTGGTTGTAGGCCTCCCAGTTCAGGGCGTTCGAGACCAGGAGGAAGGCCGTGGCCGCGCGGCTGCGGAGAACGAATGGGACGTACGACTGGACACCCTCGGCGCTGTCGAGCCGGACGAGGTACATCCCCGACGGCCAGTCGGCCGGGATCGGGAACGTGGTGGTCACGTCCCACGGGGCGCGGACCATCTTCGTCGAAGGATCGACGACGGCCGGCGCCTGCTGCCGGCCCGGCGTCGATTCGATCGTCGCGACTGGGACGAACGGGCTCTCGGCCGGCGCCGCGCCCGACACGCGCCAGATCGTCGCAACGTACGACGGCGCGGTCGTGGAGACGGCGAGCTTGAGCGTCTCACCCGGGAAGTACGAGGGAGCGGAGGCGTAGCCCTCGATGAGCCGGCCGGGTTGCGAGGTCTGGTGGATCTGCCAGTCCAGGCTGCCCACGTAGGCAAACTCGGGCCGGTTCTCGAGCGGGACCGTGTCTGCCCGTCCTCCGAACGACGCGTTCGGGGTGGCCCCGGGCGCGACCGGCGAGAGGGTGGCGCCGGGCGTCACGACCTGGGGCGCGGGCAGGCCCGTTGGCGCGGCGACGATGCCCGGTAGCCCCCCGACGACGGGCACCTGCTGCAGGGCCGTCTTCACGTCGCGGAGCCACGGCGGGCGCACGGCGATGAGCACGCCGCTGGCGATCACCCCCGCCACGACGAGGACTGCCACGGCGGCCGCGATCACGCGCCGACGCGAGGGGCGGTGCGGCTCGGGGCCGGTGAGAGGTTCCATGCCGACGAAAGGATAGCGATCGCCCCGGGCGCCCGAGCGTGACCTGGGTCATGATCGAGGGTATGTTCGGCACGTTGACCCGACCCGGCCGCGGACTATGAACGGGGCCTCGCTTCGACGAGCGGGCACGTCGCCCAGCTGCAGGCGGTCGACTGGGGCCCCGTGCAGCCCCGGGCCGACCGGGTCATCGCGGCGATCGCCAGGATCGAGGTGTTGTGCGATCGGATGGCACACACGCCCGACGCGGCTGTGTTCCGCGTCGAGGCGCTCGCCCGCCGCACGGTGCGCTCTCCCCGGCCGCGTTTGACAGGTTCCCGGTGCCCTCCGACACTTGGGGAGCGGCCGACGCCGCCGGTGCAAGCCCCCAGAGCAGGTCCTCGGGCCCACCGACCAGAGAACGCGAAGCGAGGAGTCCCATGTCCCGTCTCACCCGCTGGCTGCGCCCGACGACGGTTGCGCACGCCCATTGCGACGTTCCGTGCGGCATCTACGATCCGGCAGAGGCGGTCCTCGCGGCGCGCACCGTCGCCCGGATGGTGGAGCTGATCGGCCAGATCCCGGAGGGCTCGACCGCGGTCGCCGACCGCAACAAGTTCGCCCGCTGCGTGGCCGTCAAGGAGCAGCACGCCGAGAAGGTCAAGCACGAGGTCCAGGTCATCTGGTCCGACTACTTCAAGCCCGAGCACCTCGCCGCGTTCCCAGACCTCCATACGAAGGTCTGGACCCTGCTCAAGCTGGCCGGCAAGAACAAGCAGAGCGTCGACGCGCAGGCGGCCGCCGACCTCGAGGCGGCGACCAAGGAGTTCGCGGAGATGTTCTGGGCGACCAAGAAGTAGCGGACGGTCCGCGCCGGGGCCGCCCCGGCAGCCGCGGAGGCGAGAACGCGGCCAGCGTCCGGCGCGCTGCCGGTGGGCTGTGGCGGCTCCGGCTGTTCCTCGGAATCTCGGCGGTCCTGGCCATCGCCTGGGACGCGGGCGCGTTCGTGCGGCGCGCCCGCCGCGGACCATGGCGCGTGGAGGTCTCCGGCGAGAGCATGGTCCCGGCGCTCCGTCCGGGCGACTGGCTCCTCACCGACCCGACTCCGTCCCGCTGGCCCCGCCGCGGGACGCTCGTCGTCGTCCGTGAACCGGCCAGCGACCTCGTCGTGGTGAAGCGAGTCGCAGGGCGGCCGGGCGACCGGGTCGCGGGGTCGGACGGCCCACCGGTCGTGCTCGGTTCAGCGGAGGCGTGGCTCGCGAGCGACGCGCCGGGAGTCGGGATCGATTCGCGTCGCTACGGGCCGGTCGACGTCGAGCGCCTCCTCGGGCGGGTCGCCTGGCGCTACGGACCCCCGGGCAGGATCGGCCGCGTGCGCTGACCATGTCCCGCGGCCCTCTGCCCGCGGCAGGAGCGGCCTTCTACCGGCGGGCGGCCCCCTCGGGCGCTGTGGCGAGCGGGAGCCCGGCGGCCCGGACATCCCTCGCAAACGACGCGAGACCTTCGTCGCTCGTGTCCCAGCGCGATGGGAACGCGACGAGCCGGTCGAGGCCCAGCTCGGCATAGACGCCGAGCCGGTCAACGCGAGCCTGGCCGTCGGGGCGGGCGTGGTCGTCGCGGCAGTAGAGCGAGATGCGGAGCGTCGAGGGATCCCGGCCCTCCTCCTCGCAGCGCTGGCGCGCCACCGGCAGTGCCTCGCGGATCTCGTCCGGCTCCAGGAAGACCAGGTTCAGCTCGTCCGCATAGCGTGCCGCATACCGGAAGGTCACCTGCTGGCCGTTGCCGCCCACGATGATCGGGATGTGGGGCTGGATGCCCTTCGGGACGTTGAGGGCGCCTTCGACGCGGGCGTACGAGCCCTCGAAGGTCGCCTTCCCGGGACCCAGCATCCGGCGGATCACCTCGAGGTGATCGCCCAGCGCACCGAGCCGGACACGCAACGGCGGGAAATCGAAGCCGTAGGTGACCCACTCGTCTTCCTTCCACCCGGCGCCGATCCCCAGCTCGAAGCGGCCCCCGGAGATCACGTCGAGCGTCGAGGCCATCTTTGCCGTGAGCGCGGGGTTGCGGAATCCCGTGCAGATCACCATGTGGCCGATCCGCGCCCGCGACGTGACCTGCGCGAGCGCGGAAAGCATCGTGAACGACTCGAAGGTGATCTCCTCGGTCGGGACCGGCACCGTCGTGAAGTGGTCGAAGACCCAGATCGACTCGAAGCCGAGCGTTTCGGCCTGCTTCGCCCGTTCGACCGCGTTCGCCCAGGCATCCGCCGGGTGCCAGCCGTTGAACTCGCCCTTCCAGCCCTGGGGAACCATCACCCCGACGTCCATGCGCTTCGTCATCCTCCCGAGCGTCGACCCTGGAGGTCGTGCGTTGTCGCACCTGCGCGACCCGCAGCGGCCGCGCTCCTCCGTTCCCCCTTCTCCGAGCCTATCATCGGTCGCATGGAGGCGCCGCCGCCGTTCGACCCGACCGTCCTCGCCCACCCGGACCCGGAGGCGATCCTGTCCGGGCCGCCCGCCCCATGGAGCGTGCTGCCTGCCCCCGCGCAGCGCGACGGGCCGCCCTGGTGGATGACCGAGATGATCGCGGCGGAACCCGCTCTCTCCGGCCGCGTCCTGCGCAGGATGGGCGTCGTGCGGCGCAGCTCCGGAGTGCCGGGGGTGCCGCCGAAGCTCGAGGCCCCGGGACGCGACTCGCCAGCGGGCCGCCTGGCGGCGATGATTCGCGCCGCGCTTGAGGCGGGCGAGCCGGTCGTGATCACCGGCTGCGGCACGAGTGAGCATGGGGCGCTGGCGTTCGCCGCCATCCTCTCCGACGCGATCGAGCGGGCCGGCATCCGCGGCTCCGGCCAGCCCGGTGCCGTCCTGGCCCGCCAGGCGCTCGAGGCGGCGCTCGCGCCCCAGCGCCGGGGCCTGATCATCGGGATCAGCCACGAGGGCGGCACGTCGGCAACCCTTGCGGCACTCGGCGCCGCCGCTGCCCGAGGCGCGAAGGTGGCGGCCGTGACCGTGAGCCGGACCGCACCGATCGGCGCGGCGGCCGCGCTCGTCCTCGAGACCGCCGAGATCGACCGGAGCTGGTGCCACACGATCGGCTATCTCTCGCCGATCCTGGCCGGCGTCGCGGTGGGGGCGGCACTCACGGGCCAGGGCAGCGACGCCGAACCGGGCGTGGTCCGCTCGCTCCTCGCCGGCGGCCTGGAGCAGGCGGGGCAGGCCGAGGTGATCGCCGCCGCGCTCGCCGGGTGCCGAGAGCTCATCGTGGCGGCCTCCGGCGCCGACCTGCCTGCCGGCCGCGAGCTGGCGCTCAAGGTCGAGGAGGCCGCCTGGCTCCCGGCCACGCTCCGCGATACGGAGACGTTCCTGCACGGTCATCTGCCGGCGATGGACGCCTCGACCGGGCTCGTGCTCGTGCTCGCGGATCGCGCGGGACGCGAGGAGCGCTCGGCGCGGGCACAGCAGGCGCTCGCGGCGGCGGGCCGGGTCGGGATGCGGCCTGCGGCGATCCTCGCCGCAGGCCTCGACCGCGCCTGGCCGGCGTTCCTCGCCCCGGCGGGCCGGATCCTCGTGGCGGAGGCACCGACGCTGCCGGCTCCGGTTGCCGCGCTCGCCGGGACGGCCAGTCCGCTCCAGCTCCTCGCCGAGCGCATTGCGCGGGCGCGAGGGACGAACCCGGACCTGATCCGGCGCGACCAGCTCGCCTACCGGGAGGCGGCAGCGCTCGGTGCCTGACCCGCCGGCGTGCTAGCCCCGAACCAGCACCTCACCGAGCAGGTCCACGTGATCCAAGTCCCAGGGCAGGAAGTCCTGGAGGACGATCCGCTCGCAGCCGGCCGCCTCGAACCGTGCCGCCATGGCCCGGGCCTCGGCCGGGGTGCCGTAGATCCAGCGCGGCCGTCGCGCCTCGAACCAGGCCGTCCCTTCGTCCGGCATCCCGAACGCGGCCAGGACCTCGCGGGCACGGTGCTCCACCTCTGCGGCATCGCGACCGACGAGAGCGCCCACCATCACCGAATGGCGGAGAGACGCTGGGTCGCGGCCGGCGTCGCGCGCGACCGCGTCGAGCCTGGCGAACCGTTCCGCAGCCTGCTCCGGTGAGGCGCTCGAGAGGTTCAACTCGTCGGCAAACCGGACCGCGATGCGCATCGAGCGCGGGCTTCCCTCGCCGCCGACGATGATCGGGGGCGCGGGCTGCTGGACGGGTCGCGGACGGAACCGCCCGCCCGACACCTGGTAGTGGCGTCCGGCGAACGACCAGCCGTCCGGGCCCTGCCAGAGGCCGCGCAGGATCTCGAGCTGCTCCTCCAGCATCTCGGCCCGGACGCCGATCGCCGGGAACGGGAAGCCATGGTGGTCGTGCTCGCCCTGGTTCCAGCCCGCTCCCACCCCGACGTCGAGGCGGCCGCCCGACATCTCGTCGACCGTGACCGCCAGCTTGGCGAGATTCCCCGGGTGGCGGAACGTCACCGGAGAGACCAGGACGCCGAGCCGGATGCGGCTCGTCTCGCGGGCCAGGCCGGCCAGCACCGCCCAGGCGTCCGTCGTCGGGCGGCCGGTCTCGCCCGGGAAGCTGTCGTAGTGGTCGGAGCGCAGGAACGTCTCGAAGCCGGCCGCCTCGGCACGTCCCGCGAGCGCGAGCTGGTCGGCATAGGAGCACCCCTGCTGCGCCTCGATCATCAATGCATAGCGCATGGCTCGCCTCTCTGCGTCCAGTTGGTTCTCATCGTCTGAATGGTTGCCGTTGACGAATGTATTGCTATCCGCAATAATATTATGGTGACAGTAAGTACAGCGCCGACCCAGACGACCATTCCGCCCCGTTCGGCCGAGCGCGATGCGCTCTTCGACAGGATCGTGACCGGAACGGCGGCCATCGCGGGCCACCAGCGCTGCGCCGCCGCGCGGCGGCTGCACCAGCAGGGAATCAGCATGGCGCATCTGCAGACGCTCTGGATCCTGCAGGACCACGGGCCGCAGCCGGTCACCCACCTCGCCGACCTGCTCGGCGTGGCCGTGCCGAACGCGACCGGGATCATCGACCGGATGGAGCAGCGCGGGCTGGTCGAGCGCGTACGCGACGGCGCGGATCGTCGCGTCGTGATCGTGCGGCAGGCACCGGACGGCGTCCGGGCGGTCCAGGAGATGGACGGCTGGCGCAGCGAGATGCTCCAGGCGCTGCTCGTCCGGCTCGACACGGACCAGCTGGTCCGCCTCGTCGGCGGGATCGACGATCTGCGCGAAACGATCCGGACCGACGAGGGGCGCGAACCCCAACCGGCAGGGGCAGGAGCGTCGCCGCGCGGTGCGGAGAGCACGGACCCGACTGAGGAGACAGCACGATCATGATGGAAGCAGCACCGCTCGTGGAGGGCCCGGGGGGCGTCCCAGCCGCGGCGGCCCGGCCGGCCGTCGAGATCTCGCCGCGAGCGCGGTTCCAGGTGCTCGGTGCGATCCTGCTCGCGCTCCTCCTCGGCGCGCTCGACCAGACGATCGTCGGCACTGCGCTGCCGCGCATCGTTACGGACCTGCAGGGCAACGACCTCTACACGTGGGTCGTGGCGATCTACCTGCTCACGTCCACGATCAGCGTGCCGTTCTACGGCAAGCTCTCCGACTTCTACGGCCGGAAGCCGATGCTCATCTTCGGCGTCGTGGTCTTCCTCGTGGGTTCGGCGCTGTCGGGCCTGAGCCAGACGATGTGGCAGCTGATCCTGTTCCGCGGCATCCAGGGCATCGGGGCGGGCTCGCTCTTCCCCATCTCGCTCGCCGTGATCGGCGACCTCTTCACGCCTGCCGAGCGGGGCAAGTACCAGGGCCTGTTCGGAGCCGTGTTCGGGCTCGCGGCGCTGGTGGGTCCGGCCCTGGGCGGGGTGATCACGGACACGATCGGGTGGCACTGGATCTTCTACATCAACCTGCCGATCGGGATCGTCTCGCTGATCGTGGTCAGCCGTGTCCTGCCGAGCCTGAACCGTCCGAAGCACGCCCTCGACCTCGACTGGGTCGGCGCCCTGGTCTTCGTCGCCGCGATGATCCCGCTCCTGGTGGGCCTGACGAACAGCCAGAGCTCCGGCTGGACCAGCCCCGAGGTCGGCGGTCTCCTACTGCTCGCAGCGATCCTCATCCCCGCTTTCGTGTACATCGAGGCGCGGGTGAAGGAGCCCATCGTCCCGCTGAACCTGTTCCGCGATCGGACCTACGCGGGCTCGGTGCTGGCGACGTTCTTCGCGGCGTTCGGCTTCTTCTCCGCCACCATCTTCCTTCCCCGCTTCTACCAGGTCGTCAAGGGCGACAGTGCGACGGTCTCGGGATACGAGCTCTTCCCGCTCCTGCTCGGGGTGATCCTCGCGAGCGTCGTGAGCGGCCAGATCGTGGCGCGGACCGGGAAGTACAAGACCCTGCTCGTCGGATCGGCGGTGCTCATCGGCGTCGGGTCGCTTCTGTTCACCAACCTCACCGCCAACACCGGCCTGTGGGCCATCATCCTGTGGCAGTTCGTGCTCGGCGTGGGGATCGGGCCGACGCTGGCCGTCTTCACGATCGTCGTCCAGAACGCCGTGCCCTTCAACAAGCTGGGCGTGGCGACGTCGAGCATCGCGTTCTTCCGGCAGATCGGGGGCACGGTGGGCCTGTCGATCGCCGGTTCGCTCTTCGGCACCCAGGTTGCCGCCGAGATCCCGACGCGCCTGCTTGCGAACGGCGTGCCGCAGCAGGTCGTGAACGGGTTCCAGGGCGCCGGCTTCGACCAGAACAGCCTGCTCGGGGTTGGATCGTCGCTCGGCACGCAGATCCTGGCCGGCCTCCCGGCCCAGGCGCAGCAAGCCGTCCAGCCGTATATCCCGAGGATCGTCACCTCGATCTACGAGGCGATCTCCGTGTCGATCGGGTCCATCTTCTGGCTCAGCCTGGGCGCGTCGGTCCTTGCCCTCGTGGCCGTGCTCGTGATCCGCGAGCTGCCCCTGCGATCATCTCTCGGGCCGGCGGTTGGCCAGGCCGAGGGCACCCGCGCCACGTCTCGCGCCGGATCGGAGACCCTGGCGCCCCAGCCCGTCCTCGCCGGGGACTAGGTGTCCGGGGCGAACGTGCCAGAATCGTCGCCGCCGACGGCCGGACCCGCTTCCTCGACGGCGCCGCGAATTGCGGCGACACCCCCGGCGCTTGCCGCCCCCGGCACATCCGGTGCGACCTTCGTCGCGGTGCTTCCCGCCGCCGACCTGCCGGAGGGAACGGTCGTCCGCGTGACCATCGGCGAGCTGGACCTGCTGCTCGCGAACGTCCCGCTGGGCCTCCTCGCAACCGACGACCGCTGCCCCCACATGGCCGCGCCGCTCTCGATCGGTCGCCTGGACGGCTGCATCGTGGACTGCCCGCTGCATAACGGCCGCTTCGACCTGTGCCGCGGGGAGACGGTCCAGATGCCGACGACGGGCGGCCTCGACGCCGACGGAACGCCACATCTGCCGTGGTCGCCGCCCGGCACGGAGCCGAAGCCCGAGCCGCCCGGCAGGAAGGCCGAGGCGCGACGGCTCACCCGGGTTCGCCGCCTGCGCTACTACCCCGTCCGCGTGGTCGGCGGCACGATCGAGGTCGCGATCCCGGGCGTCTGACAGCCTTGACGTCGCTGGACGCCCCGGCGGTGGCATGACGCAGCCGCACCCCGACGGCCGCCCGATGCAGCCGCGCGCTCGCCCGCGAATACGAGCCGGGAGGCACTCGCTTGCCTGATGCGAGTAGCGGGCATATCGAACGGGAGGCGCTCCCATGCGTGATGCGTGTTGCGCGCATGGGGGACGCCCAGGGAATCGTCGAGCCGGAGACCGTGGACATGCCCGCAACGCGCATACCGCGGGGCGACTCGCCCGCGCGGGTATTCACACTCGAACGGCGCCGTGCATCAGGTGAGGGACGCCCCCCCGGACGGGCCGTCGGCGGCATGGGCCTGTTCATTCGCTTCCACGAACGTCCGCAGGCCGCGCACGACCTCGGCGAGGTCGTCGGTGACCGTGAAGAGCCGCAGGTCGTCGGCCGTGATCGTGCCGGCAGCCAGGAGTGTCGCGCGGAACCACGCGAGGAGGCCGGACCAGTAGGCGCTCCCCACGAGGAACACCGGGAAGTGCTCGATCTTGCCGGTCTGGATCAGGGTGAGCGACTCGAACAGCTCGTCGAGCGTCCCGAATCCGCCCGGGAAGATGACGAACCCCTCCGCGTACTTCACGAACATCGTCTTGCGCACGAAGAAGTAGCGGAACTCCACCCCCAGGTCCACCCAGGGGTTGACCGATTGCTCGTGCGGCAGCTCGATGTTGCAGCCGACCGAGAAGCCGCCGGCCTCGAAGCAGCCGCGGTTGGCTGCGGCCATCACGCCGGGCCCGCCGCCGGTGATCACCGTGAGGCCTGCCTCGGCCAGCAGACGGCCGAGCTCGCGAGCCTGCTCGTAGACCGGGTCGCCCTCGGCCGCGCGCGCGGATCCGAACACGGTCACCGCGGGCCCGACGCCGGCCAGCGCGTCGAACCCTTCCACGAACTCGGCCTGGATCCGCAATGTGCGCCAGGGGTCCGAGTCGAGAAAGGCGGTCCGGCTGCGACGGAGGAGCCGCTCGTCGGCCGTCCCGGCCCGGGATGGCATCTGCCGGTCCACCGCCTCCCGCCGGACCACGAGCCGCCCGGCCCGGCGGAGCTTGTCGCGGCCGGTGGTCATCGGCTCGCCGTCCACCGCGCGGGTGTGGTCCGGCTCGTCGGAACGGGACGGGAGCGGCGCCCTGCTGTCAGGCATTGAGACCTCCGGTCAAGTGTGGCGGACGAGTTCGCGGCCGGGTCAGGCACCCGTGGCCGTGAACCAGGTCTTCCAGGTGGCGTCGGCCGGGCCGGCCGTCACGGCGTTGCCGTTGCGGACCAGCGGAAGCCGCAGCAGGCGCGTGTCCGCGAGCAGTCGCGCCGCCAGCTCGGCGTCGTCCATCGACAGGTAACCCAGGCCGGCATCCCGCCACGGTCTCGACGTCGTGTCGGCGAGGGTGGCCGCGCCCAACCTGGTCACGAACCGCTGCAGCTCGCCCGGCGAGATCGGCCTGCGCCGGAGGTCCACGAAGTGGACGCCGACCCGGCGCTCCTTGAAGAAGCGAAGAGCCGCGCGGGTCGCCTGGCTGTCCTCGCGGCCGAAGACCTGGACGCTCGGCGCCGGGGTGGCGGACATGTCGTGATCGTAGCGCCGTCCGGCCGACGCGTCGGCCGAGGGGCACAACCGGCGGAGCGTCGGCCCCTCGCAGCGTCCCGGGTGGCCCGGCGCTACCATCGCGGTGGAGGTGATCGAAGGTGTCCGTCTGGTTCACGGTCCGGCTCGACGATGCCCCGGGCTCGCTCGCCCGCGCGGCCGCGGCGCTTGCCGAGCGCGGCGTCAACATCACGGGGATCGTCGGCGTCGCCGAGGACACGGATGGCGAGCTGATGCTCACCACGAGCGATCCGGCGGCAACCCGCGAGGCGCTCGCGCGCCTGGGCGTCCCGTTCGAGGAGCACGACCCCACCGACCCGCACGGACTCGCCGGCCCGGGCGCCCTCGCGGAGTTGGCCCGGGGCCTCGCGGACCGATGAGCCCACGCCGGGCCGCGGCGCTCCCGCCGAGCCTCGCGATCCGCGTCGTCCACGATGACAGGCCGGGCGCGCTCCCCGCGATCCTCGGCGCGCTTGCCGTGGTCGGCGCGACGGTCCGCACCATGAGCACCGTCCGGCACCTCGAGGACGAGGTGGCCGGGTCCGCCGTGGAGACCGAGATCGAGGTCGAGGGCATCGACGAGGCGACCCTCGACGCGGCCGTCTCCGCTGCGCCGGGAGTCCGGGAGCGACGCCAGACTCGCACGATGGACCGGATCTTCGGCAAGCGGATCATCGTCGTGGGGGGCGGCGCCCAGGTCGCCCAGGTCGCGCTCGGCGCGGTCTCCGAGGCCGACCGTCACAACCTGCGCGGCGAGCGGATCTCGGTCGACACGATCGCCCTCGTGGGCGAGGCGAACATCGCCGGGGCCGTCCGCGCGGTCGCCGATCTGCCCCGTGCCCGGTGCCTGGTCCTCGCCGGCTCGATCATGGGCGGCGACATCAGCCGCGCCGCGGACGAGCTTCGCGCGGTGGGTATCCCCATCATCGCCCTCAACATGGTCGGCTCGATCACGGAGCACGTGGACCTCGTCGTCACGGACCCCGTCCAGGCCGGCACCATGGCGGTCATGGCGGTCGCGGACACGGCGACCTTCGACCTCGCCCGGCAGCGCGGGCGGCGGTACTGAGCGATGCGCATCGCGACCTGGAACGTCAACTCGCTCAAGGCGCGCCTGGAGAAGGTCAACTGGTGGCTCGAGCGCGCCGCGCCCGACGTCCTCCTGCTCCAGGAGACGAAGCTCGCGGACGACACCGCGCCCGTGCTCCCCTTCTCGATGGCGGGCTACGAGCTGCTCCACCACGGCGAGGGTCGCTGGAATGGCGTCGCGATCGCCAGCCGGGCCGGGCTGGCCGACGTGATCACGAACTTCGGAGACGGCCCGGTTCGCTCGGCGGCCGCCGGCCCATCGGTTGCGGGCGCTGAGGAGGACTTCGACCCGTTTGCCGAGGCCCGCATGGTGAGCGCCGTGTGCGGCGGGGTCCGGGTCGTCTCGATCTACGCGCCGAACGGGCGCGAGGTCGGATCCCCGTTCTACGCGGGCAAGCTGGCCTGGTTCGCGCGGCTGCGGCGCTGGCTCGACGAGACCCAGGACCCCGCCGCTCCGCTCGTGATCGGCGGCGACTTCAACGTCGCGCCCGCCGACCGCGACGTGTGGGACCCGGAAGCGGCACACGGCGGGACGCACGTCTCCGAGCGGGAGCGGGCGGCGTTCCGGGCGCTCCTGGCATGGGGGCTGGAGGACACCTGGCGGACGCGGAACCCGACGCTCCACCGGTTTACCTGGTGGGACTATCGCGCCGGCAACTTCCAGCGCGACGAGGGAATGCGGATCGACCACCTCCTGGCAACCGGTCCCGTCGCCGCGCGGGTCGTCGACGTGGAGGTGGACCGGGAGGCCCGCAAGGGCAAGCCCGTCCCGTCGGACCACGCGCCGCTCGTCCTGGACCTCGACGAGCCCGGCCGTCGCTTCGACCCGGGCTGGACCAACGCGGCTGCCCGGATCGCGGCCCGGCGGCCGAACGCCGCCGGCTGACCACGCGCACTCGCGGGACGCGCACTCGCGGGACGCGCCTTGGCGGGACGCGCCCTCGCGGGACGCCTACACCGACTCGAGCTCCACGGCCGGACCGGAGCCCGCCCGGACAGACCGCAGCGCGACGGCCTGGATCGCCAGCGTGAGCGCCAGCGCGAGGCCGAACGCGGGCCCGATGCCCAGGGGCACAAGCGCCAGCGCGAGGACGAGCATGAACGCCGCCGTGCCGAACAGCCCGACCAGCAGCCCGCGCAGGACGTCCAGGGCACCCGGCACCCCCTCCTGGCGGTTGGTGAACAGGGTCAGGATCGAGACGTAGACCGGGAACGTGGCGATGATCCCGCTCGTGTGCGGGCCGAGCAGCGGCGCGATCGTGGTGAGGCCGACCACCAGGCACGTCCCGATCAGCACGCGCGCCGGAAGGTCCCAGGTGGGATGCGGTCCGGCCGCCCGGCGGGCACCCGAAGCCGGGAGAAGCCGAAGCGCGACGGCCAGCGCCGCGAGGACGGCGACGAAGAGGATCCCGGCCGGCGTGTTCAGGACGGGCTGGACGACAAACCCGATGACCCCGAAGGCGGCGACCGCGAGCAGGATCCCGGTGCGCGGTCCGGCGCGCACGAGCCCGGCCGCGAACGCGAGCGTGAAGGCGGCGATCGCCGCGAGGCCGACGAGCGACCCGACGATGGCCGTGGCCGCGAACCCCGTCCCGTGGTCCAGGGCAAGGAAGAACGTCACGGGGCCGCTGGTGAGCGGCAGCGACACGAGCCAGCCCCCGATCGCGGGACCCCAGCGCCGCGCCGCCAGGCTCGCGCCGCCGACGAGCAGCGGCGTCAGGACGAGCTTGAGCGCGAGGATCGACACCGCATCAGGGTAGCCCGCGGCGCGCCGCGAGACCGGGTGCCCCTCGCGCGGCGGGGCGCCGCCCGGCGTTCGGGACCTCGGTCCGGGCCTCGCGCTCGGTCCGCCGGCCGTCGTTCGCGTAGCGGTCGGCGCACATCAGGTCGAAGGCGTGCACGGACGCCTCCTGGTTCGAATAGCGGCCGGCTTCCCAGCTCCGCGAGCGCGTGCCCTGCTGCTGGAGCGCAACAACGTGGTAATCCTGCCGGTTCGTCAGGTCCCAGAAGTCGACCGCTCCCGCGACGCCGGCGGAGCCCACCGAATCCCCGTCGACGTACAGGTCGCAGATCACCGTCGAGCGGTCCGGCCCGTCGGGCCAGGCCTGGTGGGTGAGCACGTAGTCCGGGTGGACGGAGATGATCAGGTTCGGCCAGAGAATGTAGTAGTAGATCCTCCCCGCCTCCACCTCGTCGCGGGCATAGAGGAGCGGCCGCCCATGTCGCTGGCCGTCCATCGACATCGTCTCGCAGCCGTTCGCGAACACCATCCAGCCGCCTTTCCACGGGCCGCTCGGGAAGAAGTCCTCCCCCAGGTCGTACGGGGTGAGCTTGTTGAGGAGTGGGTGGACCCCGGGGCAGTGGTAGCACTCGGAGTAGTTCTCGGCCACGATCTTCCAGTTCGCCGCGACGCCGTACTCCAGGCGCGCTGCGCGCCGAAGCCGGCTGAAGTCCCGCCCGAACTCGGCGTGGTGCCCGAACCAGTCGCCGAGGTACTCCTCCAGGCCGGGCGTGGCGTCGTCGAAGCAGATGAAGATCCAGCCGCCCCAGGTCTCCGCGCTAATGCCCGCCAGGCCGGAGGACACGAGGCTGAACTCCTCGAGATCCTCCGTGTGCCTGGCCCGGAGGAGGCGGCCGTCGAGATCGTAGATCCAGGCGTGGTAGGGGCACTGGAACCGGACGGCCGTGCCGCACTCGCGCTCCTCCACCGCCGTTCCACGGTGCCGGCACACGTTGTAGAAGGCGCGGATCACGTCGTCCGCGCCCCGGACGAGCAGGACGCTCTCGCCGAAGTAGTCGCGCAGGACGAAGCTCCCCCGGTCGGGGATCTCCTCGGCACGCGCGACCGCGACCCAGTCGCGGAAGAACCACTCGTCGCGCTCGAAATCCAGGAACGCGGGATCGTGATAGGCCCTGCCCGGGAGGAGGCTGGCGCCGCGGAACGGCCGGCGGATCGAGGCGAGCTCGGCGGCCGTGAACGGCGAGATGCGATACGGCGGCTGGCTGACGGTCATGCTGGGAGACTCCTCCGGCAGGAGCCCGGATCGTAGCGGATGGCAGCGGCACGGGCGCGCGTGGCGATTCGCGCGGCGGTCGCCGCGTCGCGCTCGCCGGGGCGGCGTGACGGCGCGTCACGCTCGCTGGGGCCGCGCGACGGCTCAGTCGAGTGTGACCGCCTCGTGCCAGCGCGGAACGTATACGTCGAGGCCCAGCGCGGCGACCTTCGGCGCGAGCTCCGCCTGGGGGCCCGGATCACCATGGACGAGGAAAACGCGCCGCGGAAACCCCGGGTCACCGGCGTGCCTGCCGTGCGTGAACCCGGCCAGCCAGGCGAGCAGCCCCGGCTCGTCCGCGTGGGCCGAGAAGCCGCTGATCGAGGCGACCCGGCAGCGGACCTCGCGGACCTGCCCGTCGAGGCGGACCGTCTTCGCGCCCTCCTGCAGGTGGCGCCCCAGCGTCCCCTCGCCCTGGTAGCCGACGAACAGGATCGTGGCAGCGGGATCGTTGATCAGGTTCCGCAGGTGGTTCACGACCCGCCCCCCGGTGAGCATCCCGTTGGAGGCGACGATCATGTAGGGCCGGCGCGCCTTCGCGATCGCCTGCGACTGCTCCATGTCGGCCACGATGACCTGATTCGGGTAGTCGAGCGGGGTGTCGCCCGACTCGAAGAGCGCCCGCGTCTCGGCGTCGTAGTACTCCGCGTGGCGCCGGTAGATGTCGCTCGCCTTGGCGGCCATCGGCGAGTCCAGGTAGAGCGGCAGGCTCGGGATCTCGCCCGACGAGACGAGCCGGTCCAGCTCCCAGACGAGCTCTTGGGTCCGCCCGATGGCGAAGGAGGGCACGAGCAGGACGCCCCGGTGCTCGGCCACCAGGCGGACCGTCTCCGCCAGGATGCGGTGCGCCTCGGCCGACGGCTCGTGCTCCCGGCCGCCATACGTGGACTCGCACAGGACGTAATCCGCGGCATCGAGCGGGGTCGGGTCGACGAGGATCGGCGCGCCGGTCCGTCCGAGGTCCCCCGAGAAGACGAGAACCCGCTCCGGCCCGCCGGCGACATCCTGCACCCGCAGCCGGATGATCGCGGAACCGAGGATGTGGCCCGCGTCGAGGTACGTGGCGTGGATTCCCGGGGCAACCTCCTCTTCGACGCCGTAGCGCACGGGCCGGAAGCTGCGCAGGCTCTCGAGTGCGTCACGCTCCGTGTAGAGCGGCGAATCGAGGTCGGGCTCGAGCTCGTGCCCGGCCGACCGGAGATCGGCATCGTGGTCCGGCCGACCGCGCCCTCCGACGGGCTCGATCGACGTGGCGACGTGGGCGCCCTCCGCGTGCGCCGCCTCCTGCGCATGGCGGATCGTCCCGGGGGCGGCGGGTGCCGGCGGCGGCGCGCCCCCCTCGCCGGCTTCGGCGAGGTCGATCGCCGCCTCGAGCGCGGCACGTTCCTTCGCGTCCTCGGCCTCTGCGCGATCGGGGTGGCGCCGCTCCCAGCGATCCTCACGCTTGGCGAACTCCTCCTGGAGCCGGCCGGAATCCAGGAGCACGAGACGGGCCAGCTCGATCGTGCCGGCCGTCGCGCGGATCGGGCCCCGGAACCCCTCCCTGACCACGTGCGGGATCAGGCCGCAATGGTCGAGGTGGGCATGCGTCAGGAGAATCGCATCGAGCGTCGCGGGATCGCAGGCAAGCGGAATGCGGTTCCGGACGGACTCGTTGGGGCCACCCTGGAACATCCCGCAGTCGACGAGGATGCGAGCCTGTCCCGTCTCGAGGAGGAACTGGCTTCCGGTCACGGTCGTGGCTGCGCCGAGGAAGTGGAGGTCCATGCCGCGCATGGTGCCACCGCCAGGCGAGGTCGGCACGTCGAGACGGTGCCGCACGGCCCCTACGCGAGCGGGATCCTCACGAGCGCGTCGATCGCCACCGCCAGGAAGAGCAGGGTCAGGTAGCTGATCGAGAACCGGTAGAGCCGGATCGCGCCGACCGTGGTGCCCTCGAGCGTGCCTACGCGGGCGAGATTGCCGGCCTTCCAGAGGAACACGGCGCCGAGGCCGACCGCGGCGGCGAGATAGATCAGGCCCATCTGCCCGACGGCGAAGAAGATCAGGCTGACGGCCACCAGCAGGATCGTGTAGAGGAAGATCTGGCGGGTCGTCTCGGCGGTCCCGCGGACCACGGGCAGCATCGGCACCCCGGCGGCAGCGTAGTCCCTGGCGATCCGGAGGCTGAGGGCCCAGAAGTGGGGCGGGGTCCAGTAGAAGACGAGCGCGAACAGCATGATCGCGGGCAGCTCCACGTGGCCCGTCACGGCCGCCCAGCCGATCACCGGCGGCAGCGCGCCAGCCGCACCGCCGATCACGATGTTCTGGGTGGTGTTGCGCTTGAGCAGCAGCGTGTAGACGAAGACGTAGAAGCCGATCGCGAGCAGGGTCAGGAAGGCCGCCACGAGGTTGACGAAGATCGCCAGCAGCCCCACCGAGAACACGCCGAGGGCGATCCCGAAGATCAGCGCCTGCTCCGGCTCGACCGCGTGCGCGGGCAGCGGCCGGCGGCGCGTCCGGGTCATCAGGAGGTCGATGTCGCGGTCGAGGTACTGGTTGATCGCGTTCGCCGCACCCGCTGCCAGCGTTCCGCCGACCATGGTCCAGAAGGCGATGATCACCCAGTTCTCCCAGTTCACGCCGGGCAGGTCACGGGTCGCGAGGACCATCGCGGGGATCGTCGTCACGAGGAGCAGCTCGATGATTCGCGGCTTCGTCAGCGCGACGTAGGCACCGACGGTCGCGGAGATCCGGCGCCGGGCCGTGCGCGCGGCAGGGCTGGCCCCAGGTGACGTCGCGACCTCCGGAAAGGTCGCCTGCGCGAACGACGCCGCGCCCGACGGTCCTGGCTCGCCCGCGACGGAGCCGGGCGTGTCGGGCCGCCCGCCCGCCACGGAACGGTCCGGGCTCGGCGGGCCGGCACCCGGATCGGCCGCCGCGTCGGTGACCCGCACCCGCGCACTGTAGTAGCTCACGAAGACCGCCGCGACGGCGGCAGTCCAGATGAACGTGGCGAGGGCGACGTGCAGCGTCTGGGTCCACGGCGCGAGCTGCGTCCAGATCTGGAAGGCGCCGATCACCGCTTGCACCGGGTACAGCACCGCGGCCACGGTGACCAGCCCGAAGAGGGCCCGGTTCGCGCGGTGTCCCCGCCACGCGGCCAGCCAGGTGGCCAGGAGCAGGAGCCCGACGATCACCGCGACGTACCGGTGGATCGCGTTCGTGAACGCGAGCAGCTCTGTCGCCGGGGGCATGGCCCCGAACGGTGGGACGAGCGAGCCCCCCATCAGCGGCCAGTCCGGGAAGATGAGGGCGGCATCGAGCGACGTCACGTTGCTCCCGAGGAGCAGCAGCACCCCGGCAGCAACCGCCGTGTCGGCCGCGAGGAGGGTGAACAGCTGGCTGGCGCCCCGGCCGGCGATCCGCGCCGGGTAGCCGGCGCGGACGAACAGGAAGGTCAGCAGGCCGACCAGGGCCAGGGCGGTGGCGAGGTGCGCGGTGACCGAGGGGCCCGAGTTTCCCAGGCGCACCGTCTCCCGACCCAGCCAGGCCTGGAACCCGACCAGCGCGACCGCCCCGATCGACGGGAACAGGATGGTCCGCCGGTCCCGGTGGTCGATGACCGCCAGCACCGCGACGCCGGCCACGAGCAGACCGATGACGGCCGCGATCAGGCGGTGGGTCCACTCGGCCCAGGCGCTGAAGTCGCCGAGCGGCGGAACCAGCTTGCCGTAGCAGAACGGCCAGTCCGGGCAGCCCAGGCCGCTGTCGGTCGCGCGGACCACCACCCCCACGATCACGAGCGCGAGCGTCAGGGCCAGCGTCGCGCCGACGAGCTTCTGGAACCGGTTCACCGAACCTCCGCCGAACCTCCCGCCCGCCCTCGCGGGCCGCGGGCACGCCTGCCGGAACGCCGGCGGATTGTAGCGTGACTCGTCACGGAAGGCTCGCCGCGGGCAGGCACATGGGTCGCCGTGGGGCCGCGGGCGACCAGGGGGCGACAGGCGTACGCTCCGTGCATGCGTCCGTCGGCTCGCCTCGCGATCGCCTGCCTGCTCGGAGCGGGGCTCCTCTCGGCCTGCGCCGGGAGCATCGCGACAAGCCCGGCGCCCGGTGGTGCCGGTGCATCGCCGGTGGCGTCCGGGACGGCGACGTGCAACACGGACGCGCTTCCCGGCTGGCCGAAGGCCGGCGAGGTCAACACGAGCGGCCTCATCCCCGTCCTGGCCAGCTCCCAGAAGGTGGTCGGAAAGAGCCGCCTCGTCTTCAGCCTGATCGACCAGACCAACCAGCCCGTGGCATCCCCGGAAATTCACCTGCAGATAGCGTTCTACGACCTGTGTGCGAGCCCGGCGACGCCAACCGAGACGCTCACGCCCACCTTCGCGTGGGGAATTGCCGGCCAGCGTGGCTTCTACATCGCCTCGCCGACGCTGTCGCGCCCCGGCCCCTGGGGCGTGGCGGTGACCGCGACCGACGCGTGGGGGAGACAGGCCACGGCCAAGCTCCAGTTCTCCGTCTCGCCGACCGGAACGACCCCGCCGATCGGCGCGCCGGCTCCCTCGGTCCGGACGCCGACCCTCGCGGACGTGGGTGGCGACGTGCGGAAGATCAGCTCCGACCCGAACCCGGATCCCTCGCTCTACGTCCAGTCGGTCGACCAGGCGCTCGCCGCCCACGAGCCGTTCGTCCTCGCGTTCGCGACGCCGGCGTTCTGCACGAGCGCCGAGTGCGGCCCGACACTCGACCTGGTGAAGGCCACGGTCAAGGCCAACTCGATCCTGGCCATCAACGTGGAGCCCTACGAGCTCACCTGGACGGGCGACCGCCTGCAGCCCGTGCTGCAGGACGGCAACTTCGTCCCCGTGAAGGCGACGAACGCGTACGGCATCCCGACCGAGCCGTGGCTCTTCGTGATCGGCGCGTCGGGGCGCGTGGTGGGCTCCTTCGAGGCCGTCGTGGCGCCCTCGGAGCTGGCTGCCGCGATCGAGGCCGCCAAGGCGGGCTGAACCGGGACTGGCCACGAGCGTTCACGGCCGCCGGCTGGGCTGCCGCGGGCTGGGCGGCCGGCTCTTCCGGGTTGGCAGGCGGGTCGCGCGGCCCGTACACTCCCCCGCAAGGAGGAACCTCATGGGCGACAAGACACCGAAGCGACCGCCGAAGCCGAAGAAGCCGAAGACGCCGGCGTCCGCAACCCGCTGAACCCGGCCCGGGTCGACTGGGCGCTCCCCGGTCCGGCACGCCGTTCGCCGGCCGGCGCGTGCCGTCGGTCGGCTGGGGGCGCTCAGGCTCCCGCGGTTCCCGTGCTCCCCGGCGCGTCGAGCGGCACGCCCGCAGCGCAGCCCGGGCACGTCTCCGAGCCTGGCTCGAACGTAGGGATCTCCAGCTGCCACAGGCCCTGGACGGGGTAGCGGCGGCCCGTCGTCGGTGAGGTTAGGACCACCGTCCCCCCCGATCGATCGGCGAGCACGCAGCAGGCGACGATCTCCCCACCAGCGGCCTCCACCGGTGGCAGCATCGCGAGCAGCGAACCGCCCGTGGTGAGGATGTCGTCGACCAGCAGGACCCGCTCGCCCGGCTCGATGCGGAACCCGCGTCGGAAGTCCCGGCGCGTCGTCCCGTCCGCGGCGCGAACCTCCTCGGCGAAGATGCCGCGAACCCCGAGCTGGCGGGCCGTCTCGAAGGCCAGGACGATCCCCCCGGTCGTTGGCCCCGCGACCACGTCGACCATCGGCGCGCCGTCCGCTCCGCGCGCCGCAGCCGCCCAGAGGGAGCAGAGCTCGCTCGTCAACGCAGGGTCCTGGAGAACCAGGAACTTCTCCAGGTAGCGCTCGCTGTGGCGCCCGGACTTCAGGAGGAAGTGGCCCTCCCTGAGCGCGCCGGCACGCTTGAAGAGGGACTCGGTTCGGGAGCCGATCGCAGCGCGCGCCGCGGCGTCGAGGGCAGGGCGGATCGTGGTCATGCGGCGATTCTCGCGCATCGGGCGGCGGCCCGGGAGCCGGCCACGGCCGAGGACCGGCATCAGCCGGCCGAGGCGCGAATCGCGGTCGCGCCATGCGCACGACCCCGCGTCAGGGCCGGTACTCGACGCCCTTCGCGGAAGTCGAGCCCGGCCGCGACGGTAGCGCCGTCCCCACCAGCGGCAGGTAGGATGCCAGGCCGCGCCGCCCGCATTCCGCCGCCAGCTCGCCCGCCAGCCGGACGGGCAGGGTCGGGTCGGCGAAGATCGCCGTTCCCACCTGGACCGCGACCGCGCCGGCAGCCAGGAAGTCGAGGACATCGTCGAGCCCGGTGACACCCCCGATCGCGACGATCGGGATGCGCACGACCTGGGCAACCTCGTACACGATCCGCAGCGCGACGGGCTTGATGGCCGGCCCGGAGAGCCCGCCGTACGTGTTGCCCAGGAAGGGGCCTGAACGGTCGCGGCGGAGCGCCATGCCCGACAGCGTGTTGATCGCGGAGAGTGCGTCCGCACCCGCCTCGGCGATCGCCGCCGCGATCGGCCGGATGTCGGCGACGTTGGGCGACAGCTTGACGATGAGCGGCAGCTCCGTTGCCCGGCGCACCGCGCGCGTCACGGCGGCCGCGGCATCCTGGTCGATCGCGAACTGGAGCCCGCCCTTCCCGACGTTCGGGCAGCTGATGTTCAGCTCCACGCCGGCGATCCCCGGCACGAGGTCGAGCTTCCGGACGACGTCCACGTAGTCCTCGATCGACTCCCCGGCGACGTTCACGATGACAGGGACCTGCCAGCCGGCCCATTGCGCCGCGTAGCGCTCCAGCACTGCATCGACGCCGGGGTTCTGGAGGCCGATCGAGTTGAGCATGCCGCCCGGCGTCTCGGTGACCCGCGGAGGGCGGTTTCCCTGGCGCGGCCGGAGGGTGGTTCCCTTGCAGCAGATCGCGCCGAGACGTTCGATCTCCACGACGTCGGCGTATTCCACCCCGTAGCCGAACGTCCCCGAGGCGACGAGGATCGGGTTGCGGAGAACGAGCCCGCGCCCGAGGTCGACCGTCAGGTCCACGTTCGGGGCTGCCGGTCGGATGGCCGGGGCACCGGACCCCGACGACGCCGCCGTGAGGCGCGGACGCGTACTCGGCCGCGGCTCGATGATGGCGCTCCGGATGGTGCGGACGGTCGGCGTCCGACGCGTCCGTGGGACGAAGCCGCTCCCCGCGCCCCCGGACGGGGACGACCCCTTTCCCTGCGTGACGACGCGGCGCTTCGCCTTCATCGCCCGTGCGACCCCGCTCCGGCCGTCGCCTCCCAGTCGATCTCGTCGAAGGCGAACACCGGTCCCTCGCGGCAGACCCGCTGGGGCCCGTCCACGCCCCAGATCACGCAGCCCAGGCATGCGCCGACGGCACACCCCATGTTCTGCTCCATCGCCACCTGCAGGAATGCGCGCTTCCGTGCCGCGGGCGACCCGAGCGGGACCGGCC
Organism: Chloroflexota bacterium; assembly: GCA_034435355.1. Taxonomy (GTDB): domain Bacteria; phylum Chloroflexota; class Limnocylindria; order Limnocylindrales; family CSP1-4; genus CTSoil-043. Next base: position 43,073 of record DAOTXE010000054.1, read on the forward strand.
GGCCGCCCCCCTTCTTGCGGCCCAGCGTCGCGACGCCGAGGCGGCGTGTCCGGCCTGCCACGAGGCCTGCCAGCGTGCGCAGCATCGGGAGCGGGCCGCATGCGAAGGCCTGGTCGGCCCACGCCTCGTAGTCGAGCACCAGGTCGGTCACGAACCCGTGGTGGCCCACGGACCCGTCGTCCGTGGCAACCAGGTATTCGACCTCGTCCGGGAGCAGCGACGAGGGATAGACCTCGGACACGTCGCGGCAACCGTAGAGGAGCACCACCTGCCGGCCGTCCCGAAGCGCCTCGTCGACGAGCATCCGGAGGTCGGCGATCCCCAGCCCACCGGCCACGAGAAGGAGGTGCCGGCTCCGCGCATCGACCTGGAACCCCTGCCCGAGCGGCCCCAGCATGTCGATCCGCTCGCCCGGGCGGAGGCGCGTCAGCCAGGCCGTCCCGCGGCCGACCTCCCGAAAGTGAAGCGATATCGAGCCGGTCACCGGGTCGGCCGTGTTGATCGTGAACGGCCGGCGCAGGACGAGCCCCGACCAGTCACCTGTCCGGACATGGACGAACTGCCCGGCGCGTGCGCTGGCCGCGAGGGCGGGAGCGTGATACTGCTGGAGCCACTGGCCCGGCAGGATCTGCCGGCTTTCCTGGAGCTCCGCGTCGACGAGCTGCATTCGGCGCCCCTGCTATCGGCGGAGCCGGACGGTCCCGCCGATGCCGGCGGCCGTCGCGTCGGCGGCTAGCCGTCCGTCCCCGGAGCGGGTTCCTCCCGGTCCGATTCGTCCCCGTCCGATTCGTCCCCGTCCGATTCGTCCCCGTCCGACTCGTCCTCGTCGGCCTCGTCGAGCTCCGGTGCGACGGCGGGGTATGCCTCCGCGATCGCGTCCGCGATGTCGCCGAAGACGTCCGTCGGATCGTAGAACTCCACGAGCTCCTCGGGCGTCGTGAGCTTGCGCCACTCGCCCTCGTCGCCTTCCGGCTCGACCTCGGCACGGATCTGGCCGGCGCGTGTCAGGGTGAGGCGCTCGTCGTCGTCGTCGATGACGATCAGGTCGCCCAGCTGCTCGGCAAGGCCGCCGGCCGTGTGCTGGAACTGCTCGATCAGGCGAGCTTCCGACAGCTGGCTCCGCTCCTGGAACGTGAGCGCGAGGTCGTAGAGCTTGTGCGCGGCGGACGTCTCGTCGTCGGCGTCGAGCGGCTGGCCGGCCGCCCAGTCGTCCGCAGCTCCGGCATAGGCGGCATCCGCCTCCGGAGAGATCGACTGCTCCGAGCCGATCCCCGCGACGCTGAGGAGATCCTCCGCGGCCGTTGGCTCCGGCTCGAGGCCGGCGGCCTCCCGGGCAGCCTCTGCGAACGCCGCGTAGATGTCGGCCGGGTTGTAGAGCTCGACGAGCTCGGCGCCGCTCTCGATCACCTCGGTCTCGCTCACCCACTCCCCGGTCGTCTCGTCCTGGAACCGGGTCCGGCTTCGGAAGGACAGGTCGGGCGCGACGGAGAGGTAGTCCGGGTCGTCATCGATCAGGGTCATGCCCCCGATCACCTTGATCCTGTCGGCGTTCGCGTCGAGAAAGCCCTGCAGCTGCTCGGCGGCGCGGACGAGGAAATCGGATCGCTCCAGGGCGGCGTCGCGGGCGAGCTCGCCGAGCAGATCGGTGCGGTTCGCGTCCATGGCTGGCGCCTCCTTGTTGGTTCGGTACCCGGGCCGTCGTCGGCGCCAGGACCTAGGGGTGATAGACGAGGTCGGTGCCCATCCGCTCGCGGAGGAACATCGAGTGGTGACGCTCGAAGATCCACTCGCCTGCCCGGTGGCCCAGCGCGCGGGTCGCCTCGTCGGCCTCGAGCTTGTCGAGCGTCGCGTAGTCCGGCAGGTCCAGCAGGATCACGTTGTCGAAATCCCAGCCGTGGGCCACGTTGTACCAGCCGAGAAAGCGGATCCCGAACTTGGTCTCGTACTCGTGCACCTGCCGCGGGAAGATGGTGCGCATGAAGAACTTGAAGAATGGGTCGCGCCCGCGCCGGACCGAGAAGTAGGTCGCGAGCACCGGCACGAACGTCAGCCCTCCCTCAATCGCCGGCCCTCCCGGCGGCCGGGGGTGCGCCCCCGGTCGGTCGCTGGCAGCGACCGCGCCTATTCTCGCATGCTCGCCGACCCGGGCTCGACCGTCGGCGGATCGGGCGTCCCGGGCTCGGCGGCTTCGGGCGCGTCCCCTGCGACGCTGGCGGCGAGGCCGGCCCCGGCCCCGCCCTCCGGTGGGGCCGGATCCAGGGAATCCTCGAGCTCGCCGACCGTGGGCGTGGGACTCGCGAGCGGCCGGCGGCGTCCCACCTCGCGGCGATCGGCGGCCACCAGGCGGAGCAGGAAGATCATCGTCTGACCCACGAAGAGGAGCAGGCCCAGCACGATGAACAGGAGCACCGCGAGGACCTCGTACGGCCAGTCCAGGTTCACGCCGATCGGGATCAGCACCAGGAAGATCGCGAGGACCGCCGCCTGGAACCAGAAACAGCCCAGGCCGGGACCGCGGGCGGGGTCCAGCTCCTCTCCTTTATAGGCGGGGCGGTGGGTTCCCACGTCGGCAGAGCTGCGCCGGGCGCCGGCCGCCGGCATGTCCCCGGCGTGCCGCGATCGCTCGGGGTCGGGAGCGGGCGCGGGTGTCGCGTCGTCGGTCACGGGCTCGGAGTCCTCGGCGGCGATGGGCGGTTCGGTCGGATCGGCCCAGACAATACGCCCGGGCGATCCCTAGCGTCCGAAGATCCGGCCGCCCCGCCGATCCGAGCCGGTCGTCGCCGGGGCCGGCGTCTCGCGCAGCCCGTGACGCCTGAGAAGCGCATCGATCTCCGCGGCGTACGGCCGTCCCTCGGGCTTCTTCTCCAGCCACTGGAGATAGCCGGCGTCGTAGCGGGCGATCTCCCCGAGCGACCAGCCATAGAACACCCCGAAGTCCACGACGCTCCCCGACGGATTCCCTGGAGGAGCGCCCGCGGCCCCGGTCCAGGGTGGGGCCGAGCTGGGCGGCATCGGGCGGGATCCGGCCGCGGGTTGGGCCTGGCGCTGCCCGGAGCCACTCGTGGCCGGGGCTCGCGTGGCCCGACCGACGCCCGATCCGCCACGTTCGCGGTGGTACGCCGCTCGACGCTCGGGCGTGCCGATCGCCTCCCAGGCGGCGTTGAGCTCGCGCATCCGCTGCTCGCCGTCGGGCCCGGCGACGTCGGGGTGGTGGCGCTGGGCCAGCGCGCGATAGGCGGCTCGCAGGACGGCGTCGTCCGCGTTGGACGCCACCTGGAGCACCTCGTACGGGTCGCGTTCCTCGGTCACGGGACGAGCACCGCCCCCCTCCACCCTCGCCGGCACGCGATGGGATGCCGGACCCGTCGAGTATGCCGCACCGGCACGTCCCGCGGAACACCCTGAAGACGGCCGATGGCCCCGCGTGGGGCCGTCCGCTAGGATGACCGTCGATGGACGACGCGACCGCCGATCCGCTCGCCCGGTTCCGCTGGCACCCGGAGCCGGAGCTCCTGGGCATCGGCGACGAGTCCACGAGCCGCGAGGCGCTCGAGCGCCTCGGTGCCGCGGCGTGGCGGACGAGCCTGGACTACCTCTACCGCGAGGGCGTCCGCCGGGGTTCGAGCCCCGACACGTACGCGGAGCTGCGCGAGCGCTACTTCGGGGTGGCCGGCGCGCCCTGCGCAGCGCCGGCCACCCCGACGCCGGCCGCGGAGATCCTCCGGGAGTTCACGACACGCCTCGCGCCGTACATGCTCAACCCGTACCACCCCGGCGTCCTCTCCTACTTCACACCGCCCCCGCTCGCGCTTTCGATCGTCGGCGAGCTTCTCGCCCAGTGGATCAACCAGGGCATCGACGTCCACCAGGCCGGTCCGGTCGGGGCGTTCGTGGAGGAGGAGGTCAACCGCTGGCTGTGCGACCTCGTCGGGTACGGGGCGGGGAGCTGGGGCGTGCTGACGTCTGGCGGCACGATGGCAAACCTGATGGCACTCATGGTGGTCCGCGACGTGCACCTGGCACGGCTCCTCGCAGCCGCAGCGTCCGGGCTTCCCGCGGGAGCAGGAGCTGGTCTCCCCGCCGGGCTCGCACCGGATCCCGCCGGGCTCGCCGAGCGGGACGCGGACAACGTCCCGGCCATGCCGCGCGGGGCGGCGCTCGATGGCGTCCGCGTCTATGCGAGCGACCAGGCGCACTACTCGATCGCCAAGGCGCTCGACGTCCTCGGCTTCCCCGCGGAGACCCTGCACGTCGTGCCGTCCGACGATCGGTTCCGCCTCCGTGGCGAGGCCGTCGAACGGGCGATCGCCGACGACGCCGCCAGGGGCCTGCGTCCGCTCGCGATCGCCGCCGTCGCCGGGAGCACGAACACGGGGTCCGTGGACCCGACGGGCGCGCTTGCCGACGTGGCGGCTGCGCACGGACTCTGGCTCCACGTGGACGCGGCCTACGGCGGCGCCACGCTTCTCTCCGCGCGCGACGCGGCCAGGGTTCCGGACCTCGCCCGGGCCGACTCGATCACGATCGACCCGCACAAGTGGTTCTTCCAGGCCTACGACATCGGCGGGCTCCTCGTGCGCCGCCGGGACGACCTCCTCCAGACCTTCCACCGGGCACCCGAGTACTACCGCCACGGCCACCCGGGCGAGGAACCGATCAACTGGCACCAGTACAGCTTCGAGGGGACGCGGCGATTCCGGGCGCTCAAGCTCTGGACCAGCTGGAAGCACCTCGGGACGGCGGGCCTCGGGCGGCTCGTCGAGATGAACAACGACCTGGCCGCCCACCTCGCGGCGCGGATCGCGGCCAGCGACGACCTCGAGCCGATCCCGGCCGGCGACCCCGACCTCTCCGTCGTCTGCTTCCGCCACGTCCCGGGCGGGCGGGCCCGGGTGGCGGCGCTCGAAGCGTCGGACCAGGCCGCGCTGGACCGCTACACGGACCTGCTGTGCGCTGCCCTGGTCCGCTCCGGCGAGGGCTGGCTCTCGACCACGATCCTGCGCGGACGGACATGCCTGCGCGCCGGGGTCGTCAACTACCTGAGCTCGCCCGAGGCCGTCGATGCCCTCCTCGCGACCCTCCGGCGGCTGGCGCCCGCCGCAGCAGTGGCGGCGGGGATCTCCGTCTACATCGAGTCCGATCCGGCCGCGTCCCGGTAGGCGAGCCGGCCCTGGGCCAGCGTCAGCAGCACCCGACCGGGCAGCTCGCGACCGAGCAGTGGCGTGTTCTTTCCACGTGACGCAAGGGCGTCCGCCGCGACGCGCCAGCGGTCGCCGGCGTCCACGACGACGAGATCCGCGGGTGCGCCCAGCGAGAGCCCGCGCGCGGCCCCGCGCCGGCCCGGACGAGGGCCCAGGAGCGCCGCGGGTCCGACCGTGAGCGCCTCGACGGCGCGCCGAAGCGTCAGCCTCCCTGCACCGACCGCCTCCAGGAGCACGCCAAACGCCGTCTCGAGGCCGCTGATCCCGTTCACGGCGAGGCCGAACTCGGTGTCCTTGTCGACGGCCGTGTGCGGCGCGTGGTCGGTCACGACCGCGTCGGCCGTGCCGTCCGCGAGGGAAGCCAGGCAGGCCGCCGCGTCGATCGGGCTGCGGAGCGGCGGATTGACCCGGCAGGCGGTCGAGTACGGGTGCGCGACGAGCGCACCGTCGGCCCACGGATCGCGTGCGCCACCCGCCTGGTCGAGCGCCTCCCAGGCCCATCGCCGCGAGCCGGCGACCCACTCGTCCGTGAACCCGAGGTGGTGTGGCGTCACGTCGCAGGTGACCGGCAGCCCGGCCGCCTTCGCGCGCCGCACGGCGTCGAGCGCCCCGGACGTCGAGAGGTGCGTGAGGTGGAGCCGGGCGCCCGCTGCGTCGGAACGCACCGAGTCGAGGATCGCGATTGCCCGTTCCACCGCCATGATCTCGGCGGCAGCGGGCCAGCCCTTGAGGCCGAGGATGGTGGCGACGTAGCCCTCGTTCGCCTCGGCGCCCGAGGTCAGGGTCGGGTCCTCCGCGTGCTCCACGATCGGGAGGCCGAGCATCCCGGCGTAGAGCAGCGCGTTGCGGAGCAGGATCGCGCTCCTGACCGGCGAGCCGTCGTCCGAGAATCCGACGGCACCCGCGTCGGCGAGCTCCCCGAGCGCCGCGAGACGCTCGCCGGCCCGCCCGACCGTCACGGCGCCGTGTGCCAGAAGCTCCACCGGCGAGCCCGACGCAGCCGCCGCGGCGGCGACCAGCGCCAGGATCCCCGGCTCGTCTGCGGCCGGCGTCGTGTTCGGCATCGCGCACACGGTCGTGTAGCCGCCGTGCGCGGCCGCGGCGAGCCCGCTCGCGACCGTCTCCGCGTCCTCGTTGCCCGGCTCGCGCAGGTGGACGTGGAAATCGAGGAACCCCGGGAGGACGAGGATGCCGTCCGGTCCGATGCCGGCGGCCTCGGAGCCCGCGAGCCAGGTCACTGCCTCCAGGACCCCGTCACGTACGACGATCTCTCCGGGCCCTTCGCGCCCTTCGACCGGGTCCACCAGCCAGGCGCGACTGATCTCCAGGAGCGGAACGACGTCGCCAACGCGCAGCTCAGGCATTCGTCACGGCCTCCGGGTGTCCGCCGGCAAGGAGGTAGAGGAGAGCCATCCGGACCGCCACTCCATTCGTCACCTGCTCGGTGATCACGCTTCGGTCGAGGATCGCCACGTCCGGTGCGATCTCGACGCCCTCGTTCATCGGTCCTGGGTGCATCACGAGCGCAGTCGGTCTTGCCGCGGCCAGGCGCCCCCGGGTCAGGCCGAACCGCGCCGAGTACTCGCGCAGCGACGGCAGGACCCCGGCGTCCATCCGTTCGCGCTGGAGCCGAAGCGCCATCACGACGTCCGCGTCGCGGAGCGCCTCGTTCACGTCCGTGGTCAGCGTGAAGCCGGCGTGTCCCGGCACGCGGCCGCCGGCCCAGCGAGCCGCCCAGGCATCGAAGCCGCGCAGGATCGTGCTCGGGCCGCAGATCCAGAGGTCCGCCCCGGCCGCCGTCAGCGACCACACGTTGGAGCGCGCGACCCGCGAGTGGAGGACATCACCGAGGATGACGACCTTCCGGCCACGCATGTCGCCGAGGTGTGCCCGCATCGTGTACAGGTCGAGGAGCGCCTGGCTCGGATGGGCATGCCAGCCGTCGCCGCCGTTGAGGATCGAGCCCGAGAAGACCTCGGCCGCGAGGTACGCCGCGCCCGAGGTCGCGTGCCGCATGACGATCATGTCGGCGCCGAGCGCCTCGATCGTCCGGATCGTGTCGACGAGCGACTCGCCCTTCGTCACCGACGAGGACGACGCGGCGATGTTCACGACATCCGCCGAGAGGTTCTTGGCGGCGACCTCGAAGCTCACGCGCGTCCGCGTCGAGGCCTCGTAGAAGAGGATCGTCACGTTCGTGCCGCGCAGGGCCGGCACCTTCGTGATCGGCCGGGCAAGGATCTCCTTCATCGCGTCGGTGGTCCGCATCACGATCTGGATCTCGTCGAAGGTGAGGACGTCCACGTCCAGGAGATGCTTGTGCCGCCAGCCGGAGCCGGTGTCCGTCGGGGTCCCCATGACATTCATGCCGATGCTCCTCCGGCGGCCCGGGACGGCCGGTCCAGCCGCTCGATTCGCACCGCGTCCTCTCCGTCGACTTCGAGGAGCGAGACACGGACGACCTCGTCGCTCGAGGTCGGGACGTTCTTCCCGACGTGGTCGGCACGGATCGGAAGCTCGCGATGGCCCCGGTCCACGAGCACGGCCAGGCGGATGGCCCGCGGCCGGCCGAAGTCGGCGAGCGCGTCCATCGCCGCTCGAACCGTTCGACCCGTGTAGATGACATCGTCGACGAGCACGACGGTCCGGCCGTTCGGGTCGACCGGCAGCCGCGTTCCCTTGACCACCGGGTGCTGCGCGATGAGCGAGAGATCGTCCCGGTAGAACGTGATGTCCAGCGCGCCGACGGGGAGGGCGACGCCCTCGTGCTCGCCCACGGCGGCGGCCAGGCGTTCGGCGAGGGGGACGCCGCGGCGCTGGATCCCCACGAGCATGAGGTCGTCGGTGCCGGGGTGGTGCTCGACGAGCTCGTGGGAGATGCGGACGATCGCCCGGCGGATCTCGTCCGCCGTCATGATCTGGCGCCCGCTCATGGGGCGCACCCGCGTCGTGTCATTGCATCCTCCTTCCCGGCCTCTCGGGGCCGGTCCTTAAAGGGTCCGCGCAAGGATAGCGTGCCGGCCGGCGGCTCGCGCGGCCGGTTGCGCAGTCGACGTGCCCGCGACCTCGGCGCGGCACCGATGGTCGTGGCGACCGATCGTCAGCGAGCGACGACCAGGGGGTCGGACCCCGGGTCCGGGGCACCGTGGATGCTGCCGGAGCCATCCTCGGACCAGGCGTAGAGGCTGAGCGTGCTCCCCTGCCCGTTCTGACCGGGCGGGCTTGCCCACGCGATCCGGTCGCTGCCCAGCGAGAAGCCCGGCAGGGCGGCGACGTCGGCGAGCAGCGCGTCGCCCAGGCTTCCGTCGGCGTTCACGGCGAACAGGCTGAGGCTGCCGGTCGACGGATCGGCGGGGCCGGCGATCCACACCGCGAGGTGGCGGCCCAAGGGATCCCAGCGCACGTCCCAGCTCGTGACGCCGGGCAGCCCCGCGGACCCGGGGAGCTCGGTCGCGGCGACATCACCGGGGCCGATCAGCGCCTGCCAGTCGGCGATCACCAGCTGGCCGCTCGTGGGCGCCCACGTGCTGGTCGCCGGATCGAAGGCCTGGGCACCCGTCCAGAAGACGACGGCCCGGCCGGTCGGGTCGACGACGGGGCGCCAGACGCCCGTGCGCGTGATGGGGGTCTGGAAGCCCGATTGCGGGTCGAGCAGGAACGACGCGACGGGCGGGCCGGGAAGCAGCGAGCCGGTTGTGGGCGAGGCCGTCACGTCCGGCGCGGCACTCCCGTTCGAGGCTGGCTGCGAGGGTGCCGGACTCGATCCCGGCGCAGCGGGCGGCCTCGCGGATGGAGGTGCAGACGCCGCGTTCGGCGTGCCGGAGGCGATCACGGGGCGTGCCGTCGGCTCCACCGACGCGAGTGGGGGCGATGCGAGCACGTCCGTGGACCCCTGGGGTTCCCCGGACGCCGCCAGCGGGGACGCGAGCGCAGGAGATCCCGCCGCGGGCGAGGGCACCGCCGGCGACGGCGCCGGCTCGATCGTGAAGGCGCGCACGCCGGGGACCGGGCTCGTCGCGGGCACCACGGCGCTTCCGAGGATCTCGTTGAGGTCCCAGGCCGAGAAGACCGCCGCGTGGTCGCTGGTCACTGGGCGCGCCCGTGCATCGCCGACGTGCCAGACGTAGATGTCGGGCCCCTGGCTTCCGTCGAGCGGGCGGGCCGAGAAGGCGACCCACTGCCCATCCGGCGAATAGGCCGGGGGCGGACCCACGAGCACGACGCCCTCGATGATCGGGGTCGTGACGGCAGGCGACGGGGCCGGGCTTGCCGGCGGGATGCTCGCGAGCGCCGCGCCCGGCGTCGCTCCCCCGGTGGCTCCGGCCGCGCTCGACGGCTGGCCCGTGATGGCGGGCTCGGCGGATGCGGTCACGGCGGGCGGCGCCGTCGCTCGTCCCTGGGTGCCGGCCGAGGCGAGCGCGGTGGGCTTCACCGACGGCGACCCGGCCGGCGCGCTCGAGGACGGCGGTCTGGTTCGGGTGGGACCCGGGGAGCGAGAACCGGTCGGGACGGGAGTGGTCGCTGGAGGAGTAGCTGCCACTCCCGTCGCCGCCGGCGTCGTGGAAAAGGCTCCGGGTGCTGCGATGGAGGACGAAGGAACGGGCGTCTGTGTGACGCGCTCATCGAACGGGACCACGAACGCGTAGACCGCGGTGCCACTCACCAGGACCGCGGACGGCCCGTTGCGCTGCAGCACGACCGCGGACGGCTTGATGCTGAACGCCGCGACCTCGCGCGCGCCGGTGTCGAGGGTGCCGCAGGCCGAGGCGTCGAACCCGGGGCAGACCTGGTCGACCGTCGCGGTCGTGAGCACGTAGGCGCCATCGGGCTGCCTCTGGACCCACGCAACGGTCTGCGCGGCCACCGCGATCGGCGTGGGCTGCGGGGACCCATTGCCACCGAGACCCCGTCCGGTCGGGCCGCTCCCGTTCCCGAGCCCACCGAGCGCAAGCGGCAGAAGCATGATCGCAACCACGGCCGCGATGGCGAGTGCCGCGTACCCGAACGACGACGTGCCAAGGGCGGAGCGGCCCGCTCGTGCGTCCTCGCGGGTGGCGCGCCGAACCTCCACGTCGAGCGCCCGGGAGAGACGGGCACCCAGGTCGCGGGGCGCCACCGGGAGATCGTCACGGAGCGCGCGGATCTTTCCGCGGTCGCTCGCGAACGACGCCGTGGTGCGGCGGCAGGCGGGACAGGCCGCGAGATGTCCCTGGAGCCACCTGGCATCCTCGTCGGGGAGCGGTGCGAGAAGCTGATCGGACGCGAGGCTGCGCGCCCGCGCGTGGACGTCGGTTCGGCGGTCCGGGTGGCGCATCGCCCGCTGAAGGCCGCTCATCGGCGCCCGTCGAGCCTCGTGCCGCCCGCGGCGGGCTGGTCAAGCGGTCGCCCGGCAGCCTCCGCGTCGGCAGCACGGACGCGCTCCTCGGCGATGGCGCGGCGAAGGCTCTCCCGAGCGCGGGTGAGGAGGGCGCGCGCCGCGACGTGCGAGGTGCCGAGGGCGGCGGCAAGCTCGATGCCGGTCAGGTCGTGGACCTCGGCGAGGAGCAGTGCCGACCTCTGACGCTCCGGGATCCGGGCGAGCGCCCGCTCGAGCTCGGCGGAGAACCGGGTATCCATGGCCAGCCGCTCGGCGGACGGGGCCGCCCCGCGCGACTCGCCGCTCCACGGGATGAAACGGACGATCTTCCGGCGGCGGATCTCGTCGAGCGCGACCCGGTTGGCGATCTGGTAGAGCCAGGCACGGGCCTTGGTCGGGTCGTCCAGGCTCGCATGGGCACGGTAGGCCCGGATGAACGCGTCCTGGGCGAGGTCCGCGGCGAGCTCCGGGTCGCGGAGCATTCGGGTCAGGTACGCGTAGATCTCGGCGTGATAGCGCGCGAAGAGCACCTCGACGAACGCGCGTGCCGCGATCGGATCTGTCGGGAGGGCGGCGATCTCGTCGCCGCCGGACGACGGGAGCGTGCCGTCCGCCGGCTCGCCGGGCGTGTCCGCCGGCGGCCGCTCGCCGAGGGGCGGGGTCATCGACCCGATCCCCCAGCGGCGCGCGACGACGACGACCATCGATCCTCCGGGCCGGAGACAGAATCGCGCGGGGCTCCCCCGCGCTCAGGAGCGTTGACGCGGGGCGCGGCCGGCATGTGACGTTCGTGCGGGGCCGGGACCCGGGCCGGCCTGCTCACCGGCGCGTCCCCGGCCACGTCTCTCGCCCGTCCTCCGCACCGAGCGCGAGCCGGCGGAGGAGCTGGTCGACGGCCTCTTCGGGGCTGACCGGGTTCACCGGCAGGCCCGTGCCGAGCTCGAGCCCGGCGATCTCACGGAGCCGGGGGTGGATCTCCCAGTGCCAGTGGTAGGTCGCCTCGACCCGGCTGCCGAGCGGGGCCGTGTGGAGGACCAGGTTGTAGGGCGGTCCGTCGAGCTGGGCGAGGCGTCCGAGGACGTGGCGCAGCCCATCCGCGGCGGAGACGAGGTCGTCGTCCGTGGCCCGCCCGAAGTCCGCCTCGTGACGGCGCGGCACGATCCAGATCTCGAAGGGCGAGCGCGACGCGAACGGGGCGAACGCGATCGAGTGCTCGTCCTCCCAGAGGAAGCGGACGCCGCGCTCGCGTTCCACCCGGACCGCGCGACAGTACGGGCACTCGCTCTCCCGGATCATGAAGCGCGCGGCGCCGCCGATCTCCTCGGCGACCTCGTGCGGGATCTGCGGGAGGTCATACAGGTCGAGGCAGAGGTGGTTCGTCCGGGCGCCGGCCTGGCGGCCCCAGTTCTGGAGCACCTGCAGGTACTCAGTCTGGCCAACGCGCGCGGCCTCGATGATCGCGGAGCGCGCGCCGCGCAGAAGCGCCGCGATCAGCTCGGTTCCCACCGAGTGAAGGGGACGATGCTCGCCGGGCGGTGCCACGATGGTCCGCCAGCTGCCGGCGGCCCGTGCCTGGCCGAGCGCGATCTGGGTCACGCTCCGCTCCTGCTCGCGGGCCTCGGCCTCGGTCCCCACGGTCCGGAAGGCGAAGTCCTTGAGGACGCGCAGGCGCACGCCGTCACCGGGCGGGAGCCGGCAGTTGAGGCAGTCCCCGCCGTCGTCGATCGGCTCGGCGGCCAGCATGAAGCGATCACGGACGAAGGCCCGGTCCACGACCGTGGCCACCCACCAGCCGGTGATCGCGTCGCGCCGCATCTCGAAGAGCCCGGGCGACATCATCGCGCTCCGGCGACGGCGAGATGCGCGGGAGACTGGTCGAAACCGCCGACGAGCGCCTGCAGAGCGCGGCGCTCGGCCCCGGCGTCGGCGGACGGCGGCAGGGCGCCCGCGAACGCGAAGCCGAGGCGCCGCGCGAGGGCGGGCGCAAAGATTGCTGCCGCGCCGGCGACGCTCGCGGTCGTCGGCGGCGCATCCGCTTCGGCGCCGGGGATGCCGGCGCGGGCGCGCTCACGGGCGAGCGACGTCGTGCGAAGCCCCGGCATCCCGCAGGGGTCGATCAGGTCGAAGTCGGCGAGGTCCGTGGTGACGTTGAGGGCGATGCCGTGGAACGCCACGCCCCGGGCCACGCGAATGCCGAGCGCCCCGACCTTGCGCGGCAGTGGACCGTCGGCGTCCACCCAGCAGCCCGGGTGGCCGGGGCGCGGCCCAGCGGCGATCCCGGCAGCCGCGCAGGTGTCGACCATCGCGCCCTCGAGGGCTTCGACGAAGGAGCGGACGCCGAGCGGACGCCGAGCGGACGGCCCGGGCTCCGACCGGGCCAGGGCACCGGGCGGCAGGAGCGCGACGACCGGGTAGGCCACCAGCTGGCCGGGGCCGTGGTAGGTGACCTCCCCGCCGCGCTCGACCCGGACGACCTCGATCCCGCGCGCGGCGAGCACCTCGGGGAGCGCACGAACGTGTGCCTCGCCCGCGTTGCGGCCGAGCGTGAGCACCGCGCCGTGCTCGAGCAGCAGCAGCTGGTCCTCGATCAGCAGGCCCGCGGCCCGCGCGTCGGCGAGGGCCTGCTGGAGGGTCCACGCCTCGCGGTAGGCGATCCGGCCCAGCCAGCGGGCCCGCATGATCCGGGGCGCCGATTGCTCCTCCATCGCCACGCGCTCCACGTGTGCACGATACCAGCCGTTCATGCACGCGACGCATGTGAACGGTGGCGGCGGAGACCGCCGGCCGGGGTCGCCGCCCGTCAGCTCGTCCTGCGCTCCTCGACCGCCTCGAGCACGAACAGGCGCGCCTGGAAGTCGCCGCGCGCGGCCGTCTCGGGCCGCGTGGCGACGATCAGGATTCCCGCGCTCATCAGGTCGTCCCCGCCGCGCTCGACGGCGTTCCGGGCCGCCATCGAATCATTTGCCGGCGGCCAGGCCGTGACGCGGTAGCGGGCCGCCGGATCGAGCCCGCGCAGCGGGATGCGGTCGGACCCCGGCTGGGGCCGATTGAGGATCCGGTACCAGCCGACGACGGCGCGGCGCCGGTCGTCGGAGACCGACATCCAGGCGGCCTCGTTGCGGTCTCCCTCGAACGGGCTCCGCAGGCGCAGGAACCGTCCGCGCTGGAACAGCTCGCGATGCGTCTTGTAGAAGACCACCTGGTCGGCGATCTGGCGGCGCTCGTCGGGAGCGAGGGCTGCCGGGTCGAGCTCGTAGCCGAAAACGCCGAAGAAGGCGACGGCCGCCCGCGTGGCGAGCGGCGTGACCCGGCCGACCTGGTGGTTCGGCACGGCCGCGACGTGGGCGCCCATCGAGCTGAGCGGGTACACGAGCGACGTGCCCCACTGGATGCGCAGGCGCTCGATCGCGTCGGTGTCGTCGCTCGTCCAGGCCTGGGGTGCGAAGGCGAGCATCCCCGGGTCGAAGCGGCCGCCCCCGCCCGCGCACGACTCGAACAGGATCTCGGGAAACTCGAGGGTCAGCCGGTCGTAGAGATCGTAGACGCCGAGGATGTAGCGGTGGAAGAACTCCCCCTGTCGATCAGCGGGCAGGGCGAGGCTGAACGGCTCGGTGATGTTCCGGTTGTAGTCCCACTTCACGTAGCTGATCGGCGCGCTGCGCAGCACGTCGCGGATGGTGGCGAACAGGTGGTCGACGATCTCGGGGCGCGACATGTCGAGCACGAGCTGGCTCCGGCTCTCGGTGCGCGGCCGACCCGGGACACCGATCGCCCAGTCCGGGTGGGCGGCAAAGAGCCGGCTGCGGGGGCTCACCATCTCGGGCTCGATCCACAGGCCGAAGCGCATGCCCAGCGCCTCCACCCCCCGGGCGAGGTCGTCGAGCCCGTCGGGGAGCTTGCGGCGATCGACGGCCCAGTCGCCGAGCGAGCTCGTCGCGTTGTCGCGCTCGCCGAACCACCCGTCGTCGAGCACGAACAGCTCGATCCCCATGTCGCGGGCAGCGGCCGCCATCTCGAGCATCCGGCTTGCTCGCACGTCGAAATAGGCACCCTCCCAGCTGTTGAGCAGGACCGGCCGCGGGCGGTCGCGCCAGGCACCGCGGGCGAGCCGTTCGCGGTAGAGGCGGTGGTAGGCGTCGCTCAGGCCGCCCAGGCCGGTCTCCGACCAGGCCAGCACGGCCTCCGGCGTGGCGAACTCCTCGCCGGGCTCGAGCGCCCAGGCGAAGCCCTCCGGCTCGATGCCGAGCCGGAGGCGCGTCGTCCCGAACGGATCCACCTCGGCCTCGGCGCGGAAGTTGCCCGAGTAGACGAGGCTGAACCCGACGGCGGTGCCCTGGTCCTCGATGGTGGAGGGTCGCGCGAACGCCACGAACGGGTTAGCCTCGTGGCTCGACGCTCCGTAACCGCTCGTCACCGCCGCGCGCCCGGGAGCCAGCGCCTGCCGGACGAGATGGCGCTCCCGCGCCCACGTCCCGGCCAGCTGGAGCACGTCCCAGCGGGAATCGGGCAGGTCGAGGGATGCGCTCATTGCACAGCGGAGCGTGACCCGCGCCGTCCCCGCGTTCCGGATCCGGACGCTGCGCGCGACCACCGGCTTGTCCACGAAGATCGTGTAGAGCAGCCGGACCTCGACCCCGCTCGCCGCGTCGACCAGCAGAATCTCGGCCGTCTCCGCCTCGTCGGGGCGCTCGACGTACGTCGCCGGCAGCCCCGGGATCGCTGGCTTGCCCGCGCTGATCTGGTGCCCGGCATAGGCGAGATGGAGGACGCTCGACCCGTCGGCATGCTCGACCGCGAGGGCGGGAACGCGGAAGTCCCCCGTTCCACCAGTCGGGTACTCCAGGGCGACGAACTCGGTCTGGCGGTCCGAGAAGCCCTCGAAGTGAGCCGGCCCGAGGTGCGCGTACGAACGCCCGGGTGCGAGGGCAGGGCCGAAGTAGACCTGGGCAAGGGAGCCATCCTCGAGCGCACGGACGACGTAGCTGATCCGGCCGCTGTGAAGGTGCAGCTCGTTCGTCGCGCCGTGCCAGGTCGCCGTCATGTGTCCCTCCGAATCCTCCCGTCCGTGGCCAAGACCCCCATCGACGAGCTCTCCCGAAAGTATGGGCCGTCCCCACCCGTTGCGGATTCGACACCCGTACGCAACTCGGTGGTTGTAGGCTGACGGCGTTCTGCTGGGCGGGCGTACCGGCCCCAGCCCCGCGTTTGGAGGAGTGGTACATGGGCAGTTTGGCTGCGCCCTGGCGCAGGAGCGGGCTCGTCACGCTGGCGACGCTCGCGATCATCGTCTCGGCGTGCAGCGGAAGCGCGACGCCGACCCCCGCGGCGCCGTCCGCCGCAGCATCGGCGGCCGCGTCGGCGGCAGCCTCGATGGCCCCGTCGCCGGCCGCGTCGGCCGCGTCCCTCGGTGCGACGACCCTGGGCTCGAACGAGAGCGACGCGGTTCCCAAGGCAGCCGTGGCAGCGCTCACCAGCTACTGCCAGACCCAGGCGGGCATCACGATCACGGTCAACACGACCGACCACGGCACATTCCAGAACCAGATCAGCTCGTACCTGCAGGGCAAGCCTGACGACGTCGCGAAGTGGTTCGCCGGCAACCGCCTGCGCTTCTTCGCCGCCCAGGGCCTGCTCACGCCGATCGACGACGTCTGGGCACAGATCGGGTCGAACTACACCGACGCCTTCAAGACGGCGTCCACCGCCGCCGACGGGCACCAGTACCTCGTGCCGATCATCAACTACCCGTGGGTGGTGCAGTACCGCAAGAGCCTCTGGACGAAGATGGGCTACACCGTCCCGACGACGATCGCCGACTTCATCACGCTGGCCAAGAAGATGCAGGCCGACGGCCTCGTCCCGCTCGCCTTCGGCGACAAGGACGGCTGGCCGGCGATGGGCACCTTCGACATCCTCAACATGCGGATGAACGGCTACGACTTCCACGTCGGCCTGATGGCCGGGACGGAGAAGTGGACCGATCCGAAGGTCAAGGCCGTCTTCCAGGAGTGGGCGAACCTGCTCCCCTACTTCCAGCAGGGCGCGCCCGGCCGGACCTGGCAGGATGCCGCCAATGCGGCGCTCGTGCCCGACGCCTCCGGCAAGTACGTCGCCGGAATGTACTTCCTGGGCACGTTCGCGGGTGCCGGGCAGGTCCCGAAGGCTGACCTGACCGACGTCGGCATGTTCACCTTCCCAACGCTCGGCACCGCCTACGACGGCGAGAACGCGATGGACGCCCCGATCGACGGGTTCATGTTGACGGCGCACCCGGCGAACGCCGCGGCCGCCAAGGCGTTCCTCGCCTGCATCGGCACCCCCGGTGCGCAGAAGGCATACACCGCGGTCTCGGGCGACATCGCCGCGGTCAAGAACGCCGACACGAGCGGATACACCCCGTTCCAGGTCGACGAGGCCAAGATCATCGCGGGCGCCGGCAAGATCGCCCAGTTCCTGGATCGCGACGCGCGCTCGGACTTCGCGGGCCCGTCGGGCATGCAGGGCTTCCTGCTCAGCTTCCTGAGCAACCCCAGCCAGAACCTCGACAAGTTCCTGAGCGGGATCCAGTCGTACTACGACTCGCTGCCCCCGCAGTGAGCTAGCGACCCTCGCAGGACGCGTGAGTCGTGACTGATCGCATCGAGCGATCGGGCAGCGTCACCCCGCCGGCCGGCGCCGGCGGGGTGACGACGTCTCTGCCCGCAGCCCGCAAGAAGCGCTACAGCCTCCTGTCGCGGGGCGACAAGGTGACGCTGTGGGTCATGGCCGGCATCCCCACCCTGCTCGTGGGGGTCTTCATCCTGCTCCCGACGGCCGCGTCGATCGTGCTCTCCTTCACGAGCTGGAACGGGATCGGCGGGCTGGGCACCATCAAGTTCATCGGCCTCAAGAACTACTCGGACCTCGTCAACATCTACCAGCCGTTCTTCCCGGCCCTCGAGCACAACCTCATCTGGCTGATCTTCTTCCTGGTGATCGCGACCCCGCTGGGGATGTTCTTCGCGGTCCTGCTGGACAAGAACATCCGCGGAACGCGCATCTACCAGAGCGCCCTCTACATGCCGGTCGTCCTCTCGCTGGCGATCATCGGCTTCATCTGGCAGCTCATCTATGCGCCGGAGCAGGGCCTGCTCAACAACATCCTGGGTAGGACCGCGCAGGGCAACCAGATCTCCTGGCTGGGCGACCCCAGCATCAACCTGTGGGCCATCCTCGTGGCGGCGAGCTGGCGCCAGGTGGGCTACGTGATGGTCCTCTACCTTGCCGGCCTGAAGGGCTTCGATCCGGTCCTGCGTGAGGCCGCGTCGATCGACGGCGCCACCGAGGCCCAGACGTTCTTCCGGGTCGTCTTCCCGGTCATGCGCCCGATCAACATCGTGATCCTCGTGATCACGGTCATCGAGTCGCTGCGCGCATTCGACCTCGCCTTCATCACCAATCATGGGCTCAACGGGCTCGAGCTGCTGTCCACGCTGGTCACCAACAACATCATCGGCGAGACCAGCCGGATCGGATTCGGCTCGGCGATCGCGGTGGTCCTGCTCGTCATCTCCGTCGGCCCGATCATCTTCTATCTCTTCCGGGCGCTGGGGGAGGAGAACGAGTGACGCAGATGGCCAGCGGCACCGCGGCCCGGAAGAAGAAGCTGCGGCGGGCGGGTCTCCAGGCCTTCCTGATCACGATGAGCGTGATCTGGGTCCTCCCGATCGCGTGGGCGATCTACACCTCGTTCCGGCCCTACGACCAGACGGCCAAGTTCGGCTACGTGTCGATCGGCGGGACGTACAACCTCGACAACTACGTCAACTCGTTCAACCAGGGCCAGCTGCCGATGTACTTCTTCAACACCGTGATCATCCTGGTCCCGGCTGTCATCCTCGTGCTGTTCCTGGCGTCGATGATGGCGTTCACGGTCTCGCGCTACAGTTGGCGCTTCAACCTGATCCTGCTCATGGTGTTCTCGGGCGCGAACCTGCTGCCGCCCCAGGTCATCATCACGCCACTCTTCCGGATGTTCCTGGTGATCCCGATGTTCGCCCCCCTGAGCGACAACGGCATCCTGTACGACCAGTACATCGGGATCACCCTGATCCACGTCGCCTTCCAGATGGGCTTCTGCACGTTCGTGCTGAGCAACTACATGAAGACGATCCCCAAGGCGCTCAACGAGGCCGCCGTGATGGACGGGGCGTCGGTCTGGAAGACGTACTGGACGATCATCCTGCCGCTCACCCGGCCGGCGCTGGCCGCCCTGGCGACGCTGCAGGTGACCTGGATCTACAACGACTTCTTCTGGGCCCTGGTCCTCATGAAGACCGGCGCGAAGTTCCCCATCACGTCCGCCCTGAACAACCTCCAGGGCGAGTTCTTCACCAACAACAACCTGGTCGCGGCAGGCTCGGTCCTGGTCGCCCTCCCGACCCTGATCGTCTTCTTCCTGCTCCAGAAGCAGTTCGTGAGTGGGCTGACCCTCGGGTCGACAAAGGAGTAGTGGGCATTCCCGTTCCCTCCCCCTGGGAGGCGCCCGAGCTCACGGGCGTCGGCAGGGTTCCGATGCACGCGGTCCCCCACCGGGACCGCGTGTCACTCGACGGGACCTGGCGCTTTCAGCTCCTGGCGCGTCCCGACGCGGATCCCTCGGCCACCTGGGGCGAGGTCGCCGTGCCCGGCTGCTGGACGATGCAGGGCTCGAGTGACCATCCGCACTACCTGAACGTCCGGATGCCTTTCCGGGACCTGCCCCCGCGGGTACCCGCGGCGAACCCGACCGGCCTCTACGAGCGCGAGGTCGAGATCCCCGGGCGCTGGGCCGGGCGGCGGATCGTCCTCCACGTCGGGGCGGCGGAGAGCGTGCTGATCGCCCGCGTCAACGGGCGCGAGGCCGGGATCAGCAAGGACTCGCATCTTGCCGCCGAGTTCGACGTCACCGATCTCGTCCGCCCGGGACCGAACACGGTCTCGCTGACGGTGGTCAAGTGGTCCGACGCCAGCTACGTCGAGGACCAGGACCAGTGGTGGCACGCCGGGATCACCCGTCCGGTCTTCCTCTACGCGACCGAGCCGGTCCATCTCGTCGACGTGCGCGCCATCGCGACGCTCGGCGAGGACCTCGCGAGCGGGACGCTGGAGGTCCGGGCCGAGATCGACTTCGGCGGCTCGGCGCCGGCTCCAGGCTGGACCGTGGAGGCCCGCCTCGGCGACCGGACAGGGCTGCTCGCGGCGCCGGTGCCCCATACCGGGCGCCACGAGGGCCAGCGGCCCAGCCGGCATCGTCGTGTTCTCGCGGACCGCGTGATCTCGTCGGCCGCGCTCAGCGAGGAGGAGCGAACTGTCCTCTGGCCGCCGCTGTACGAGGAGCTGGCGCCCGCGTCCGTGGGCCGGGTGACGCTGAAGGCGGACGTCGCGGACATCCAGCCGTGGTCGTCCGAGCTGCCGGTGCTGTACCCGCTCGACGTGACGCTCCGCTCGCCGGCCGGCATCGCCGTCGAATCGTTCACCCTCCGGGTCGGCTTCCGGCGGGTCGAGATCGAGGGGCTCGACCTGCTGATCAACCGGAGGCGGGTCTTCATCCGGGGCGTCAACCGCCACGACTTCGACCAGCACACCGGGCGGGTGATCTCCGAGGCGTCGATGCGGGACGACCTGGTGACCATGAAGCGCTTCGGCTTCAACGCGGTCCGGACCTCGCACTACCCGAACGACCCGGCGTTCCTGGACCTCTGTGACGAGCTCGGGCTGTACGTGGTCGACGAGGCCGACATCGAGTCTCACGCGTTCATCGAAAGCCTGTGCGACGACCCGCGCTACCTGAACGCCTGGGTCGACCGCGTCTCGAGGATGGCGCTGCGCGACAAGAACCATCCGTCTGTGATCGCGTGGTCGCTGGGCAACGAGTCCGGCCACGGGGCCAACCACGAGGCGGCCGCTGCCTGGCTGCGTCGCTACGACCCGACCCGCCCGCTCCACTACGAGGGGGCAGTTCGCTGGGACTGGGCCAGCGACCAGGACGTGAGCGACCTCACCTGCCCGATGTACCCACCGATCTGGGCGATCACGGGGCACGCGGCCTCGGGCCGCCAGCGCCACCCGCTGATCATGTGCGAGTTCTCGCACGCGATGGGCAACAGCAACGGGACACTGGCCGACTACTGGGACGCCATCGAGCGCACGCCCGGGCTGCAGGGCGGCTTCATCTGGGAGTGGTGGGACCACGGGCTGGTGCAGGAGATGCCCGACGGAACACGCCGCTGGGCCTACGGGGGCGACTTCGGCGACGAGCCGAACGACGGCAACTTCTGCATCGACGGCGTGGTCTTCCCCGACCGGACCCCGAAGCCCGCGCTCTGGGAGCACCACGCGATCGCCGCGCCCGTGCGGGTGGGCGCGTCGGCGAGCGACCTCGCGGACGGCCGCATCACGATCCAGAACCGCCAGGACTTCCGCGACCTGGCCTGGCTCCGCGGCGAGATCGAGGTGGCCGTGGAGGGCACGGCCGTCCACGCCGTCGAGCTGCCGCTGCCGGCCCTCGGGCCGGGCGAGGAAGCGGTCGTCGCCCTGCCCGGCTGGGACGCGATCCAGCGCGGCGGCGGCGAGGCCTGGCTGACCGTGCGCTTCGTCACCGCTGCCGACGAGTCGTGGGCGCCCGCCGGGCACGAGGTCGCCTGGGCCCAGCTGCCGCTGACGGCGCTTCCGGAACCCGATCCGAACGCGCCCCGCGTGCGCGGCGTCTCCCACCGGGGCGTCCCGGTCGACCTCGAGGGCCTGCTGATCCACGAGCTCGTCACCGCGCCGCCGCGCCTGAGCCTCTGGCGGGCCCCAACCGACAACGACCGGATTCCCGGCCTCGCCGCCGAATGGGAGCGCCTGGGCCTCGCGGATCTCGCCCGCACCCTCGAGTCGATCGAGGACGTCGAGGGGATCACCACGGTCCGGAGCCGCTACCGCACGGGAGCCGGCATCGAGGTGCCCCACGAGATGGTCCTGACCGGCCTGTCCGGGGGTGCCGTCCACGTGCGCGAGACCGTCGTCATCCCGGAGACGCTCCCCGACCTCGCGCGGGTCGGATGCGCCCTGGAGGTCGCGCCGGGCCTGGAGAGCGTCGAGTGGTTCGGACGCGGGCCGCACGAGACGTACCCGGACCGGCGGCGGGCGGGTCGCGTCGGCCGCTGGCGCTCCACGGTCGACGACCTGCACGTCCCCTATGTCCGGCCCCAGGAGTGCGGGGGACGGGCGGATGTCCGCTGGATCGCCCTGACCGACGCGGGCGGCCGTGGCCTTCGCATCACGCTCGACGAGCCGCGCCAGGTGTCGGTCTCGCGGTTCCGGGCGGCGGACCTCGCGGCGGCGGCCCATCACGGCGAGCTGGTCCCGCGGGACGTCGCGGTCGTGCATCTCGACGCCGCCCATCGCGGCCTCGGGACGGCCAGCTGCGGGCCGGACACGCTGCCCGAGTACCTCGTCGGCCCCGGGACGTATCGCTGGTCCTGGACGCTCGAACGCATCGACGCGTGATGGCCCGCCCCGACCGGCTCTATCGGGGATACGTCTTCGATCTCGACGGGACGGTCTACCTGGGCAACGCGCTCCTTCCCACCGCAGGCGAGACGATCACGCGCCTCCGGGAGCTGGGGTGCCGGACCGTGTTCCTGTCCAACAACCCCACCCATCGACCCGAGGATTACGCCGTCAAGCTCACCCGCCTGGGGCTGCCGACGAGCCTCGACGACATCCTCGTCTCGACCCAGGTCATGGTGCGCTTCCTGCAGGAGCGGATGCCCGGCGCGCGGCTGTTCGTGATCGGCGAGGAGCCGCTGGTGCGCGCGCTCGAGGCGGCGGGCTTCGACATCGTGGGCGAGGCAGCGCGGACCGATGCCGTGATCGCCGGCTTCGATCGCACGTTCGTCTACGCCAAGCTCCAGGTCGCGTTCGACGCCATCCGGGCCGGGGCGCGCTTCTTCGCCACCAACGGAGACCGCTACTGCCCCGTCCCGGGCGGCGGGGAACCCGACGCGGCGTCGATCATCGCGGCCGTGGAGGCCTGCACCGGGGTGACCTGCGAGGCGATCGTCGGCAAGCCGTCCCACTACACGAGCGACGCCGTGCTCGCGATGCTCGGCCGGCCGGCCGCGGAATGCCTGATGACCGGTGACCGGCTGGAGACCGACGTGAAGATGGGCCTCGACGCGGGGATGGCGGCAGCCCTCGCGCTCACCGGGGCGACCACGGAGGCGACGCTCGAGGCGTCCGCGATCAGGCCGACGTTCGCCATCCACCGGCTCGAGGAGCTGCTGCCGGAAGCGCACCGTTGATGGCGAGCGTCCGATGAAAGACCTCCTCATCGGAATCGACCAGGGCACGAGCGGAAGCCGCGCCCTCGTGCTCGACCGGGACGGGGCGGTCCGCGGCTACGGCTATCGGCCGCTCGCACGGCTCCACCCGACGGAGGACCGTGTCGAGCAGGATCCGCTTGTCGTGGCAGCGGGCGTGCGCGAGTCGATCGACGAGGCGCTCGCGAAGGCCGGGGTCGGTGCCGGCGACCTTGCCGGCGCCGGGATCGCCTCGCAGCGCGGCACGGACTTCGTCTGGGATGCGCGGACGGGCCGTCCCCTGGCGAACGCCATCACCTGGCAGGACCTGCGAACGCAGGCGCTCGAGCGCGAGCTGCGCGCGTGGCCGCGCGCCGGCGAGTGCCGCACCCGCCTCGGCGAGTGGCCCGGCCCGTGGAGCTCCGCGCTCCACCTCGCCTGGCGGCTGGCCAACGACCCGGCCGTCGCCGGGGCCGCGCGCGAAGGACGGATGCGCACCGGCCTCTCGGCCCTGTGGGTGCTCAACGCGCTCGGTCGAGCGGACGGCCACCGCGCCGACGTGTCGCTGGCGCAGAGCATGACGCTCCTCGACTTCCGGGCACGCGAGTACTGGGCCGACTGGCTGGCCTACCTCGACCTGCCGCGCGCGGCCCTGCCCGACGTGACGGCGACGGTCGACGAGTTCGGCTGGCTGGACGTCCACGGGACCCGGGTGCCGGTTCGGGCGATGATCGCCGACCAGCAGGCCGCCCTCTTCGGCTATGACTGCCGCGCCGCCGGCGCCGCCGAGTGCACCCACGGGACGGCGTCGTTCGTCGATGTCTGCCTGGGGGACGCGGCACCGGCCCTGCAGACGATGAAGGTCTACCTCGCCTGGCTGCTCGACGGCCGCCCGACCTACTGCCTGGAGGCGGACACCACGGTCACGGGGGCGGTCGTGCGCTGGCTGCGCGATGGGGCCGGCATCATCGCGACCGACGACGAGCTCGGCCGGCTGGCCGAGACCGTGCCGGACGCAGCAGGGCTCGTGTTCGTGCCCGCCTTCACCGGGCTCAACGTTCCCTACGACGTCCGCGAGGCACGCGGCTCGCTGCTGGGCCTCGCGCTGGGTCACACGCGGGCCCACATCGCCCGCGCCTTCCTCGATTCCATCGGCTTCCAGGTCGGGGCGATCCTCGACGAGATCGACGCGAGCGCCGGCGTGCGCGTGGCCAGCCTGAAAGTCGGCGGGGGCCTCTCCGCCAGCGATGCCGCGTGTGCGATCCAGGCCGACTGGCTCGGGATCCCGGTCCTGCGCTCATCCTTCCCGGAAACCACGGCGCGCGCGGCCGCCCTGCTTGCCGGCATGGGCGCCGGGTTCTGGAAGGACGCGGCAAACCTGCCGCCGATGCCCGGCACGATCCGGACCTTCGAGCCGAGGATCGACGCGGGCCGGCGCGCGGAGGGCCAGGAGATGTGGCGGCGTGCGGTCGGCGCGGTAACGAGGTGGGCCACGCCGGACGGGTGAGCTCGCGCGGGATCGAGAACCGACCCTCGTTTCAGGATCAGTTCAGGCTACACTGGTCAAATCCTGACCAAGGAGATCGGACTCCTCCTCCGAGCCTCCATCACAGCCGGCCCGACCGACCTCCTCCCGGCCACCCGGCACCGAACACGGACCCGCGCCTCGCCCGACCTCGGGCGGCCGGGTCCGTTTCGCTTCTCGGGGCACCGCTGAACCGTCCGCCGGGCGCGGCGGCGGATCGCCACGATCCGTCGAAGCGGCGCGCGACCGCCGGTCAGGCGTCGGCGGGCGTCTCCGGCTCCGTGGCTTTCGTGCGATATACCGATGTCCCCGACGGGACACCGTGGCTCGGGAAATCCGACTCGAGGACCCGCGGCCCGATCAGGCAGTTGCGCCCGATCCGCGTATCCGGCGGGATGTTCGCGCGCTCGGCGACCACCGTGATGCCGGAATACAGATGCGCCGGCTCGTCGACGTTCGGCGTGTCGCGATCCTCGCCCTGGCCCACCACCGCGCGCGCCCCGACGTGGACGAACTTGTCGATGATGGCCGTGTCGACGACCGCCCCAGGCCCGATCTCGCTGTCCAGCAGCACCACCGAGTCGCGCACGAGCGCACCCTCGTAGACCCGCACGCCGGGCGAGAGGACGGAGTTGAGCACCGTGCCGTTGACGATACAGCCGTGGCTGAGCAGCGAGTGGCGCGCAATCGCCTCGGGACCCAGCTTGGCCGGCGACCGCTCCTCCGATCGCGTGTGGATGAGCCAGCTGCGGTCGAACAGGTCGAGCGGGGGCACCAGCCCGACGAGGTCGAGGTTGGCCGCCCAGTACGCCTCGATCGTCCCGACATCGCGCCAGTAGCCGTCGAACCGGTGCCCGAACACCGGGGCCCCACCGGCGAGCATCGCCGGGACGACGTCGCGCCCGAAATCGCTCCGCGATTCGTCCAGCCATTCGTGGAGCGCGGCCCGCGTGAAGATGTAGACCCCCATCGACGCGAGATCGCTCTTCGGAGCGGCGGGCTTCTCCTCCCAGTCCACGATCCGGCCGTCGGCGTCCAGGGAGCAGATCCCCATCCGCGATGCCTCGGCCATCGGGACCGTGCGGACGGCGACGGTGGCGGCCGCCCCCGACGCGCGGTGGGCCGCGATCATCGGCCGGTAGTCCATCTTGTAGATGTGGTCGCCGGCAAGCACGAGCACGAGGTCCGCGCCGTCCTGGTCGATCTCGTGCAGGTTGTAGCGGACCGCATCGGCGGTGCCGAGATACCAGCCGCTCCGCTCGCGGGACATGTACGGCTGCAGGATCTTGACCCCACCGCCGCGCATCCGGTCCAGGTCCCACGGTCGCCCGGTCCCGATGTGATCGATGAGCGAGCGAGGGTTGTACTGGGTCAGGACGAGAACGTCGTCCACCTCTGAGTTGACGCAGTTCGACAGGCTGAAATCGATGAGCCGGTACTTGCCGCCGAAGGGCACGGCGGGCTTGGAGCGGATGGCGGACAGCACCGAGAGCCGCTCGCCGGCTCCACCCGCGAGGACGACGGCGAGGACTCCCTGCATTGCCATGTCCTTTCCGCTTCGGGTCGAGGCGTCAGTCATCGAGGGCGGCGCGCTCTCCCTATGATGACGCACCTCGCCCCGGGGCACGCGGAGAGTTTCGGGGGGCGACAATCGCGGCGACGATTCTCGGGCCGCCTACCGCCGCCGGCCGGCCCGCGCGCCGCCGGAACGGTCGGCCCCTCGACCTCAGGCGAACCGGACGAGCGCGAGCAGCCCGACGACCAGGCAGTAGATCGCGAACGGGGTGAGCGTCCGCGACGTGAAGTAGCGGGCCAGGAAACGCACGGAGAGATACGCAGCCACGCCCGCCGCGACGCTCCCGACGAGGACCTGGAGGCGCACCCCGTCGCCGTTCGGGCCCAGCAGGTCCGGCAGCTTGTAGACGCCGGCGGCCAGGATGACCGGCGTCGCCAGGAGGAACGAGAATCGGGCCGCGTCTTCGTGGTCGAGCCCGCGCACGAGCCCGGCGACCATCGTGATCCCCGACCGGCTGATGCCCGGCAGAAGCGCAAAGGCCTGGGCGACGCCGACGGTCGCCGCGACGGGGAAGCCCAGGTCGTCGAGTCGCCGTCCGGCTGGTGTCGCGTGGCTGCCGACCCGGGTTGCGTGGCGCGCCGGCCCGGCGATGCGGCCCTGGGCCCGCCGTCGCAGCCATTCGCCGGCGAGCAGGATCAGGCCGTTGAGCACGAGGAATCCCGCGGCCGCGAGCGGCTTGGCGAAGATCACCCGGAGCGGATGCTCGAGCAGCAGCCCGGTCAGGCCCGCCGGGATCGTCGCGACGATGAGCAGCCAGCCGAGGCGCTGGTCGGGCGTCTCGATTCGGCGCGTCCCGAGCGTCGCCAGGACGCCCCGGACGATCCTGACCCAGGTGTCCCGGTAGAAGACCACGAGGGCGAGCGCGGTCGCCACGTGGAGCCCGACGAGCAGGGCCAGGAAGTACGACTCCGACGCCGACTGCGCCGCGACCACGCCGGTCCAGCCGAGGAGCTGGGGAAGGATCACCGAGTGCCCGAGGCTGGAGACGGGGAACAGCTCGGTGACGCCCTGGACCAGGCCGAGGACGATCGCCTGGAAGTAGGTCAGCATCGCGAGGGCCTACGCCACCGGCGCCGGATGATCCGGCCGGCCGCTCGGCGGGGCTCCCGGGGCGGCCCCTCGGCCCCCGTTGCGGGCCGCCACGTACATCGACGGGCTCGGGGCGAGGCGCCCGAGCCGTTCCTGAAGCGGCCCTTCGATCCGCGCGAGGAACTCCGCCGGCACCACGGCCTTCAGGCGGGCCGATCGGAACAGCGAGACCGCACGCCGCGAGGTCGGCACGAGGCCGGCCGTCCGCAGCTGCCGCACGACGGTCGCGGGCTGGTGGGAGAAGTGCCCTTCACGATACTCGTGGGGAGCGGGGTCGCCGGGGGACCATGCCTGCCGGCGGGCGAGGTAGCGGAGCCGGGCGAGGAGGTGGCGCCGGTTCGGGAACTCGAGCACGAACAGGCCCCCCGGCCGCAGGACCCGGGCGACCTCCGCGAAGACGCCCTCCGGGTTTCGCACGTGGAGAATCAGGCGAACCGCGACCACCACATCCATCGAACTGGGTCCGAGCGGAAGGTGGCCGGCGTCCGCCTCGATGATCGTGAAGCGGGGGTCCGGCCCGATGCGCTCCCGGGCGGCCTCGATCATCGCCGGAGAGGCGTCCGCGAGCGTGACGTGGTCGAAGGCGGCGTACTCGTCGGCGAGCCGGCCGAATCCCGCGCCGAGGTCCAGGAGCTGGCCTCCGGAGGCCGGCAGGAGCGCGCGGAGGGCGATCCGGTCGCACCGGTCCTCGTAATCCCGCGACGCCCAGAACGCGTCGCGGTACGAGAGGTCGTAGACGGGGGGTTCGGAGCCCGCCGAAACCGGCGGGTCACCCGGGGTTGGCTCGGGGGCGCGATCGGTGGTCCACACGCCCCACAGTATCGCCGCTCGGCCGGAAGCCGGTGAGCGCACCCCTGGCGAGGTGCGCCGGGTCCACTACCGCGCCGGAAGCGTCGTCCCGGCAAGGACCTGGTGGAGCACGAACTGGCCATCCGTGGCGGGGTCGACGAGGTTCGGCTGGGCATCGTCGAGCACGACGGTCGGGGTGAGGCGAACCTGGGCAAGGCGCGTCCCGACGAACGTCAGGGACGTGATGATCCCCTCCTGCGTCTGGCGGCTCCAGTCCTGCCCGAACCAGAAGTTGCCCTGGCTGGATCCCACGTACCGGTAGGCCGACCCGGTCCACGTGATCGACAGGGCCCCTGCCCAGTGGAAGTCGGCCCCCACGATATCGTCCACCCCGGCGGTGACCAGAGTCTTCACGAGGCCGAGCTGGAACGCGGTGAACCGGGCGCGGTACTCAACGGAGCTCCACTGGGGCAGGGCGATCACGACCTGCGCCCCGCGCGCACGGGCCAGCGCCACGGCGGCCCTGACATTGGCAGGCGTGAGCGGGGCGACACCGGGCGATGACGCGGTCGCGGAGGCGGACCCACCGATGGCGTCGAACCCGACGAACCCGAAGGTGACCCCTCCGGCATCGACGACGGCCGGGCGGAGCGCCTCGGCGAGCGTGCGCCCACCGCCGGTCGACTGGATCCCGTTGGCCCGGAAGAGGTCGACCGTCTGGCCGACGCCCGCGAGCCCGGCGTTGGTGTTGTGGTCGGCCGCGATCGTCGCGACGTCGAAGCCGGCCTTGGCCATGAGCGGGGCAACCCGAGGGTCGATCGAGAAGACGGTGCCGCTGTCGTGCTGGACAAAGGTCGGCGTCATGGAGCACTCGAAGTCGCTCACCGCGACGTCGGCGTTGCGGATCAGGTCGGCGACCGCGCCGGCGTGGCCGGTGCGCACGGCGTCGACGACGGTCCAGCCGTAGCGCGAATCCCAGTGCGTGCCCGTGTAGCGGGCAGTCCCGCCCTGCAACAGCCAGTCCCAGCCGCGCCCAAGGACCACGGTCTCGTGGCTCACCCCGCGGTCGGGGCAGTTGACCCCCGTCGTCACGACGACCCGGACGTCGGCCCCGTTCCAGGCCGTCCACGCCGCGGGCCAGGCGGCGGGAACCGGGATCACGAGCGGATACGCCGCGGCCCGGGCGGGCTTCTCGCCGAAGAGGTCGGCGCCCCCGATCGGGATCACCCTGACGCGCGGGGTGACCAGAGCGGGCGGGATGAGGGCAAGCGCCGTGCTCGCCGGACCCAGCTGCGCCGTCACCTGGTCCGCCGGGACGCAGGCCG
>DAOTXE010000055.1:0-9195 GCA_034435355.1 Chloroflexota bacterium
GAGATGTAGATCGCGTCCAGCGACGGATCGGCGAGCAGCTCCTCGTACGAGCCGTAGGCCTGCGGGATCCCGTGGTCACGCGCGTATGCCACCGCGCGGGCGAGGTCGCGGCTGGCGACGGCTGCGATCTCCACCTGGGCCGAAGTCGCGGCTCCCGCGACGACGAGCCGGTTGATGTTCGCGGTCGAGAGGATGCCCCAGCGGGTCATGATGCCTCCGGCGAAGCGGGCCACGATCGGTTGAAGGGCCGCGGCATCGACATCGTAGGACGGGCGACCGGTGGAGCGCATGACACCCCCGGCAGGGCCCATCGGACGCGGCTGGGCGAAGTGGGCGCCCGGGAACCTCGACATCGCGCGACGTCCTCAGTCGTCCGCCCGAGCCAGGGTCGGTTCAGGCCAGGGCTGGCCGGAGGGCGCCGCGTGCTCGCGGCGCGCAGAGTCGGGTGGATCGCGAGCATGCTTGCACCATGCAGACTGACGACGTCATCGACCTCGCGCGACAGCTGATCTCCATCGACTCCGTCAACCCGGCGCTCGTCCCGGGGGGCGCCGGCGAGCACGAGATCGCCCGGTTCGTGGAGCGCTGGTCGGCGGAGAACGGCCTGGCGAGCCGCCTGATCCCCTCGCCGGACGGACGCCCGAACCTGGTCATCCGCGACGCAGGGCGGCACGCCGACGACGCCGGTACCGCCGCCGGACCGACCCTGATGCTCTACGGCCACCTCGACACGGTCGGGCCCGGGTCGATGGCGGCACCGTTCGACCCGCGCATCGAGGGTGACCGGCTGCTCGGGCGTGGCGCGTACGACCAGAAGGCCGGCCTTGCCGCCGCGCTCGTGGGAGCCCGCGAGGCGGTCCGCGCGGGCGTTCGGGGCCGCGTGCTCGTCGTCGCCGTCGCGGACGAGGAAACCACCAGCACGGGCATCGTGGAAGTCCTTCGCCACGTCCGGGCCGACGGCGCCGTGATCACCGAGCCGACCGAGCTGGCGCTTGGGATCGCGCACCGCGGCTTCGTGTGGGTCGAGGTCGAGGTGCTCGGGAAGGCAGCCCACGGCTCCCGTCCGCACCTCGGGATCGACGCCATCTTCCGCACCGGTCCCGTCATCAGCGCGCTGGAGCGCTACACGGAAGGGCTGGCCGGGCGAATCCACCCTCTGCTCGGGGCGGGGCTGCTCCACGCCTCGCGCATCGCGGGCGGCACCGAGATGGCCACCCTGCCGGACCGCTGCCTGCTGTCGGTCGAGCGGCGCACGCTGCCGGGCGAGACTCCGGAGGGCGTCCTCGAGGAGATCGAGGCCGTCCTCGACGCCTGCCGCACGGAGGATCCCACGCTCGACGCCTCTGCGCGGGTCACGCTTGCCCGCGACCCCTTCGAGATCGCGGCCGACCACCCGTTCGTGGAGCTCGTCCGCGCTGCGAGCGCCCGCGCGACCGGCGTCCCGCCCAAGCTGGCCGGTGTCAGCTTCTGGGCCGACTCGGCATACACCGCGGCCGCCGGGATCCCGAGCGTGCTGCTGGGCCCGCCCGGCGAGGGCGCCCACGCCGACGTCGAATGGGTGAGCGTGCGCGGCACGATCGCCTGCGCCCGGGCTCTCGCGGAGATCGCGCTCGACTTCTGCGGCTGACCGCGCGCCCCGCCCGGCGTCGAGGCGGTGGCATCTCGACGCGCTCGGACCCGGGGTCGACACCGTGGACCGGCGGCGATGCGCCCGCCAGCCACCGGTTCGATCCGACGGCGCGCTGGCGCAGCCCTTGCCGTGACCGGCGCCCGCGCCGGACAGCTTCAGGGCGTGCGGAAGTCGACGTCCTTCGTCCTGACCGTCCCGGCGGTCCTTCCAGGCGCCGTCTGGTAGGTCCAGTACAGGTTCGTGTGCGCGATGACCTTGTCCGGCGGCGGCGCCCCCCAGGCAGTCTGGTCCTCGGTGGTGTGTGCATCACCGACAAGCGTCGCGTCGTACCCCCGCACGAACGCGCCGTGGAGCGTCGAGCGGATGCACGCATCGGTCTGTGCGCCGACCACGAAAAGTCGCCCGACGCCCAGGTCCGCCAGCACGCTCTCGAGGGTCGTGTCCTCGAAGGCGTCGCCGTAGCCCTTCTCGACGAGGGGCTCGGCGCTGGCCGGAGCCAGCTCAGGGACCAGGCCCCACTCGTCGCTTCCCCTCGCGAGCTGCTCGTCGGAGTGCTGGACCCACACGACGGGGACGCGTTCCCGCCGCGCCTTCTCGACAAGGCTGGCGACGTTGGCGACGACTGCGTCGCGCTCGTATGCGCCCGCAACGACGCCGTTCTGCACGTCGATGACGAGGAGCGCGGTGTTCGGCCGGTTCTCGAGCGTGGTCATGCTTCCGTCCCTACCCTACGTCAACCGGCTGCGAGCCGCCACCCACCTGATCGGGTGACGGGCTCGCTTCGGCCCGTGGCTCCGCCGGGACGTCAGCCCAGATCGGATGACGCGACGTGCAGCCGGCGACCGGGGTCAGTGTGGGGGCGGGTTGCCCGGCCGAACACCACGAGCGCGAGCACGCAGGCGATCGCAAGGAGCGCAGTGCCGAGCATGGCGACCGTCAGGCCGATGCTGACGGACACGAAGCCCATCACCGGCGGATAGGCGATCGAGCCGATGACGGCCATCCCCGTGAGCGACCCCGCGACGGCGGCCGAGCGCTCCGCATGGCGGTCCCCGCCGATCGCGACGATCATCGGGAAGACGGGGCCGGACGCCACGCCTGCGGCGGCGAAGGCGGCGATCGAGAGCGGCAGCACCGGGACGAGCACGGCGGCCGTGATCAGCGCGGCGATGGCCAGCGCGCAGGCGATGGTGAAGCGCAGGTGGTCGAACCTGTCCGCGATGACCGACGAGGCGAGGCGTCCCGCGGTCAGCCCTGCCCAGTACAGCGACAGCGCCAGGGTCGCCGTGGTCAGCGGCGCCGGCTCCAGGAATCGCACGAGCCAGTTCGAGACGCCACCCTCGGAGGCAACGTACGTCGCGATCGCGACCCCGAGCAGCAGCAACGGGCCCGCCAGCAGCCGGCGGCCGCCGTGGCCGCCCGGTGTCGCCGTCAGGCCTGTGCCCGCACTCGCCGGCGGCCGCCGCCCGCTGGGCATCGGGACGCCGACATAGGCCACCGCCAGCAGCGCCACGACGACGCCGGTGCCGACGGCGATCACCTGCCACGACACGCTGCTCTCCACGAGCGTCCCCACGATGAGCGGCGCGGCGAGGGCCCCGACGCTGTACGACGCGTGCAACAGGTTCATCGCGCGGCCCCGGCCCTCGCGGAACACGTCGAGGACGAGGCCGTTCGCACCGCCGTCCAGGCAGCCGGCTCCAGCGCCCGCGGCCAGCGCCGCCGCCACGAACGCCGCCCATGTCGTGGCCAGGCCGAGACCGGCTGCGCCGAGACCGGTGAGGAGAACGGCGCCGCCCAGGACCGGGCGACGACCAAGGCGCTCGGTGAGCGGACCGCCGCCGAACGACCCCGACGCGTAGGCGAGCGCCCAGGCCAGGTAGACGATGCCGATCCCCGCGTCGGTCTGCCCGAAGGTCGCCTCGATCGAGCGGATGAGCGAAGGGATGAGGAGTCCGGTCCAGCCGATGGCAAGGAGCGTGAGGCACCCGACGAGGCCGGCCGCCAGCCGCGCACGCTGGCTCACAGGCGAGCGCCGGGGAATGTCGCCCGCGATGCCGCTGTCAGGCACGGGCAACCTCCAGGCAGGAGGCTTCCTCCACCGTCTGCCGGCCGCTCAGCCAACACGCAGGACGGAGGCAATCGCGTTCCATGACTCGTCATCGGGGTCGCCGAGCCCTCGGGAGAGGATGGCCCCATCACGGGTCACGACGAGCGCGTGGACGTCATCACTGCCGGCAATCGCCAGCGACCGCTGGAAGGCCGCCACGTTGGTGTAGACCGTGATCGTGCGGGCGAGCACATCGGGGTCGCCGATGCCCGCCGCCATCCCGCCATCGATGAAGTGGCGCACGGGGCGCCATTGGGTAGCCAAGACCGGCAGCTCGACGACAGCGACCGACGTCGGACCTGCCAGACCCCGGGTCGTGGGCGGGATTCCGGCCGCCACCGCACGGACGATCCAACGGTCCACCCGCGACTGATGCCAGCGTTGGAACGCCACGATCGCCAACGTCCGATCGGCAGGGAAATCGCGGGGGAGGGCTGTTTCGACACCGAGGAGCGAGCGGCCGGTGACAAGCGGGAACCGCGCCCCCACGAGCGCCTTCACGGGAGCCCGGTGAGGTCGGCGGGAGGCTCCCGGAAGCGTCCGCCGTCGGTCACGAGCGCAGTCTTCATCTCCTCGACATCCTAGCGGGGGCGAGGTTCGCCCTGGGCCGACTCGCAGCTCCCGGCACGTCCCACCACTGGCGTCCGAGACGCGGGCCGGGCCCTGGCCGGTCGCTCGCCTGCCGGAATCATCGAAGCCGGCCCAACCGGGCCGGCTTCGGCGTGGGATGGGACCCGGGCGCTCATGACCGCCGGGGGTGCGGCCTAGATCTCGGGGATCAGGACCGCGGTGATGACGTGGATGACGCCGTTGCTGGCGCGGATGTTGAAGAGCTTGTCCTTGATGTCGACGCGGGAGGTGCCGCCGGTCGTCGTGAAGAGGACGCCGTTGTGGATCGCCCAGACCGGCTGGCCGAGGAGGGTCTTGACGGTGTTGATCTTGCCCCAGGCAGCGGGCAGGACGTCCTTCGCGTAGGCGTCGCCGCTCACGACGTGGTAGAGCAGGATCTTGGTGAGCTTGGCCTTCGGGAGCGCGGTGCAGACGTTGGCGGGGGTGAGGCCGAGCTTGGCGAACGCGGCGTCGGTCGGGGCGAACACGGTGAGCTGCTGGCCGCTCGTGAGGGCCTTGCCGACCGCGGGATCGGCGCAGCCGACCGCAGCGAGGAGGGTCTTGAAGTTGCCGTTCGCGGTGGCGATCCCGACGATCGTCTGCGAGGGGGACGCTGCCGCCACAGTCGAGGGGACGATCGCGAGCACGAGTGCTGCCGAGCCGAGGAGCAGTGCGATCCGCTTCATGCGGTTCATCCGGAACGAGCCTCCGTGTAGAGTTGGGTTGACCCCCACTCTTCGGAGGCGGGCCCGCGGCGGATTGGGAGGCCCTTGAGACGGCTGCGCCTCGGCCTATCCTTGACGCGTCCCGAGTTCGTGCGCATCCATCGGAGGGCCCATGTCAGCACGCGCAGTGGCCGCGATCCCGGCCGACCGATCCGCCAGCCTGTTTCGCTGGAACGGCGTCCTCGCCGTCCTCCACTTCGTCCAGTTCGCGGCCATCCTGGCCCTCTCGTTCGCGAAGAACCCGGTGGTGACGTCGCCGGTGGTCGGCACGTACCTGCGCTTCGACGAGGCGACCCGTCACCTGGTCAGCGCCCAGCGCTCCATCTGGGATCTGCCGATCGGCCCGGCCGTCGCCCTCTTCTTCCTCATGAGCGCCGTGGCCCATTTCGTGATGGCGTTCCCGGCACGCCGCTGGTACGAGGCGCATCTCGCCCGTGGCCAGAACCCGATCCGCTGGATCGAATACTCGTTCTCCTCGAGCGTGATGATCGTCGTCATCGCCGGCCTCGCCGGCGTCCAGGACGTCGGCGCATTGATCGCGATCTTCGGCGTCAACGCCGCGATGATCCTGTTCGGCTGGAGCATGGAGATCGCCAACGAGGGGCGCGACCGGCCACAGTGGCTCCACTACGTCTTCGGGTGCCTCGCCGGCGCCGTCCCGTGGATCGTCATCTTCGTGACGCTCCTGATCTCCGCCACGGAGCCCGGCTCGGCGCCCATCCCCGGGTTCGTCATCGGGATCTTCGTGTCGCTGTTCGTCGCCTTCAACGTCTTCGCGATCAACATGGTCTTGCAATACCGCAAAATCGGTCGCTGGCGCGACTACCTGTACGGCGAGCGGGCGTACATGCTCTTCAGCCTGATCGCCAAGTCGCTGCTGGCCTGGCAGGTCTTCTTCGGAACCCTGCGGCCGTAGGCCAGGTCGTCTTCCAGGCCTGAAGGACCCTCCATGCCGTACGTCGATCTCCCGCTCGATCAGCTCCGGGCCTACAGGCCGGCGCTCGAACCTCCTGCGGACCTCGAGAGCTTCTGGGCGGCGACGCTTGGCGAAGCGCGGAGCCACGATCTCGCGCCAACCTTCACGCGCGTCGCCACGGGCCTCTCGCTCATCGACACGTACGACGTCACGTTTGCGGGCTTCGGCGGGGACACCATCCGCGCGTGGCTGCGGCTGCCGTCCGGTGCAACGCGGCCCGTTCCCGCGGTCGTGCAGTTCGTGGGATATGGCGGCGGACGCGGCCTGGCGCACCAGGACCTCCTCTGGCCGGCGGCCGGGTACGGCTTCCTGATCATGGACACGCGCGGGCAGGGCGCGGCCTGGAGCCCCGGAAGCACCCCCGACCCGCACCGGAGCGGCAATCCCCAGGTCGACGGGGTCATGACCGACGGCATCCTGGCGCCGGAGAGCTACTACTACCGGCGTCTGATCACCGACGCGGTGCGTGCGGTCGAGGTAGTCCGCGCCCACCCCGCCGTCGACCCGGCGCGGGTTGCCGTGACGGGCGCGAGCCAGGGCGGGGGACTCGCGATCGCCGTCGCAGGGCTCGTGTCCGACCTGCTCGCCGCGATGCCGAACGTGCCGTTCCTCAGCGACGTCCCGCGGGCGATCCGCCTTGTCGACACCCAGCCGTATGTCCAGATCGCCGGCTATCTGAAGGTCCACCGCGACCGCGTCGCCCAGGTCGAGCGGACCCTCTCCTACGTGGACGCGGCGATCCTCGGGCGGACCGCGACGGCCCCCGCCCTGTTCGGCGTCGCGCTGATGGATACCGTCTGCCCGCCGTCGACGGTCTACGCGGCCTACAACTGGTACGGCGGCCCCCGGGAGATCCGCGAGTACCCGTTCAACGACCACGAGAGCGGCGGCGAGATGCACGAGGCCGCGATGCTCGCCTGGCTCGGCAACCTGATCCGCGCACCCGGCTGAAGCCGCCGCCCGTTCACGGGTCGCACGGGGCCTGACGGCAGCGTCGCTCCGTCAGCCTCCGGCCGACACGGCGGCGGCGCAGTCGCAGACGCTCGTCGCGCTCCCGCCGACCGTGACGACCGTGCAGCCCTCGTCACCCAGCTGCTGACGCTCGCCGAGCCGCCCGACGGTCCGCCCCCACCTCCGACCATCACGAAGCGGAGCTCACCGGAGGCGACGTACGCGTTCAGCTGCTCGAGCGTCGGCGCGGGGTCACTGCCCGTGGATCCGCCCATCGCCATGACGGGGAGACCGGTCGAAAGCTCGATCGGGGCCGCCGTGTTCGCCGACTCCAGCATGGCGGTCCGCTGGCCGCCGGCCTCGGCCCGGACAGCCTGCGTCAGTCGAGTCGCGCCGCCGCGGCCAGGACAGCCAGACGCGCATCGCCGCTGGCCCCGAGCCGGACCTCGATGTCCATCCGGCGCAGCATCTGGAGCATCGGGTCGCCCATGTGACCGGCGACCACGATCGATGCACGCTGCTCCTGCACGAAGCGGGCGACCCGGGCGTGGTGGCCTCCCCCCAGGCCCTCGTCGCGGAGGCGGTCCCAGCCGACCGCGTGCTCGTCCCACCGTCGCAGCGTTCCGCCCACCACCTCGGCGACGGCGACGCACGCGGCGCGGCCCCAGCGCGGATCGACCTCTCCCGTCGGGGTCACGGGCACACACGCGATCATCGGCAACCTCCGTTCGGCTCGATCCTATCCCGGGCCGGCCGCTCTGACACACCGTGGCCGGATCGCGGCGGCAATTCGCGTCGCTCGGCGGAGGTGCGCGCAGGACCAGCCGCCGCCACATGGGAGGTTCCTCATCCTCGCCCAAGGGGCACCACAGGGTGCGCCCGTAGGGTTCAGGAGTGGTCCGGGCTACCGGGCCCGGCAGAGGGACCCCCGGATGAACGCGTCAATCCATCGAGTCGGCCTCGCGGCTGCCGCGATCGCGGTCCTCGTCACCGTCGGCGGCATCTTCGTCGCCGACGGCTACTTCACGGCCAGCCGCACCGCATCCGCGGCCACGCCGGTCGCCACTGTCAGCGTCACGCCGACTGCGGCAGCAACCGGGACCCTTCCGCCGGAGGTCGTGTACGTGCGACCGGCCCCTTCGCCCGCGGTCATCCGTGTCACCCGGACGGCCCCGCCGCAGGCGCCCCAGGTCGTCCACGTCACCGTGCCGAGCGTCGGTGGCGAGGGCACTGACGGCGGCGGCAACGGGTTCGAAGGTGGAAGCGACTGATGGCGCCGCAATCGCTTCCCGATCCGACGAGCATGCGTCCAGTCCCGCCCAGGCCCAACCCGAACCGGCTGCGTTTCGCCCTGGGCGCCGGCGGGATCGCCGCGCTCTCGGCGCTGTTGACCGCGATCGTCGTACCGCCCTCCCCTGCCAGCCCGTCGTCGTCGGTGGCAACGCCTACGGTGCCGGCCTCGGTCACCCAGCAGCGTCCGATCCAGTATGTCCAGCTCGCACCCGGGCAGGCTGCCCCACCGGGCGCAAGCGTGATCGACGCGAAGGCGCCGAAGCCGGTCACGATCGTGACCACGGTACCGGCCCCGGCCCAGCAGACGGTGGTGGTGCGAACCACGCAGTCCGGGAAGGTCCTCCCGTGATCGCGGTCGACCGGCCGGTCCGCGGTGCTCGGGCGCCAGTCGAAGACCCGCCGACGCCGATCGCCCCGCTGTCGGTGGCGACCACCGCGATGGGCGGCCGCCTCGTCGTTCACCTCTCCGCGACGGCGGAGGAAGCGCGCGCTCGACAGGACGCCGGGCGCCTGCTCGCGCGGATCGGCCGGTGGGCCGACCGCCTGAGCCGGCACCTCGACACCTCCGAGCTGTCTGCCCTGAATGCAGATGCGCGCCCGGTCGTGACCGTCGGACCGACGCTGGGGACCGTCCTGCGCGCCGGGCTGGATGCCGTGGACGAGATCGGAGGCCTGGTCGACATCACCCTGCTGGACGCTCGCCTCGCTGCGGAGGGGATGGCCGACGCCCCCGCGGCGGGCGTGACGTCCCGCGACTGGTCGGTCACGCCCGGCCCGCGCCGGACGATGGTCGTGCGGCGGTCTTCGGGGGTCCGCTTCGACCTCGGAGGCGTCGCCAAGGGCTGGCTTGCCGATCGCGGCCTCGACCTGCTCTCCGGGTGGCCGAGCGCCGTGGTCGACG
>DAOTXE010000056.1:0-11884 GCA_034435355.1 Chloroflexota bacterium
CTCAACGTCGTCGCAACGACGACGGTCTTCGCGGACCTGGTACGCCAGGCGGGAGGGGCCGAGGTCCGGGTCACGAGCCTCGTCCCGGCCGGTGCCGACCCCCATACCTTTTCGCCAACGCCATCGGACGTCCGCGCGATCGCCGGTGCCGACCTCGTGGTGATGAACGGACTGGGAGTCGACGACTGGCTCACGCCGCTCCTGGCCGAGGCCAAACTCCCGGCAAGCGCGCTCGTCCAGCTCGGCCCGAACGAACCCGGCGTGGCGTACCTCACCGGCACCGGTGGGACCGGGTCCGTCAATCCACACCTCTGGATGAACGTCGCGTACGCGGAGCTGTACGTCAAGCGGATCATCGCCGCGCTCCAGGCGGCCGCTCCGGCGAAGCAGGCGGCCCTCCAGGCGTCCGGCGATGCCTACCTGACCCGGCTCGCCGCCCTCGACAGCGCGATCAGGGCGCAGTTCGCCACGGTTCCACCGGCAAACCGGAAGCTGGTCTCGTACCACGACGCGTTCCCGTACTTCGCGGCCGCCTATGGGCTCACGATCGTCGGCTCCGTCGTTCCCGCCCCGGGCCAGGACCCGAGCGCCGGCCAGGTCGCTGCGCTCATCGACGAGATCCGGGCCAGCGGGGTCAAGGCGATCTTCAGCGAGGCGCAGTTCAACCCGAAGGTCGAGCAGCAGCTGGCCGCGGAGGCGGGCGTGACGGTGGTCAGCAACCTGTACGACGATGCGCTCGGACAGGCGCCGGTCGACACGTACGAGGGGATGATGCAGTGGGACACGGCCCGGGTCGTGGAGGCCCTCCGGTGATCGAGCCGACACCGGACCGGTCCGACGCCGAAGGGCACGCGGCCGACGCAGACGGGCACGCGTCCGCCGCCGACACGCACGCCGACACGCACGCCGGTGACGGCCACCTGGTCCATCATCCCGGACACGCCGAAGGGCTTCACGCCGGCCATCACCCCGCGGTGGTCCTTTCCGGGGTGACCGTCGGCTACGACGGCCGCGCCGCGCTGACCGACGTCTCCGTGACGGTCGAGTCCGGGTCGATCCTTGCCGTCTTCGGTCCGAACGGCGGCGGGAAGAGCACGTTCCTCAAGGTCGTGGCGGGGCTCCTGAAGCCGTGGAGCGGACGCGTGCAGGTGCTGGGCGCCGCGGCGGGCGGCGAGGCGCGCCGGATCGCCTATGTCCCGCAGGCCGAGCAGGTCGACTGGGAGTTCCCGGTCTCGGTCTGGGACGTGGTCGTGATGGGTCGCTATGCGCGACTCGGCCCGTTCCGGCGGCCTGGCGGCGAGGACCACCGAGCAGTGGCCGACGCGCTGGATCTCGTCGGGATGACGCCCAACGCGCAGACCCAGATCGGTCGCCTGTCGGGAGGCCAGCGGCGGCGGGCGTTTCTGGCCCGGGCGCTTGCAGCGGACCCGGACCTGTACCTGCTGGACGAACCCGTTACCGGCGTGGACCCGACCACCCAGGAAGACCTCATGCGAATCCTGGAGGCGGAGGCGCGACGCGGCAAGACCGTCATCGCCACGACCCACGACCTCGCCAGCGCGGCGGAGCGCTTCGAGGACGTCCTGGCCATCAACCGGACGGTGATCGCCCACGGGCGATCGGACCTCGTCCTGGACCGCGACGTCCTGTCGCGCACGTACGGCGGCCACCTGCTGGTCGTCGGAGGGGAGACGCTCCTCGTGGACGACCCGCACCACCACGACGCACCGCCCGGCCACGAGATCCACTTCCACGAGGAGACCCACCGATGAGCGTCTGGGTGCCGGCATGATCGACTTGCTGCTGGCGCCGCTCCAGTACGAGTTCGGGGTCCGGGCGCTGCTGGCGGCCGCGCTCGTGGGGGTCGTCTGCGCCGTGGTCGGGAGCTACATGGTGCTGCGCGGGCTCGCGTTCATGGGTGACGCGATCAGCCACGCGGCGTTCCCCGGCGTCGTGATGGCGTACCTCTTTGGCGGCTCGCTCTACCTCGGCGGCGCGATCGCGGCCGTCGCGACGGCGCTCGGGATCGGCTGGATCAGCCGCCGGGCCCACCTGCGATCCGACACGATCATCGGCGTGCTCTTCGCGGGCATGTTCGGCCTGGGTGTCGCGATCTACAGCGCGATCCCGAACTACGTGGGCGACCTGTTCGGTTTCCTGTTCGGAGACGTGCTGGGAATCGGGCTGGGCGACCTCATCGGCCTGGCGGTCCTCGGCGGCATCGTCCTGGTCGTGATCTGGGCGTTCTGGAAGGAGTTCCTGTTCGCCACCTTCGACCCGCTGGGCGCCGGTGCGTCCGGCCTCAACGTCAACGCTCTCGACTACCTCTTCCTCGGCCTGATCGCGATGACCATCGTGGTGAGCATCCAGGCGGTGGGGATCGTCCTGGTGGTTGCCATGCTGACGACGCCGGCGGCCACGGCCCAGCTCCTGACCGCCCGCTTCGGGCGCCTGATGGCGATCGCGATCGCGATCGGGATCGCGTCCGGGATCGCGGGGATCTACATCTCGTTCTGGCTCAACCTGGCGTCCGGTGCGTCGATCGTGCTGATCCAGACGGCGATCTTCCTCCTCGCCCTCGCCCTCGGACCGCGCAACGGACTGTTGCGCGGTCGCGCCCGCCGGGCAGCCGAGACCAGCTGAGGCAACCCGTCTCCGGCGGCCCGGCCTCGCGGTCGGTCTCCGGCGGCAGGTCTCCGGCGGCCCGGGCTCGCGGTCGGCCGGGAGCCCGGAGGGCGCTAGCTGGCGGTGATGAACTCGCCCCCGTCGACGTTGATCACGTTGCCGCTGATCCAGTCGGAGTCCGTCGAGGCCAATGTGACGAGCGCATCTGCGACGTCCTCCGCCGTGGTCATGCGCGCGTGCGGGTTGCGTGCCAGCGTCAGCTCCACCATGCGCGCGGCCTCGGGGATCCTGCGCATCGCGGGCGTGTCGGTGACGCCGGCCCGGATCGCGTTGACCGCGACGCCGGAGCCGAGCCGGGCGAACTCCATAGCCAGCTGGCGGCAGTTGGATTCGAGGGCCGCCTTGGCGGCCGACACGGCCCCGTACGAAGGGATCATCCGCGCGGAGCCCTCCGAGGTCATGGCGAACACCTTGCTGCCCGCCTCGAGGAAGCCGCCCCGCCAGAGATCCTGGACCCAGTAGACGAGGGAGCTCGCCATCACGTCCAGGGTCATCTCCAGCTGCTTCCGGCTGATCCGGTCCTTCGCGTCGTCGGCGAGGAACGGGAGCAGCGATCCGAACGCCAGGGAGTGCATGACGACGCGCAGGTGCGGTCTCCGGCCCTCCGCGATCGAGTGGTCGAAGCGGGCGCGGAGCCCGTCGAGCGCGTCGGCCCGCTTCTCGTCGTCCGCGGCGTTCATGTTGATGAAGAGGGCCTCGGAGCCCGCGGCGACGATCGCGGCCTTGACGTCCT
The DNA here is from genome assembly GCA_034435355.1 of Chloroflexota bacterium. Classification (GTDB taxonomy): domain Bacteria; phylum Chloroflexota; class Limnocylindria; order Limnocylindrales; family CSP1-4; genus CTSoil-043. The sequence goes on from DAOTXE010000056.1 coordinate 3,419, forward strand.
GCACGTGCGCCAGGCCCGCCCGACCGTCGAGGTGCACACCGGCGATCCGATAGCCGGCCCTCGCGAACGCGATGCCGGCCGCCTGGCCCATCCCGCTCGACGCGCCGAGGATCAGCGCCCAGCGTTCACGCCCGTCCCCCATACGAACCCTCCAAGCCTCTCACCAGCCCCACGCGAGCCGCGGCCGGGCGAGTCTAGCAGCCAGCCGCCGGCATCCCGTTCGGCGGGCTCCCGTTCGGCGCAGTTCCCGTTCGGCGCAGTTCCGCCCCGGCGGCGGCGTCCCATCCACCGGGGCCTACTCCGGCGCCTCCCGACGCCCTCGCGTGGCCGCGGCGATCCCGAGAACGCCCGCCGCGATGAGCGCGGCACCGCCGAAGAATGCCGGACCGAGCACCTCGCCGAGGATCAGCACGCCCAGCGCAGCGCCCACCACCGGCTGGGCGAAGAAGGCCGCCGCGGACACGGCCGGCGGCGCGGCCGCGTAGCCGCGGTACCAGAGCGACCAGGCGATCGCGGTCGCGCCGATCCCCAGGTAGAGGACCGCAACCACGGTGAGCGGCGTGATCGGCCGGAGCGACCGCCCCGCCAGCTCGAGCGGGACGAACGGGAGCAGCAGCACGATCGCGACTGCGCTCGCGCCGAGGATCGCCCGGAACGCTCCCACGGCTGCGACGAGCGGCCGGCCCACGCTGCTGAAGAGCGCCCACATCGCCGCCGACCCCACGAGCAGGATGTCGCCGAGGAGCGGCCGCGGCAGCGCGAGGTTCCCCGGCAGCGCCACGTCCGGGCCGGCCGCCTCGCCGAAGCCACCGTTTCGGGCGGCGAGCACCGCGACCCCGACCAGCGCAACGACACAGCCGGCCCAGGCGACCCGCCGAACCCGTTCTCCCTCGAGGAGCACGCCGAAGACGAGCACGAAGACGGGGGTCGTGGTGGTCAGGAGCGCCCCCTCCGCGCCGCCGGTCATGCTCGTGCCGACGAACTGCATGACGAGCGTTGCCGCGACGACCGCGCCGGCGCCGACCACGCGGCGCACCGGCAGCGCGGCCAGCCCCAGCCGGCCGCGGAACACCGCCGCAAGCACCGCCACCCCGACCACGAGTCGCAGCACGCCCAGCGTCAGGGGCGGGATCGTGTCGAAGGTCCCCGCGGAGACCACGTACATGCCGCCCCACAGCGCGGCCGCGGCGAGCAGGTCGAGCACGGCCCGCCGGGACGGAGCCCGGACAGCAGCCCCAGCGTGCCCAGCGGGAAGGTCGGTCACGACGATCCCGCCGCTGGGCCGGCGCTCGACGATGCGGTCACTTGGGCGATGGTACGGCGCCCGCGGAGCACCGACGCTGGCCGGGAGGGCGCCGAAGGACCGGTCGGCGCCGCTCGGGTAGCATCAAAGGCATGGAGACGACCCGCCCGACGCCGCCCCCCGACCATCGCCGGACCCTGATGCTCGTCCACGCCCACCCGGACGACGAGACGATCGGCACGGGCGGCGTGATGGCCAGGGCGGTCGTGGACGGCCACCGGGTCGTGCTGGTCACCTGCACCCGGGGCGAGCTGGGCGAGATCGTCGTCCCCGAGCTGGACACGCCGGCGAACCACCGGCGTCTCGGCGAGATCCGGGCGGCGGAGCTCGAGGCGGCGATGGACGCGCTCGGCGTGACCGAGTGGGAGAACCTGGGCTACCGCGACTCCGGGATGATGGGCCAGCCCGGCAACCGCGACCCGCGCAGCTTCTGGCAGGCAGATCGGGACGAGGCGATCGGGCGGCTCGTCTGGATGGTCCGCCGCTATCGCCCCGACGTGATCACCGGCTACAACGCCTTTGGCGGCTACGGGCACCCCGACCACATCAACGCGCACCGCATCGCGGTCGGCGCGTTCTACCGCGCGGGCGACCCCGAGTGGTACCCGGAGCAGCTGGCCCCGGAGCACGGCGGAACCGGGCCGGCCGAGTCGGACGGCGGCCTTGCGCCGTGGGCGCCCGCCAAGCTCTACGAGCAGGCGATGGGCCGCGCCCGGCGCGAGGCGATGGCGGCCCGGATGGAGACCGCCGGCGTGCGCTCGTTCTGGTCCCGGCCGGACCCGGCGGACGCGGCGGCCGTGGAGGCGTGGGAGACGTTCATGCGCCGGTCCACCGTCGATGACGAAGAGATCACGACGCGGGCGGACTGTGCGCGCTTCACGCCGCAGCGCTGGGCCGCCCTCCTGGCCCACCGGACGCAGCTCTCCGCGGAGAGCCCGCTGCTGGCGATGGGCCCCGACGCCATGGCAGAGGCCATGGGCGAGGAGACGTTCATCCTGCGCGCCTCGCGCGTGGCAACGCACTTCCCGGAGACGGATCTCTTCGAGGGGCTCGAGTAGCGACGAGGGGCTCGAGTAGCGACCGAGCGGGTGGCCGCTGTCGCCCCGGAGCGGGGAAAGCTCAGGCCTCCGCGCGGCCTGGACCGGCGGCCGACCGGGGGTCGGGGTGCTCCGGGAAGTCGGCCTGAAGCGGGCGGGGCGATCAGCAGCGGATGATGGCGGACCCGACCGGATTCGAACCGGCGATCTCCTGCGTGACAGGCAGGCATGTTGGGCCGCTACACCACGGGTCCATGGCCGGCAGAGCGTAGCAGAGGCCGAGCGGACTGTCGCCTCGTGTGTCGCCTCGTGACCGGTGTTTCGCCGGCGCCCGTCGTCACGCGCGGCCGCCAGACGCACCATCGCACGCGGCCGCCAGACGCACCATCGCTCGAGCCGCGATATCCTCGCCGGGCCATGCCCCGCATCGACCTGCGCTCGGACACCGTCACCCACCCGACTCCCGCCATGCGGCGCGCGATGGCGGAGGCGGAGGTCGGCGACGACGTCTTCGGCGACGACCCGACCGTCAACGCGCTCGAGGATCGTGCCGCGGCGCTACTGGGGAAGGAGGCCGGCCTCTTCGTCGCCTCGGGGACAATGGGCAATCTCGTGGCCCAGATGGCGCACCTGGACCGGGGCCAGGAGACGATCGCGAGCGCCGACAGTCACATCGTCATGGACGAGGCGGCCGGCCATGCGGTCGTCGTCGGGACGAGCATCCGGGGACTCCCTGCTCGCCCCGACGGGACGCTGGACCTCGCGGCCATTGCGGACGCCTTCCGCGACCCGGCGGATCTGCACGAGCCGCTCAGCGGCCTGGTCGCGATCGAGAACACGCACGCGCACTCGATGGGCCAGCCCCTCGGCGTCGCCTACACGCAGGCCGTCGCGGACGTGGCCCACGCGCACGGGGTGCCCCTCCACGTCGACGGCGCGCGCTTCTTCAACGCGGTCGTGGTGGAGGGCGTGGGCCCGGCTGCGCTCGCCGGCCCCGCCGACTCCGTCACCTTCTGCCTGAGCAAGGGCCTCGCCTGCCCGGTCGGCTCCGTTCTCGTCGGCTCGCGCGGGTACATCGGGCGCGCGCGACGTGCCCGAAAGCTCCTCGGCGGTGGCATGCGCCAGGTCGGCGTGCTCGCGGCGCCGGGCCTCATCGCCCTGTCCGACGGTCCCGACGGGATGATCGCCCGCCTCGCCGAGGATCACGCGAACGCCCGGCGCCTGGCCGAGGGGCTGGCCGACCTGGCGGGCATCGAGTCTCCCGGCGGAGTTGCACAGCCCACGCCGGGCCGCCTGGACGCCGCGCGCGCGCGGACCAACTTCGTGATCTTCCGGGTCGCCCGCGACCGGGCGGCGTTCCTGGCCGATCTCGCGGTCCGGGGCGTGCTCATGGTCCCCTACGCGAACGGGACGATCCGGGCCGTGACGCACTACGGGATCACGGCCCGTGACATCGATGCGGTGGTCGTGGCGGTCCGGGAGGCCCTCGCCGGGACGGCGGGCACCCCGGCCGCCGAGACGGCGGGCATCCCGGCCGGCGTGGCGGCAATCGCCGGCGCGCCGGCGCGGGTCCGCGGCTGAGCCGGCGGGTGTGCTCATCATCCCGGCGATCGACCTCGACAGCGGCCGCTCGCGGATCGTCCACTGGCCGGGCGCCGCTGCGGGGAGCGGTGCGCCCAGCGATCGGCCCGAGGTGATTGCCGAGCGATTCGTCGGCCAGGGCGCGCGGATGGTGCATCTCGTCGACTTCGACGGGGCGAGGCAGGGCCGGCCGGCCAACCTCGAGGCCGTCGGGCGCGTCGCATCGCGCGTCGGGGTGCCGCTCCAGCTCGCAGGTGGACTGGAGAGCGCCGAGGACATCCGGCTCGCGTTTGCCTCCGGCGCCACCCGCGTCGTGCTCGCGATGGCGGTCGCGGATGACCCGGCGACGCTGCGTTCCTGCGTCGAGGTGGCCGGCGACTGGCTGGCGGTCGGCCTGGACCCGCGTCCCGACCGACTCGCCGAATTCCCCTGGAAGCGCGCGCGCCGACCCACCTTCGACGAGGTCGCGGGCGAGCTGGCGGGCCTCGGGGTCCGGCGGTTCGTCCTGGCCCACGCCGGCGGCGCGCTCGACACCGGGCTCGTCGATCGACTCGTGCGCGATCTCGACGTCGAGGTCGTCGTTGCCGGCGGGGTCACCGACCTCGCGGGCATCCGCCGCCTTCGGGACTCCGGCGTTGCTGGCGTCCTCCTCGGGGAGATCCTGCTCTCCGGCCGAATCGAGCTCCACGCCGCAATGGAGGCCGCCGCATGACGGTTCGACTCGCTCATCGTCCATTCGCCCTCGCCGTCGGCGCGGCACTCCTGCTCGGCGCGTGCTCGGGCAGCTCCACGCCCGCGCCGTCCTCTGCCCCGGCGTCCGCAGTGGCGAGCGCGGCGGCGTCGGCGCAGCCCGTGGCCTCGGCGCAGCCCGTGGCGTCGGCTGGCGCTTCGTCGGCGCCGAGCGCGACCGCGGACGTGGGTGCCGTCATCGCTCCCGCCGGGTGCCCGACCAGCGCCCCGCCGCCCATGGCCGCCACGGACAGCGCGACGGTCACGCTCTCGACCGCCAAGGGCAACATCGTGATCAAGGTCACGGGGTCGCTTGCCCCGAACGCGACCGGCAACTTCGTGGCGCTTGCCGCCTGCGGCTACTACGACGGCGTCGTGTTCCACCGGCTCGTGCCGGGGTTCGTGATCCAGGGCGGGGATGGCCAGTACGGCAGGGTGCCGAACGTCGACGTGTCGCAGGTCGGGTTCGGCGGCCCGGGCTACACGATCCCGGACGACCCGGTGACCACGCCCTACAAGCGAGGGACCGTGGCGATGGCGCGCACGAGCCAGCCGAATTCGGCGGGCTCACAGTTCTTCATCGTCCTGGACGACGGGGCCGCTCCGGCGCTCTCGGGGTACAACACGTACGCGATCATGGGCCAGGTGATCTCCGGAATGGACGTCGTGGACGCGATCGCCGCGATGCCCAACTCGGGCCCGCCGAGCAACGCCGCGCTCGACCCGCTGCCCATCACGAAGGCGAGCGTGAGCCGGCCCTAGCGACGCATCGTCCGCCCCCGACCCCGCAACGCGAACCGACCCGCCTCCAGCCCGATTCGCATCCAGCTGCACCCGAAGGAGCACCCGTGACCAAGGCAACCATCGCGACCACCAAGGGCGACATCGTCGTCGAGCTCGACGACGTGGGCACGCCGAAGGCGGCCGGCAACTTCATCAAGCTCGCCAGGCAGGGCTTCTACAACGGCGTCATCTTCCACCGGGTGATCCCGGGCTTCGTCGTCCAGGGCGGCGACGGCGAGTTCGGGCGCCAGGACGAGAAGGGCCAGATCCGCAACCCCGGCCGCGTCGGAACCGGCGGCCCCGGCTACAAGTTCGAGGACGAGCCGTTCACCGGCGACTACAACCGGGGCGCGCTCGCAATGGCGAACGCAGGACCAAACACCAACGGGTCGCAGTTCTTCATCTGCCACCAGGACCTCCGCGGCAATCTCCCCAGGAACTACACCCGTTTCGGCGAGGTGCTCAGCGGCCTGGACGTCGTCGATGCGATCGCCACGGCGCCCCGCAACGGTCGCGACTTCCCGGACGCGCCGGTCGCGATGGTCTCGGTGACGATCGAGGAGCCTGATCCCGCTTGATCGACCGCCCGCCAGGCTGCAACCCGCAGCCCGCGCGTCTTGCACAGGCACGCGGTTCGCAACCTTTGGCGACCAGATTGCCCGAATGTTGCGAGATATTAATACGCAACCGTGCAAAAACACATTGGCGCGAGCGTCGCGACAGGGTACAGTGAAGGTCGTCGCGCAAGCGACGCTGCTGCCCTAGTTACAGGGTCATGGGTAGGTAGGGTCAGGGTAGTCGGTGCAGCCGGCGTGATAGATGCCCTTGTAACGTGGCAGAAGACGATCGGGTAACCGGTCGACCCTTCACCGGGACAGCATTCGAAGCGGCTCCTTCGGGAGCCGCTTCGACGTTTCCAGCTCCGAGACGCCTCCGGCCCTCGCCGCTGTGGGAGGGAGTAGAATTCCGCCTCGCGGCGCCGCACCGGCGCCCGACCGCGCGCCTGTAGCTCAGCGGATAGAGCGTCGGCCTCCGGAGCCGAAGGTCGCAGGTGAGCACGGCCCCGCACAGCGAGCGTGTAACCCGAACGCCCGGCGGTCAGTCGGTCAGGGTGCCTGCCGACGATCCCGGTCGGTCGCCGCAGATGTCGCTCTCTCGGAGCTCGGGCAGGCGGTCAGGAGCGGTCCCGGCGGTGCGCCTCGTGGCTCGCCGCGACCCGCTGGCGGATCACGTCGTTCATCGAGAGCCCCGGGATCGGCGCGTTCGCACCCGCCCCGCCGTCCGCGGACCCGTGCGCCAAGGAGGCGAGAGGCGTGGCGAAGGGATCGTCCACCGAGGGTCCCGGGTCGGTGCCGCGCTGCTGCGCTTGATCGATCTGGCCTCGGAGCCACGTCCCGCCGGGCGAGACCTCGCCCTCGATGATTGTGAAGCGGCCCCTCTCGTTGGCCTCCCGGATGAGCGTGTTCATTTCCTTCGCCACATCGGCCTCCTTGCGTGGGGGTTGGCCGGGAGTGGACCGGCCGGGGTTCGCGGGATCGCCTTGCCCGAGCTCGGGAGGGTGGACAGCCGAGCCCTCCCGCCGCGCTTGCATCGGGTGAGGGCGAGGGTTGGGCAGAGAGACCCCCCGCGTACAACCCTCGTCTCTTGCATCTACCGCGGCAGCAGCTTCGAGACGTCCTCCCGGATGAACAGCGGCTTCTCGGCGTTCGGGTCGAGCTCCGCGGCGTCCGCCCGGATGCCGTCCACGACCTCCTGCCACGTCAGCGGCTCGCCGCTGCGGGCGATCAGGCTCTCGGTCAGGCGGTTGCGGCGGCGGGAGCGCGGTGCCATCCGCCCGGCGAGGAACATCCCGAGCTCCTCAACGGCCATGAGCTCCTCCCGGGCCTCGATGTAGGCGTCAGCCGCGATGGCGAGGTCGGCGAGGGCCTCCTTCACGCGGACGGCCGACGCGGCGAGGTACGCGGGGCGCTGCTGCTCCAGCGTGCGCTCGATGTCGGCCTCGGTCGCCTGCACCGCCGCGGTCTCCGCCGCCAGCCTCCGCTTCAGGTCCGCCTCCCGCTTCATCCACGCCTCGGTCGCCTTCTGCGGCGGCTCGGGCTGCCCATCGCGTATCGCCTGCGCGAACGCCTGCCGGTCGGCGATGACGGCGGCGTCCTCCGCCCGCTGGTGGGCGGTCAGGGTCCGCTCCGTCTCGGCACGCCGGGCGGTGAGCTCAATGTGCTCCACACGGAGCCGTTCGTACTCGGGGAGCTCGACACCGGCCGGTGCCGGATCGATCAGCCGGAGCGACATCTTCATGGCCGTGATCCTCTCTGGCGGGTCTCCGCCGTGCTGCTTGGACGCTCCAAGAGCGCCGTAGACGGCCGCTGCGGGCCGTGGGGGTCGGGGGCGGGACGCGAGGGCGGGGCGGGGTCCGCCCGGGGAAGCTGGGCGGCACGGAGACGGGTGCGGTAGGCGCGGCCGCTGGCGGCGGTGCAGCGTCGGCAGCGGCGAGCTCCCCTGCGGTCGGTCCGGTCGTAGGGATGACCGCGGGGGCACTCGGCCTTCCGGGCGTTCGCGTTCCGCTGGCTCATCACCATGTTGTCGCGGTGGCTCATGGGCTGCACGTGCCTCGGGTGGACGCATCCGGGGTTGGCGCAGAGGTGGCCGAGCTCTAGGTCCTCGGGGATCGGCCCCACCAGCCAGCGGTACATAAGCCGGTGGACGAGGACCTCCCCTCCGCCGACAGCGACCTTCCCGTACCCGTCGTGGGTCGTGTTGCCCTGCCATCCCCAGCATCCGGCGGTCTGCCAGACCTTCGCGAACACCCGCTGGATGGTCCTGGTGCTGACCTCATCGAGCGGCGGGATCGTCCTCGTGTTCATCGCCGTCCTCCTTCGACTGACACTCCGCCTCGGCCCGCTCCGGCCTCCGCGGCGGCCCTAGCCGAGCTCGCCGCCGAAGCCCCACTCCCCGGGAGCGATGTTCCGCTCGGGACGCGGCCGGTCGGTCGGCGACGCCCGCTGGCGGCCAACATCCCGTCCTCCTCTGCCG
>DAOTXE010000057.1:0-56467 GCA_034435355.1 Chloroflexota bacterium
CTGGCCTCGCTCAAGCTCCAGCTTTCGACGTCCGCGAACTCGACGGCGAACCAGCTCTCGTCGGCGCGCCTCTCGCTGCAGTCCGCCCAACTCTCCTATTCGAGCAAGACAGCGCCGGCCACGGCCTCGACGATCGCATCTGACCAGGCCTCCATCACGAACGCCCAGGAGTCGGTCCGCCAGGCCCAGATCCAGGTGGCGGACGCCACGCTCACAGCCCCAGCGGACGGCACCGTGTCCGCCGTCAGCGTGGTCGCCGGCATCCTCGCCCCGTCCGGCAACGCGATCGTGCTCGAGGTCGGGCCGATGCAGGTGACCGCGAGCTTCGCGGAGAGCGCGATCGGCAGCATCAAGACGGGACAGCCGACGGCCGTCACGATCACCGCCCTGGGCCAGACCTTCGACGGCACCGTCAGCCAGATCACCCCGACTGCCTCGACCTCCGGCGGCACCTCGAGCGTGGTGACCTTCGCGGTCCAGATCACGCTCACGAACACGCCGGCAACCGTCCTCTCGGGGATGAGCGCGAGCATCGCCGTCACCACCGCGGAGGCCGCCAACGTCATCGCGGTCCCGGCCATCGCGCTCGTGGGATCCTCGGGCAACTACAGCGTCCGGGTCATCGCGGGGAACGGCTCGCCGCAGCTCGTCCCGGTCCAGGTTGGCCTCGTCACCACCAACCTCGCCGAGATCCAGAGCGGCATCTCGGCTGGTGACACGGTCGCCATCGGGACGGTCTCGGCGCGGACCAGCACCTCCACGTCGACGGGCGGCGGCGGGGTGGCCATCCCCGGCATCGGTGTCGGCGGCGGTGGGGGCGGCTTCACGCGCGGCGGCGGCGGGGTGGTCGTGCCATGAGCGTGGCGACAGCCCCGAACGAGACGATCATCGCCCTCGAGGGAGTCTCCCGGACCTACACCTCCGGCCGCCTCTCCGTCCCCGCGCTCGTGTCGGTGGACCTTCGGATCAACCGCGGCGAGTTCGTGGCGATCATCGGGCCCTCCGGCTCCGGGAAGTCCACCATGATGAACATCCTGGGCTGCCTGGACCGGCCGACCGAAGGCCGCTACGTCCTGGACGGCACGCCCGTCGACACGCTCGACGACGACGGCCTGGCCGCGCTTCGGAGCCGCTCGATCGGCTTCGTCTTCCAGTCGTACAACCTGCTGCCCCGCACGTCCGCGCTCGACAACGTGGCGACGCCCCTCATGTACCAGGGCATCCCGCGCCACGAGCGCCACGAGCGGGCCACGGCCGTCCTCGAACGCCTGGGCCTCGGTGATCGCCTGCACCACGAGCCGACCGAGCTGTCCGGCGGCCAGCAGCAGCGCGTCGGCATCGCCCGCGCGCTCGTGACCGAGCCCGCGATCCTGCTCGCCGACGAGCCGACGGGCAACCTCGACAGCCATTCGGGAGCCGAGGTCATCGAGCTCTTCCACGACCTGCATGACTCCGGGCGCACGATCATCCTCATCACCCACGACCCGGAGGTCGCGGCGGTGGCAGATCGCCAGGTCCACATCCGCGACGGGCGGGTGGCGGCATGAGCGCCCGGGACCTTCTCCAGCTCGCGCTGGGGCGGCTGGGCACCGGCAAGCTCCGCACGGCCTTGACCATGCTCGGCGTCATCATCGGCGTCGCCTCGGTCGTGGCGCTCGTGGCGGTCGGGCAGGGGGCCACGAGCGGGATCAGCAACCGGCTCCAGGGCCTCGGCACGAACCTGCTGACGGTCAGCCCGGGTGCGACATTGACGGGCTTCACCCGCGGGGCGGCAGGCTCGTCCACGACGCTGACGATTGGCGACGCCACTGCGCTCGAGTCGCTGAGCGGGGTGCAGGCCGTCGCGCCCCAGCTCACCAGCCAGAAGCTCGTGGTAGCGGGCTCCCTGAACACGACCACCAGCGTGATCGGGACGACGCCCGGCTACCTGACCGCCCTCGCGTACACGATGTGGGACGGATCGTTCCTGACCCAGGCGAGTGTCGACCAGAACCTGCGTGTCGCGGTCCTGGGTGCGACGACGGCGGATGACCTCGGCCTGGGTGCGAGCGCGGTCGGGACCGACATCCAGATCGCGGGGCTGCCCTTCCACGTCGTCGGGATCATGCAGGCGAAGGGCGGCACGGGCTTCGCGAGTCCCGACGACGAGGTGCTGGTGCCGATCTCCACCGCGGGCGCTCTCCTGACGGGTGCGACCAACGTCCGCTCGATCGGCGTCAGCGCCGCCTCGCCCGACCAGATGAACACCGTCACCGCCGAGATCACGGCGACGCTGCGCCAGCGCCACGGGCTCGCCGGCACCGCCAGCAACGACTTCTCGATCACGAGCCAGGACCAGCTGCTCGCCACGGTCGGCTCGGTGAGCACGCTGCTGAGCGTGCTGCTCGCCGGGATCGCCTCGATCTCGCTGATCGTGGGCGGGATCGGGATCATGAACATCATGCTGGTCTCGGTCCGGGAGCGGACCCGCGAGATTGGGATCCGCAAGGCGATCGGCGCCCGCGGGCGCGACATCCTCGCCCAGTTCCTCATCGAGGCGCTGGCCCTCTCGCTGGCGGGCGGCCTGTTCGGCATCGTGATCGGGTTAGCCATCTCCCTCGTGATCGGTGTGATCGCCGGCTGGGGGTTCATCTTCAGCCCGCTGACGATCGTGGCGGCCGTCGGCTTCAGCGTCATCGTGGGGATCGTGTTCGGCGTCTGGCCCGCGAGCCAGGCCGCCCGGCTCGACCCCGTCGTCGCCCTCCGGTACGAATGACCGTCGCCTCGCGGCGGATGAAAGGAATACGCCAATGACCGAGTCGCTCGCACCCGTCACCACCCCAGTCGCGGCGCCCCCGCCACCGGTCGTCGCCCCCGCCAGGAAGCAGGACCGCACGTTCACGATCCTCCTCGGCGTCGCGCTGATCGTGGCCGTCGGCGGCGTCGCGTTCGCCGTCGGCCGGGTGACCGCTCCCGCGGCCGCGGCAACCACCGCGAGCCGCTTCGCCGGCGGGGGCTTCGGTGCCGGCGGCACCGGTGCGGCCGGCACGGGAGCCGGCGGCTTTGCCCGAGGCGGGTTCGGCGGCGTCCTGCTGACCGGAACCGTGAGTTCCGTCTCCGGCACCACGATGACCCTCACGGAGGCGAACGGGACCACCGTCAACGTCAACCTGACGGGCACCACGACGTACCATTCCCAGGCCGCGGCGGCCGCCGCGGACGTGACGGCCGGGAAGAAGGTGGAGGTCCAGGTGGAGCTCGCGGGCGGCTTCGGCGGCGCCGGGGCGGCCGGGGGCGCGGCGGGTGGCGGCGGGACCGGGACGACCGGCGGCGGGACCGGCGGCGTCGGCACCACGAGGACCATCACGGCCGCGGACGTCACGCTCGTCGGTCAGTGACGAGCTGCATCGCGAACTGACGCGCTCACGGGTACAGGAGATCTCGTGCACCTGCTGGTCATCGAGGATGACGCGCGGCTCGTCCGGCTCCTCCGGCGGCTCCTGACGCAGGACCGCCACACGGTGGAGACGGCCGAGACGGCCGAGGAAGGCATCGAAGTCGCCGGGGCCTCCCCCGGCCTCGACGCGGTCATCCTCGATGTCGGGCTGCCCGACCGGTCCGGCTTCGAGGTCGCTCGGCAGCTCCGGCGCGGGGGCAACGCTGTGCCGATCCTCATGCTCACGGCGCGCGACGCGGTGGGGGACCGCGTCGCCGGTCTCGACGCGGGCGCCGATGACTACCTCGTCAAGCCCTTCGCCTACGAGGAGCTGCTCGCGCGGCTCCGCGCGCTTGGGCGGCGACCCCCGCCTCGTTCGACGCTGCGCCTCTCGGCGGGACCGATCGTGCTCGACGAGGCCCTTCGCAGGGTGAGCGTCGCGGGGAAGGAGGTCCAGCTCAGCGGCCGCGAGTACTCGATCCTGGAATGCCTGCTTCGCCGGCCCGGGCAGGTTCTCAGCAGGGACCAGCTCCTCGACTACGCCTGGCCATACGGCGCGGCCCTCACCCCGAACACGGTCGAGGCCTACATCCACCTCCTCCGCGAAAAGCTCGGGCCGGCCGCCGCAGCCTGCATCGAGACCGTCCGCGGGATGGGGTACCGGCTGCGTGGCGACTGACGTCCCGCGCGAGAACGGCGACGCGATCCTGCTGCGCCGCACGCGCCTCCGACTGCTCGCCTGGAGTGGCGGCCTGACCCTGGTCATCCTGGTCGCGCTCGGCGCGGCCCTCTACGTCGCGGTATCGGGGTCGCTGGCCTCGCGCGGCACCGATCTCCTGGCGGCACGTGCCGACGGGATCGTGCGGATCCTCCAGAACCAGGGACAGGTCCCGGGCGGCTTCGTCCTCGGCCCGGGGTTTGGCGGCCAGTCGTCCGGCACGCTCGCGCTCATCGTCCGTCCCGACAACAGCCTCGTCGGCCCGGCCGAGCTCCAGGACATCAGCGGGCTGCCGGATCCCGGCGGGGTCGCGGCGGCGCGGGCGGGCGCCGTCGACGTGCGCCAGGTCGAGGTCTCGTCGATCCCGGTCCGGATCTACTCGGTCGCGGTCACGCGGCCCGAGGGCGCCTACGTCGTCCAGGTGCTGGGCGAGCGGTCGTCGGAGGTGCAGCTCCTCTCGACGCTTCTCTCCGTCCTGGCGATCGGCGGGCTGGCCGCGCTGCTGCTTGCGCTCGCCGCCGGCTACCTGTACGCGGGACGGGCGCTCATCCCGGTCCGGGCCTCCATGGACCGGCGCGACGCCGCGCTTCGGCGGCAGCGGGAGTTCACAGCCAACGCCAGCCACGAGCTGCGGACGCCCCTGACGGTCATCCGGGCGAGCGTGGCCGACCTTCGCCGTAACCGGAAGCAGCCGGTCGAGAAGGTGGGCGAGGCGCTCGACGACATCGACGCGGAGGTCTCCCACCTGACGGCGCTCGTCGAGGACCTCCTGCTCCTTGCCCGGACGGACTCCGGGGCGTTGACGCTCGATCGCACGACGCTCGACCTCGCGGACGTCGCGGTCGAGGCGGTCGGGCCGCTCACGCCCGTCGCGGCGGAGCGTGGTGTGAGCCTCGAGGTCGATCCGCGACCGGCGACGATCTCGGGGGATCCGCTGCGCCTCCGCCAGCTCGTCACGATCCTCGCCGACAACGCCATCGCGCACAGTCCGGCGCAGACCACCGTGGTCGTCCGCGTCCGACCGGAGGGCCCGGACGTGATGATGAGCATCGACGACCAGGGCCCGGGCATCCGCGCGGAGGATCTGCCCCGGATCTTCGAGCGCTTCTGGCGCGCCGACAACGCGCCCGTGGGCGGGACCGGCCTGGGGCTCTCGATCGCGGCCTGGATCGTGGAAGCGCACGGCGGCACGATCGCCGCTTCCAATCGCCCCGAGGGCGGGGCGCGCTTCGAGGTGCGGCTCCCGACCGCCCCGGCCGAGGCGCCGCTCGATCACTCGGACTGATCAACCGCAGGGCTTCCGTCCGGGTCGCCATCCCTGACGACGAGCTGAGCCATCCAGGCCGGGATCGGTGGCTCCGCGGGGCGGATCTCGGCGTCGATCGCGATCAGCAGGTCCGCGAATCGGCCGAGCGGCATGTTCGGGCGCTTGCCATTCTCGAGGCGCGAGATCGAGGTCTGGTCGATCCCGGCCAGGTCCTCGACCTGGCGCTGCGTGAGGCTCGCGTGCAGGCGGGCGGCCCTGACCTGGGCGCCGATCACGACCAGCGGATGGTCCGGAGGTCGAGGAGTCCGCGCTTGGGCGGGGTCGACGCCGAACCACCGTTCCAGGAATCGTTCGTACACGTGGCCATTCAACCGAAACGTGCTTCGCTGGTGCGCAACCCGGTCTTCACCCTCGGTGAACTGATGCCGGTCCGCGATCCGACGGGAATACCTCCGGGGAGGGGTGGCCGTCGCTGATGCGTGTTGCAGGCATCAACGCAGGCATCAACAATGGTGTGTGTCAGGTGCGGTGCAGCTCAGGTGCGGCGCAGCAACAGCGAGGCCACGGATTGCCGTCCGATGGCGGGGCTTCGCGGTCGACCACCGCCGAACCGTCGACCGGCGACTCCGGCTCGACGGTCCACCGACCCGCACGCCCTATGCCCGCAACGCGCATACGGCAAACGGGGAGTCCATCGGCCGTATGCCCGGTCCGCCGTCAGCCGGCATCGGGTGGGAGCCGGCATCGGGTGAGGACTCCTACGGCCGCCGGCCGGCGCCCGGCTGCGCAGCCCCCACCTCGAGTGCTGCCGTCCCGGCTTCGACCACCTCCGCCGCCTCGCCCATGCCGACGTACAGGAGGGGTGACGTCAGGAACAGGTCCGCGGCAGCAAGCGTCGTCGCGATTGGGATGTTGTGGACGTTGCACACGCGCAGCAGCGTGCGGATGTCCGGGTCGTGCGGGTGGGCGCTCAGGGGGTCCACGAAGAACAGGACTGCGCGGATCCTGCCCTCGGCGACCAGCGCCGCGATCTGCGCGTCGCCGCCGAGCGGGCCGGAGAGGAGGGTGGTGACCTCCAGCCCCACCTTCTCGTGCAGGAGCCGCCCGGTGGTCGCCGTGGCATAGAGGTCGAACTGGGCGAGCACCGCGCGGTTGTACGTGGCGTAGGCCACGAGATCGGTCTTCTTGCCGTCGTGCGCGATCACGGCAAGGCTCGGTCGAAGTGCCATCACCTGCTCCGTCTGGTACAGCGAATCGCCCAGCGACCATCGAGGTCCTGGTGCGCTCCGGCGATCTTCCCGGCCCGCAGCAACTGTCCCAGAGCGCTCGCGGGTCGGTCCGGCGTCTCTCCGAGGAGGCGCCGGATGGCGCCCTCGGCGTTCGCCTGCGCCGGCGTGATCTCCAGGCCGGGCTCGCCGCAGGCGAGGTCCTGGAGGAGCTCGTTGACGCGGGCCAGGTCCTCGTCCGAGATGGTCGATGGGCTGCGCCGCGCGGTCCCTCTCCCGGCTGCGGCGGTCGGCTCCGCCGCCGGCGGGGGCTCGACGGTGGAACCGGTCACCCCGTCGGGGCGTGGTGCGCCGCCGGGATGGCGGCGATTGGCGAACGGGAGCACCGGCCCCTTGGCGGGAAGCGCGGCGCGGACCTCGGCCGGGACCGCAGCCGCGAACGCTTCGAAGCAGGCGTCCTCGTACTCCTCCGCAGCAGCCGTCGGTGCCCACCAGACGCGCGCTCGCCTGAGACCGGTGAGCGCCTTCAGCCATTGCCCAGCGGCATGGGGCCGCGCGTCCCCGAGCGGGGTCGCGTAGAACGCCTCCACCCGCCGCGCGATCGACTTCCCCGTGCTGCCGATGAACACGACCGGCTCCCCGGGGAGCCACCACGCGGCAAGCCGGGCGGCGAGCCCCTTGCCGGTCGGCCGCTCGCCGTCGACGGCGAGCGTGGGTACCCGGCTCAGCCAGGTACCGATCGCCGAGATGTCGATCGGGGCGCGGTCGGGCACCGCCGGCCACTCGACGACGTAGATTCCCGGCCCGACAGCGCGGACTGGACTGCCCCAGACGACGGGCCCGTCGGCGCTGAGCCCGACGGTTCGAAACAGGTCGACGGCGGTGATCGGCATGCGACGATGGTACGGCCCCGGCCGGCAGACGCGTTCAGCCGGCGACGACCGCCCCAAGCGCGTCGGCGAACGGCCCGACCGTCGCCGAGGTGAAGCCTGCCACGTTGATGCGGCCCCGGCCCACGACATAGACGGCGTGGTCCTCGCGGAGCCGGGCGACCTGCTCGAGGCTGAGCCCGAGGAGCGCGAACATCCCTCGTTGCGTTGCGATCGGCGCCCAGTCGCCCGGGATGCCCCGCGCGGCGATCGCGTCGACGAGCGCGACCCGGTTGGCCTTGATGCGCGCCCGCATCCCGGCCAGCTCGACCTCCCATTGGGCCCGGAGCGCGGGATCGCCGAGGATCGTCGCCACGATGTCGCCGCCGTGCGACGGCGGGTTCGAGTAGTTCGAGCGGATCGCGAGCCGCACGTGCGATTGGGCTGCCTCGGCCTGGGCGGCCGTTCCGGCCACCAGCAAGAGGGCGCCGACGCGCTCGTTGTAGAGCGCGAAGCTCTTGGAGAACGACGTCGAGACGAGGAGCTCGAGCCCGGGACGCAGGATCCCGTCCATCCAGTCGGCGTCTTCGCGCAGCCCGTCGCCGAAGCCCTGGTAGGCGAAGTCGACGAGCGGAAGGACGCGCCGCTCCTCGATCAGGTCGCCGATCCTTGCCCACAGCTCCGGCGAGGGGTCCACGCCGGTCGGGTTGTGGCAGGAGCCGTGGAGCAGCACGACGTCGCCGGGCGACGCCTCCCCGAGCGCGGCAAGCAGCGCGCCCTCGTCGATGCGCCGTCCTGTCGGATCGGTGTACGGGTACTCGCGGATGCGGAAGCCGGCGGCCGAGAACAGCTGGGGGTGGTTGGGCCAGGTGGGCTGGCTCATCCAGATCGTGCCGCTGCCGCCGGACTGCCGGATGAAGTCGGCGGCGACGCGAAGTCCGCCGGTTCCGCCCGGCGTCTGGCTGACGGCGACGCGCCCCGAGCGGACGACCTCGTGCTCGGGCGTGAAAACGAGATCGCGGACCGCGTCGCGGAAGGCTGCCTCGCCGTCGATCGGCCGGTACAGCTTCGTCCGCCCCGCCGCGAGGATCCGCCGCTCCGCCTCCGTCACCGACGGTAGGACCGGCGTTGTCCCGGTCTCGTCGACGAAGACCCCCGTCGACAGGTTGATCTTGCCGCTCCGGGTGTCGGCGCGAGCCGCCTCGGAGAGTCCGAGGATCGAATCGGGTGGGGCGGGGATCCGGGCGAGCGACGGAAGGGCCACGGTGCAGAGCTCCTGGTTTGCGGGTGGACAGGGCGAACGATACAGGGAGTCGCTGCTAGGCTTGCCGGCGATGCGCCTGCTCGCCCTGACCTGCGAGGTCCTGGCCCGGTCGGTCTACCTGTGCGCGGCACGCTCCCCGCACGTCGTGGACGTCCGGCTTAACCGGCGCGGCCTCCACGACGACCCGCCCAACCTCCGCGCCATCCTCCAGGCAGAGATCGACGGGGTCGGCGCCCCGTACGACGCGGTGGCCCTGGCCTACGGACTGTGCGGTGGTGCGACGGCGGGGCTGCGGGCCGGTTCCATCCCGCTGGCCGTCCCGCGCGCCCACGACTGCATCACCCTGTTCCTGGGCGACCGCACCCGCTACCAGGCCGAGTTCGGCGCGAATCCGGGCACCTACTGGTACGTCCAGGACTACCTCGAGCGAACCGACGATGGGAGCGCGTTCGGCGGGGTCGGCGCCGTGTCCGACGCGTCGGCGCGCGCCACCTACGAGGAGTACGTGGCGAAGTACGGCGAGGACAATGCCGCGTACCTGATGGAGGCCCTGGGCGCCTGGCGCTCCCACTACGACCGCGCCGCATTCGTGGAGATGAGCGTGGCCGCGCCGGAGGCTGCGGCGGCGGCCGAGGCGCGTGCCCGCGACGACGCCGGGCGGCGCGGCTGGCAGTTCACTAGGCTGGCCGGCGAGCTGCTCCTCGTCCGCCGGCTCATCGACGGGGCCTGGAACCCGGACGATTTCCTGGTGCTCCAGCCGGGAGAGCGGCTGGCGATGTCCTACGACGACGCCGTGATCCGGGCGGAGCCCGCCACGCCGGCTGGCTGACCCGGCTCAGGCGGACCGGAGCGCGGCCCGGGCCGCCTCCACCGCCGACGCGGCGTCCGGCGCGTACCCGTCCGCCCCGATCATGTCGGCGAAATCCTGCGTGACGGGTGCGCCGCCGACGATCACCTTGACGCCGCGGAGATCCGCCGCGCGAACCGCCGCGACCACGTCCTTCATCCCCACCATCGTCGTGGTCAGGAGCGCGCTGATCCCGACGAGGTGTGCGCCGTGCTCCCGGGCCGCCTCCACGAACCGCTCCGGCGAGACGTTCGTGCCGAGGTCGATCACCTCGATGCTGGCGCCCTTCCACATCATCCCGACCAGGTTCTTGCCGATGTCGTGGAGGTCGCCCCTGATCGTCCCGATCACCGCGGTGTGCTCGGGCCGGATGCCGGCCCGGACGAGGACGGGCTCGAGGACGGCGGTCGCCTCCTTCATTGCCCGGGCGGAGATCAGCATCTCGGGAACGTAGATCTCCTGGTTCTGGAAGCGCGCGCCGATCACCTCCATCGCCGCGGACATCGCGGCAAGGACCGCCCGCGGGTCGAGGCCTTCCTCCACCGCCTCCCGCGTGATCTGGACGGCCGACGCGCGATCACCCGCCTCGATCGCCGCCTGGAGTCCCGCGAGGTCTGCCATTGGTCATCTCTCCCGTGTCCCGTCGTGCAGAGATCGGCCTCGAGCCAGCCGCCCGTGGCCGCGGTCGGTCAGCCGAGCTGACCGGCGCGGAATGCCGCGAGGAACGCGCCGCCGTATGGGTCCGCCCCGGTCAGGAGATCCCTGGCGAGCACGAAGGGCCGCGCCTCCTGATCGAGCGCGGCGATCCGCCGCGGGTCGTTCGCCACCGGGTCGATGATGCCACTGTCCGCGCCCGCCTCGACCGCCAGGTCGATGAAGACGTCGTTGAGGAGCTTCCGGGCCGGAAGGCCGTAGCTCACGTTCGACAGGCCGCCCGTGACGTGGACCTCGTCCCCGAAGGCGGCCCTGAGCGCGCCGACGGCGTCCAGGAAATACCCGCCGACCGCCGGGTCGACCGCGACCGGGAGGACGAGCGCGTCCACGTACAGCGCGCCGAGGCCGAGACCCCGGGCCGTGGCTGCCTCGATGAGCGCGCGCGCGTTGGCGACTCGCTCGTGGGCGTTCGCCGGCATCGCGCCCATGCCCGTCGCCGACAGCACCACCGAGCAGCCTTCACCGGCGGCGAGGTCCAGGACGTCGAGACGGTCGAGCGCGGCCGAGTTGAGGAGCGGCGTGCCGGCCCGCCGCGACGCAGCCGCGAGGCCCGCCCGGAGCACGGCCGCCGACGACGAGTCGAGCGCGAGGGCCACCTCGGTGGCGTCTTCGACCCCCCCGACGATCCAGCGCATCGCCTCGATCCGGCCCTCGACGTCGGTCGTGACCTCATCGACGTTGAGGTCGAGGAACCGCGCTCCCACCGCGGCCTGGCGGCGTGCCATCGCCCGGACATAGCCGCGCCCGAGCTCGGCCGCGCCGGCGTCGCTGCCCATCCCGGCGAGCACGGCTGCCTTCACGTGCTTGATCCGCTGCTTCGGGCCGGGCGGGCCGTCCAGCGCCGCGTCCGGGACGGGCAGGAGGCGCTCGACGCCCGCGTCGTCGGTGAACGGGAGCGCGGATCTGCCGTCGGGCAGGGTCGCCACGCGCGGGCCGCCGCGGAGGACGACGCGCGTGGCGTGGATGTTCTCGCCGATCACGATGAACTGGCCCCTGCGGTCCGAGGTCATGACGCTCCCTTCGCGAAGTGGTCGCGCTCGAGGAAGGTGTTCGCCCACGCGCTGGTGCGGCGCAGGCGGTTGTCGACGATCACGGGCGGGCGCTCGAGCATCGCGAGCTCCTCGCCGTACGGCTTCAGGCGCTCGTAGGCGCGGACCCAGACGCAGGGCTTCGGCGCGACCTCGCACAGGCCGTCGTGCGACCCGCCGCACGGGCCGTTGCGCTCGCCTTTCGGGCACTGCGACTCGGGACACAGGTAGGCGACGTCGGGCAGCGAGCAGTCGCCGCAGTCGCGGCAGTCGTACAGGGGCACCTTGATCGCCTGCTCGATCACGTGGAGTGGCCGGCCCACGTGGGCGCGCTCCAGCTGCCCGTAGATGCGACCCGCGGCTCGGAAGCCCGGCGTCCCGGGCGCGAAGACGAGGCGGTGGGCGAAGCGGTTCGCCCGGTACCAGGGCGAGGCCCGGCGCCGGGACCGACCCCGCGCTCGTGGCGTGAGGGTCCGGGCGTAGGCGGGGGCCAGCTCGTCCGTGGAGAGTCCCGTCGCCGGGTCGGAGGCGAAGAGCCGGAAGCTCCCCTTCGGCGCGTAGGCGATCTCGCGGGCGAACGTCCGCCACGCATCGGGGGCGAAGGCAGCCGCCGTATCGAGCACGCGCGCGACGTCCGCTGCCTGCAGGTGGCCGGCCAGGTAGACCCCGCCGAAGCCCAACCCGCGGGCGATCGCGACCTGGCGTGCAGCCAGGTCGAGGAAGAACGCCCGGCCCTTGTCCGGCGCCGCAGCCTCCCTCTCGGTGACCGCGAGCAGCTCGTCCGAGACGACGCAGCCGGGGATCCCGTTCGCGTTGAAGAGGCGGGCGACGGTCCGCGAGAGCACGTAGACGTTCGCCAGCACCGGCACCTGCAGCCCGGCCCGGCGCATCGCCCGGAGGAGCTCGTCCCACGCCCGCGCGTCGTAGCCGAGCTGGGGGATCACGAAGGCCGCTCCCGCGCGAACCTTGAGCGCGAGCTTGAGGTACTGGGGGATGACCTCCGCCTCGAAGCGCTTGAACGGCGAGACGGCACAGCCCAGGAAGAAGCCGGGCTGGGCGGGCTGGCCGGCGCCGCCCCTGCCCTGGTTGACGAGGTCCCGGTAGAGCGCGAGGAGGCCCACCGAATCGACGTCGAACACGGGCCGCGAAAGCCCCGCGAAACCCTCGACGGGGTGGTCGCCCGAGACGGCGAGGACGTTCCGCACGCCGCGCTGTTCCAGCTCCCAGGCGAGGGACAGAAGACCGTTCCGGCTGCGGTCCCGGCATGCCACGTGGACGATGACGTCCTGCCCGCGGGCCAGGAGCTCCTCGGCGAGGACCGCCGGGCGTGCCATGGCATGTCCTCCGGCGTTGTCCGTGATCGAGATGGCCGCGATCCGCGGATCGTCCACCAGCGCGTGCGCGGCCGCGAGGCCGGCCCGGCCGGCCGTGTCGGCCGCGGGCCCGCGCCACGGCACGAGCTCGGCGACCGTCACGAACTCGCCTCCCTCGAGGCGCTCGCGGAGGCCGGGCTTCGCGGCGCTCATGCAGGCACCCTCGTGCCCGCGATCGGCGCGAAGCGGCAGCCGTCGACGAACAGCTCGAAGAAATCCGGTTCTGCCTCGAGCTCCACGTGCTCGATCCGCGCGACCCGCGCCGCCAGGCGGGCCCGGGCGCTCCGCGAGAGCAGGAGCGCCTTCGCCCCGCGCACCGAGGCGTTGCCATGCCGGACGACCCGCTCTGCCGGGATCGCCGGCAGGAAGCCGATGGCGATCGCGTTCGGGACGTCGAGCGAGGATGCGAAGCCGCCGGCGAGGTCGAGGCGCGCGAGGTCGGTCGCCTCGATCTCCAGCTTCCTCAGCAGCACCTGCATCCCGACCGCGTTGGCGGCCTTGGCCTGGGCAAGGTGGCTCGCGTCGGCCCTGGACAGCGTGATGCCGCGACCAGGCACGACCGTGACCGCGGATGCGCCGCCGGCGAGGACGCCACGCGGGTCCATCGCCCCGGTCCGGCGCATCTCGGCGAGCAGGTCCACCAGCCCCGATCCGCAGATCCCCTCCGGCTCGACGTCGCCGATGGTCCGGACCACGAACGCGCCGCCGACGCTCTTCACGGCGTCGATCGCGCCCTCGGCGCCGGGCATCCCGTGGCGCACGAGGCCGCCCTCGAACGCCGGTCCTGCCGGGCAGGAGCAGGCCAGCGTTCGCTGTCCGTCGGTCAGGATCACCTCGGTGTTCGTGCCCACGTCCACGAGCATGCGCGGGAGCCCTGCCGGCGCGCCGTCCATCGCGACGAGGTCGGCCGCCGCGTCCGCGCCGACGTGGCAGGCGATCAGCGGCGCGCCCCAGACCCGGGCGCGCGGATGGACCAGGATCCCCAGCTCGTGGGCGCGCCGCTCCAGCGCGCTTGACGGGACCGCGCCGGCTCGCCAGGAGACCTCCGTGGTGGATCGATACGGGGACCGCCCGATGGGCGCGACGTCGAGCCCGAAGACGAGGTCGCGCATCGTTGCGTTTCCGACGATGACGACCTCGACGACCTGCCGGCGGTCCGCGCCCCATCCCGCATAGAGGCGGGCGAGCTCGTGGTTGAGCGCGCGGCGGAGCGCCCGGCGCAGCTCGCCGGGGTGCTCGCCGTCGTAGGTGATCCGCGCCATCACGTCGCTGCCGCCGAAGCGCTGCGGGTTCTCGAAGGCGGCCGCTGCAAGGGCCTCGCCCGAGCCCAGGTCGACGAGCTCGAGCACGACCGTCGTCGTGCCCACGTCCAGCGCCAGGCCCAGCAGCCGGCCGACCGGCTCACCAAGGTCGTCCGACGCTGCCCCGCCATCGGAGAGGAGGCGCACGCGTCCGTCGATCACGCTCGCCCCGGGGTCGAGCTCGAGCGGAGGTCCCTCGGGCGGCATGAAGATTCGCAGCTGGCGCCGCAGCACGGAGAACTCGATGTCGACGTCGTCTCGCTCGACGACGGCACGGCAGGCGAGCCGGTAGCCGTCGCGGAGGAAGGATTCCACGGGCCCCGGAGCCGACAGCGCCTCACCGCCCGAGGCGACTTCGACGATGCATTCGTGGCACCGTCCGGAGCGCCGGCACGACGCAGGAACCACGAGCTCCAGCTCGTCGGCAGCGTCGAAGAGCGTCCGCCCGCGGACGAGCGGCGCGCGATGCCCGGCATGGACGAAGTCCGGCGCCATCCGGGTAGCATAGGTGAGGCCCGGGGTGCCGCGGTGGGAGGACCGGCCCTTTGCGCGGCGGCACACGGCCCGAGCGCAGGGCCGGCCGGGCGGGGGATTGACGTCCTGCTCTGTCAGATGATACTTACCGTTCATGAAAGCAGACCCGCGCGCACTTGACGTCCTCGGTGACCCGACCCGGCGGGCGATCGTCGAGCGGCTCCGGCGGGGGCCCTCGCCGGTCGGTCGGCTCGCAGAGGGCATGCCGGTCAGCCGCCCCGCCGTCTCCCAGCACCTCAGCGTGCTTCGCACCGCGGGACTGGTCAGCGAGCACCGCGAAGGAACGCGCCGCATCTACCGGCTGGAGGCAGACGGCATCGAGCAGCTGCTGCGCTGGGTGGAGGCGGTCGCGGCCGATGCGCGGCTGGGCGGCCCGGCCACCGGTGCGGCGAAGCCGGAGCCGGCCGTCGGCGCCCCCGTCCAGGGGGCCGAGGCGCGGACGCCGCAGCCCACCGCGCCGAAGGACGGCGGCAAGAAGAAGCACGGAAAGAAGCGCGCCGGCAGGAAGTAGCGCCGGCCGCCCCCGAGCCGTCCGTGCTCAGGCCGGAGCGAGCTCCCGGGCGATCCAGGCGGCGAGCGTCCGGGCGCAGGCCGTCACGTCGTCCAGCGCGACGTGCTCGTCGGCGGCATGCGCGACCCGAACGTCGCCGGGACCGAACAGGACGCAGGGGGTGCCGCCCTCGTTGATCATCAGGCGCATGTCCGATCCGTACGGGACGCCCACGAGCGCCGGGCGGCGCCCCAGGACGGCCCGGGCCGCATCCGCGAGCCCAACCGGGAGGGGGTGGTCGGCGGCAACCTCGCACGAGGAGAACCGACCGCCCCAGACCTCGAGGGCGGCCGGATGGTCGCGGAGCCACGGGTCGGCGTCGCACGCGCGCGCGATCACCGCCCGCAGCTCCAGCGCGGCAGCGTCGGCCGACTGGCCGGCCCGGACGCCGTAGCGGCCTTCCGCGACGATCCGGTCTGGCAGGCTCGACGGCCAGTCGCCGCCGCGGACGGTGCCGATGCTGGTCGGGTAGGGGAGCCCGAGCGCCCGCATCTCGGGCCGCTTCTCGGTCAGGTTCCTGGAGACCTCGTCGGCGCGCAGGGCCGCGTGCAGCAGCTCGAGATTGTCGAGTGCCGAGACGCCTTCGCGGCGCGTCGACGCGTGCGCGGCGCGTCCCGGGACGGAGAGGCGGAACGTGATCGCGCCGGCGGAGACCGTCACCACCTCCAGGCGCGTCGGCTCGGGGATCACGGCCGCGTCGCCGACATAACCGGCACGGATCGCGGCGAACGTTCCGGCGCCACCGTCCTCCTCGGACGGCACGCCGACGAGCACCACCTCGCCGGCAAGCCCGGCCGGCCCGAGGGATCGAGCGACGGCGCGGATCGCGGCGAGCGCGGCGACGAGGCCGCCCTTCATGTCGCAGGCGCCGCGCGCATGGACGCGACCGTCACGGATGTCCGGCGCGAACGGCGGCGTGGTCCACGTCGCGAGGTCTCCGGCGGGCACGACGTCGGTGTGGGCGAGCAGGATGAGCCGCCGCCCCGGCCGTGCGCCCCGCAGCAGGCCCGCCACGAGCGGCAATGTGCTGCGTGCCACCTCCATGCCCGGGAAGCCCGGATCGGCGGCGAGGACCGCCGGGTCGGCGTCCCACGACCGGACGTCGAGTCCCGCCGCATCGAGCCGGCCGGCGAGGTCGTCCCGGGCGGAGCTCTCGTCGCCCGTCAGCGACGGGATGACGCACATCGCGACGAGGTCGTCCGCGATGGCCCCCGGATCGACGGCAGCAACGGTGGAGCGCTCCCGCGGGCCGGGGAGGGTCTCGAACGGGCCGCGCCCCTCGCGCTGCCCGGGGTCGCTCACGCCTGCCGCAGGATCGGGCGCGCCAGGCACGTCGGGCCGCCCGAGCCGTTGATGCCGATCTCCCGCGCGGGGAAGGCGTGGACCTCGCAGCCGGCGGCCTCCAGCCCGCGCCGCGTCGTGGGATTGCCGTCCGCCACCACGCACACGCCGGGTCGGACCGCCAGGACGTTGCAGCCGAGGCTGGAGATCTCCTCGTCCGGGACCGCGATCAGCCGGACGCCCAGGTCGCGGAGCAGCGTCCACAGGCCAACGGGCAGGAGCGGCAGGTAGGCGACCGCCAGGTCGTCCGCCACGGGCGAGACGACGGACAGGAGGTGGAGCAGCTCCGCGGGACCCCGCCAGAAGGGGAGGTCGAAGACGCGGACGCCGTCGCCGACGAGATCGGCAAGCTGCCGCGCGCCGTCGTCGTTCGTGCGAAGCGTGCGCCCGATGCAGAAGAGATCCGGGCGGAGCCAGAACGTGTCACCCCCGTCGACCGTCCCCGGGGCGCGGATCCGGCCCAGCGCTGGGATGCCGCGTGCGCTCAGCCAGCGCTCCAGCTCGGCCTCCTCCCCGCGCCGGGTCGGCTTGCCGGACCGCAGGGCGATCGTCCCGCGCTCAGTGACGAGGAGCGGGTCGAACGGGTAGGTGAGATCCGGGTGCGGCGCATCAGACGTGAGGTCGTGAACGGTCACGCCGAGCCGACGAAGCAGGCCGGTGAATGCGTCGTGCTCGCGCTGTGCGGAAGCGAGGTCGACCGGGTGCAGGAACCCGTGGGCCGGCTCGTCGAACGCCCGGCCAAAGGCGGCCCGCGGGCGCTGAACGAGGACCTCGCGCAGCGGCGCCGTCATCGAACGCGCGCCGTACGCGGCGAACGTGACGGGAGTGCCAGGCGCGCCGGACATGCGCAGCAGGATACGCCCGGTTCGGCGCGCTGCGGAGCGTCCCCGGGTGACGGGTTGGCGCGCGCCCGAGCGCGCCGATCACAGCGGATCGGCCCGATCGGTGCATGGGAGGTACACTCTCAGCCCGGTCAGGCCACGGCACCGGCGGCGGCTCAGGAGAGGAACGGATGACGAAGCACTCCAAGCGGGAGCGCGAGCGGCGCGCCGAGGAAACCGAGCGGGTCAAGCAGATCGAGGCGGCGTGGATCGGAAGCCTGCCGCCGGCCGTTGCCAAGGCCTTCGCGACGAGCGTCGAGGCAGCCCGCGCCCGGGGCCCCGAGCCTCGCCGGCCCGACATGGCGCCTGGCACCCTGCCGCGCCCGCCTCGCCCCGGCCACGAGCCCAAGATCAAGGAGCGGGAGCCCGCGCGCGGTCGTCGCGAGCGCTAGCACCGGCTCGCGCAACGCGGGCCGCGCGAGAATCAGCGGCAGGGGGCGTGAACCCGCCCGCGGCGCCCGTCGTCGCCGGGGATCTCTGCCTCAGCCGGTGACCTGCTCCACGAGCCGACCCACCTGGTAGCCAACGCCGGCTGCCTCCCGCGCGAGACGTGCGGCCAGCTCGTCGGCAGCGATCACCCGCGCCGCAACCGCGTCGCCGGGTACGGCCCCCTCCGCAGCGCCATCCACCGCCGCCACGACCACGATCCAGCGCAGCGCGCGCTCGAACGACTCGCGGTTCACGTAGGCGATCCCCTCGTGCCGGTTGACCCCGAGCCAGTGGCTGAGGTCGTCATCGGCAAACCAGGCCCGGACCAGCCGGCCCGCCCGCTCCGCCGCGGGCGCGGCGAGCGCCGCGTCACCGGGCTGGGCGCACAGGTGCCGGACGGCCTCCACGGTCCACCAAGCCGCGCCCTCATCGAGTCCGCGCCAGCGGTACGCGTCGGCCATGACCCGGCCGATGCCCGACCGATCGAACCACCCGCGCCCGCGACGTGCGGCGGGGTCGGGTTCGAGGATGCCTGCCATGGCGTCCGCGACCAGCCAGCCGAGCAGGGCGCCCCAGGACGCCGTGTCCGGCGGCAGCACTGCGGCGACGGTGGCGCGCGCCCGGGAAAGGGCGGCCGCCTCCACCCCACCCGCCGCGCCCACCGGCCCGCCGCCGAGCGCCGGGTCCGTCGCCAGGACCAGCGCGCTCCGCAGCCGGCGCTCGAAGAGCGACGCGAGGGCCTGGATCGAGGCATCGTCGAGTGGGGCGCCGGCGGCGGCGCGGGCGCCGCTGAGTGCGTCCGTGCAGCGCGCGGCCGCCCTCGCGGCGATGGCGTGGAGGTCGGGGAGGATGGCGAGCGGTTCGATGCCGGCCGCCGGGCGCTCATCCGGCGACAGTTCCGCCGCCGGGAGCCCGGCCGGCGGGATCGCCGGCGGGCTCTCCGCGGCAGCCCCGGCCGCGATCCGGACGCGCCCGGCGAGGGTGGCGCCGACTGCGTCGACGAGGTCGCGCAGCTGACCCTCGTTCATCACGATCGCGACCGCGTCGTGGAGCGGGCGCAGGCGCCGCTCGGCGAGCGCCGCCTCGACGCTGGGGACACCGGCCCCGGCGAGCTCGGCCGCGAGCGCCCGATACTCGGCCGCGGCCTCGCCGGACACCTCGCGCCAGCCCATGTAGACGTGGGTGGCGTAGGCGTCGAGCGCGACCCGGAACCCATGCGCGCGCAGGTCGGAGATCTCCCGGACGTGCTCGACGCCGGCCAGGACGTCGCGATAGATCACCACCGCGCCGGGTGCGTCGGTGAGGCCGAGACCCTCGGCGAGGGTCGATCGGACCAGGTGCTTCTCGCCATCCGGAGCCTTGACCGCGAACGCGACGCTCTGGCGGATCCGGCCGTGCATCGAGCCGAACCGGTTGTGGTAGACGACGAGCGCCCGATCGTCGCCGCTCCGGTTCGAGTAGGCGAACACATCCTCGTTGACGTGGCCACCGTCGTCGACGACGTCGTAGAACCGGAAGTCGCGCACCTCGGCGAAGAGCCGGCGGCGGTGGAGCAGTGGGAAGATCTGCCACTCGTGGCGTCCGACGAGGGCCTCGTTCGGACGCTCGTCCCAGTAGGCGCGCCGGAACTCCATCCCGTACTTCTCGGCGAAGCCCTCCACCTGGCCGTGCCCGAACATCGGCAGGCCGGGCATCGTGGACATCAGGGTGGCGATCCCGAAGTACTTGTCGCCGGTCCCGAACTGCTCGACCGCGGTCTTCTCGTCCGGGTTGTTCATGAAGTTGACGTAGCGCTTGAGAATCTCCGGGTCGAACTCCAGGGTGTTCCTGACGACGAGGCGGTAGTCCGCGTTCTTCTCGTCCCGCAGCATGTTCATGAAGGCGCTGTTGTAGACGCGGTGCATCCCCAGCGTCCGCACGAAGTAGCCCTCCATGAGCCAGAACGCCTCGGCGAGCAGGAGCGTGTCGGGGACCTCGGCGGCGACCCGGTCCACGACCTCGCGCCAGAACTCGACGGGGATCGCGGCATCGAACGCCGCCCTGTGCATCGACGACTCGGCCCGCGAGGGGATCGCTCCGCCCTGGCCGGGCTCGGGATACCAGAGCCGCTCGATGTGCTTCTTGGCCAGCGTCATTGCCGCGTCGAAACGGATGATCGGGAAGCGTCGTGCGACGGCGAGGATCGTCTGAATCACCGCCTCGCGAACATCCGGGCGCAGGTAGTCGAGCTGGGCCGTGTCGTTCCACGGCATGCTGGTCCCGTCGTTGCCGTGATAGACGTAGCGGACCTCGCCCGACCATCGGTCCTCGCGCTTGAAGACGACGGCCGCATCCGACGCGTCCCAGTAGTGGTCCTCGAGGTGGATCCCGACGCGCGAGTCGCCCGACAGGTCGGGGCCGGTGAAGCTGTAGGCGGGATATGGCGCGTCGGGTCGCGAGAGGAACCACTCCGGGTGCTCCATGACCCAGCGCGAATCGATGCCCATGTGGTTGGGAACCATGTCGGAGGCGAGGCGGATCCCGCGTGCCCACGCGCGGTCGCGGAGGTTCGCGTAGGCGCCCTCGCCGCCCAGGTCGTCGGCGATCACGTAGTCGCGCAGGGAGTAGGCGGAGGCGACCGCATCCGGGTTCCCGCGGAGCCGCTTGATCCGCTCGGATGCGGCGCTGCGCTCCCAGAGCCCGATCAGCCAGAGGCCGCCGAAGCCCCACCGGGCCAGCCTGTCCAGCTCCTCGTCCGGGATCTCGTCGAGGTGGCGGATCGGGCGGCCGTACGACTTCGAGAGCTGATCCAGCCAGACGTACGTGCTCTTCGCCATGATGACCACGCGGGGCATCCAGGCCTTGTCCTCGGAGAACCGCTCCGCCTCCATGTCGAGCCCTCCGAAGTCGGGCGGTTCCACGGCTCCGCCCACGCCGGGACCGCCATGGAAGCGAAGCCAGAGGGCGCGCTCGTCCTCCGCCGCGATGTCGATGCCGGTGACGAGCCGGTCGAGCAGGGCCGCGAAGCGGTCGCCGAGCGCCGCGGCCAGGAACGCACCCCAGTGCGTCCGGATCCAGCGCAGCTGGCCGCCCAGGCTGGCGGGCTCCGCGAGCGCCGGTGCGCGCAGCATCGTCACCAGGTCCTGGCTGTCCGGCCCGAACGGCGTGCGGCCGGCGAAGAAGCGGCCGAGCTCCTCGATCACGGCCCGGTAACGCGTGGCGGCTGCCAGGTCGGCGTCGTCGAACAGCTCCCGGAACGTGTCGGCGGCCGGGTTCGCGTTCGCCAGCCAGCAGTTGGCGAGCTCCTCGAGGGCGATCTCCCGGTTGGGCGTCCCGTCGGTCTCGCCGGCGAGGTACTCGGCCACGGTGAGCTCCCCGCGGTGGACGGCGAGCGGCGGGAAGCCTGCCGTGAACCGGGCCAGCGTCGCGTCGACCGCGTCCGCGCCGACGAGCTCGTCGAGGTGGTCGAGCGCATCGTCGATCGCCTCCGGGTCCTCCTGCTCGCGGTAGATCCCCACGACGGCGTGCAGGATCTCGTCGACCAGGCCGAGGGCGTTGAGCTCGCCCGGGCTCACCGGGGCGCTCGCCACGCCATCGGCACGCCGGCGGGCGGTCATGTCGGCGGCCAGGCCGCGGACGGCGCGGAGGTTCGCCAGGACCAGGTTGCCGGAGAGCTCGAACAGTGCCTCGTCGAGGTGGTAGCGGGCCCGGGCGGCCGCGGACACGTGGAACTCGCGCCGGCTCATGGGGTCACCGGGATGCCATAAAGGCGGATCTCGCTGATTGCCGCCCGGGTGGTCGGCGTTCCCGCTGCCGCCGTCTTCTTCGCCGGGTACCAGTCGAGGATCGTGATCCGCAGGCGCGTCGCGCCCACGATCCCGAGCTGCGAAGGAATGTCCACGCGCTGGGATCCGTAGACGTCGACAAGCGCGAGCGGGATCGGCGTTCCGTCGTCGAACCGGAGGGCGACGTTGTGGGGACGGTCGTTCCCGGAATACACGTCCTGGGTCCGCTGCCAGCCGTTCCAGAGCTGGATCTCGGTGATCGCCGCCGGGGCGAACGTAACCTGCAGCCACTGATCGGCCGGACTCGCGGCTGCCGTGACCCACGCGGTGATCGGGTCACCGTCGATGACGGCCGATGCCGGGTGCGCGGCCAGGAACGAGGAAGCGGTCGCGCCGGCCAGGCTCAGCCCGACGGCCGGACCCGGCGGAAGCGTTGCAGGCGCCACAGACGCTGCGGGGGAGGCGCCCGCTGCCGACGGTCCCGCGAGGGTCGCGTCCGGAAGGGTTACGCCCGCCGTGGATGCGTCCGGCGTCGCGGGAACGGGCGTGGCCCGGCCGCCCACGCCGCCCACCAGGACCGCCGCGCCCCCGCCGAGGAGCACGAGGCCCAGGACGCCCGCCCCCACGACGATCGGGAACGGATTGCGGGCGCGCCGCGGGTTGACCACAGGCGCCGACGCGACCTGTCGCGAGGACGGGGTCGCGGCCGGCGGTGGCGGCGCGGAGGGGAACTCCCAGGACGGCCTCGTCGGAGCCGGAGTCGGCGCGGGGGTGGCGGGTGATGCCGCAGCGGCCGGTCGCGCCGGATCGGGCGCTGGCGCGAGTGCCTGGCCCGAACCCCGGGCAGACGCCGGCATGACGGGCGGGTGTGCGGCTGGTGCGAGGCGCTCGCCGCACGAGATGCAGAACGTGCGGAAGGCCGGGTTTGGGCGTCCACAGACAGGGCAGCTCGGACCGGTCGCGGGCGACGATGGCGCCGGTGGCGGCGCCCCTGTGCTCCGCAACTCTGCCCCGGCGACCGTCGCGGCCGCGACGGTCGCACCGGAGGCCGGCGCGCCAACGCCCTCGGGTGCGGCGACTGCCCCGGCGCCGGTCGCGGCCGCCTCGACCGCGTACTCCAGGAACGCGCCGCAGCCGCCACAGAACGCGTCTCCCTCGGCGTTCAGCGTGCCGCATTTCGGGCAGGTCATTCCGCTCGCGTTCGCCTCCCTGGCTGCCTGTTGTCGCGCAGCGTAGCCCACCCCGGGCGTTGCGGCGAGCCGCGCAGGGCGGCGATCACCGGCGCAGGATGATCGGCCGGCCGAGAGAGTCGCGGAAGACCTGGATGTGGCCGCTCACCGGCGGCTCGCCGGTACCGGGAATGACCAGAAATGGAGCCGTTGCTGGCGTCGGCGCGACGCCGGGCAGGGTGACGATCGCACGCAGCGTCCTCGGGCCGGGGGCGTCCCCCGGAAGCACGAGGACCTGGGCCGCGAAGGCGCCCGTGGAATCCGTGAAGACCGGGGCGAGGGCGGTGGCCGTGATGCCGACCGACCAGCTCAGGGCGACCGGCGCATCTGGCGGGAAGCCGACACCGTGCGCGATCGTGACGAAGCCGGCCGGGCCGATGGGTGGGTTCAGAATCAGCAGCCCGACGCCGACGGCTGCGAGGAGCTGGACCGTCTCGGGTGGGCCCGCGTCGGACGCGACGGAGAGCTGCGCCGTCCGCACCCCGGTCGCCGTCCCGATGAACAGCAGGCCGAGAACGCACGAGGCGCCGGGCTCCAGCGTCGTCCCGGTGCACGGGTTGGCGCTGAGCAGGAAGTCGCCGGCGTTCGGGCCGCCGATCGAGACCGCACCGACCTGCGCCGGGCCGGTCCCGACGCTCAGGATCGCCGCGCTGCCCGTGACGCCAAGCGCGCCCAGCGGGACGCTCCCGAAGTCCACCGGGTTGGGCGACACGATGATGGCCGGCTTCAGGACCGGTGTTGGTGTTGGAGTCGGCGTCGGCGTCGGCTGCGGCGGGCGCCGCTGGCGCACGAAGACGTCCGAGTTGCCATTCGTGTCTCCCGCGACCAGGTTCGTCGCGTTCGACTCGAAGAAGACGAGCTGGGCGTCCTGCGCGAAGGATGGCCGCAGGCTGGTCCCGTCCGCTTCCGTCGGTCCCAGGCCCACGCTCACGCGGGCCAGCCGGTCGGACTCCGGCCCCGCGACGAAGAGGTCGGTGACGCCGTTCGTGTCCCCGGGCACGAGGTTGGAGGCAGCCGAGGCGAAGGCGAACGAGAGCCCATCGGCGGAGACTGCGGGCCACGAGCTGGGACCGTTGGCCTCGGTTCCGTCGGGAGCAGCAGAGATGCGCCGGACGCCCGACCCTGCGGTCCAGGCGAAGACGTCCGTGACCCCGTTGCCGTCGTTGGGAACGAGGTTCGAGGCGTCAGACTGGAACGCGACGACGGTGCCGTCCGAGGAGAGCGCCGGATGGTCGCTCGATGCGGGCGCCGGGAGACCGTTGGCCGCCGACACGAGCGTCGTGGTCAGCGACGACCGATCGCGCAGCCAGATCTGCATGGCGGGGAGAGCGCCCCGGACGAAGGTCAGGGCGGCGGGGGGCGCCGGCAGAAGGTTCTGGCTCGAGGCGAACGCAACGACGGAGCCATCGGCCGAGATCGCGAGCGACCCATACTGGCGCCCGACCGGACCGGGCGCGGTCGACCCGGACGGCGCGCTCACGGCCTCCACGTATCCCGTCGCCAGGACCAGGACGTAGAAGCCGGCGGGCAGTGGCGAATCCGCGTTCAGGTCGCCGTCCGACTGGAACGCGAGGACGCTCCCGTCCGCGGAAAGTCGCGGGTGGCGCAGTGCTGAGTACGGGAGGCTGGAGAGGCCGGGCACGTTCCCAGTGAGCCTCCCGCTGAGCGGCTGCCTCAGCCCCGCGCCCCGCGTCCAGAGCACGATCGTGGACTGCTGGTTGGCGTTCGTCAGGTCGAACGCGACGAGCGAGCCGTCCGCGGACACGCTCGGCTCCTCGACCGTGCCGGACGTGATCGGCCCGCCGACGGCCCCGATCGCCGGCGCCTGCTGGGCGGGGAAGATCCGGGTTGTCGTCCCGGCCGCGCGATCGGCGAGCATGACCCCGTCGGAAACGGCGGCCGTCGTGCCGGCAAACCCGATCCGATAGGTGGCCCACCGGCCGTCGGGGCTGACGGCCACCTCGTCGGCAGTGGTTCGCACGAGCTGCGAGCCATCGATGCTTGACGAGACGCGCGCGGTGGTTCCCGGCTCGAGCGAGATCGCGAGCGGCGCGGCAGGACCGCCGCCGGATGGGCCGCTGCCCGACCGGCTCGTGACGGCCGCGATCGCTGGTGTCACGCCGAGCGCGACGGTGAGCCACGCCGCCGCGACCAGGCTCGCGCGTCGGCGCGGCGTCAGGTTTCGGCGCGATCGCATCGGTCGATCCGGATCTCCGGCCGGCTCAGGGTCGGACGAACCCGTCGAAGTAGACGGACGGATCGCAGGCTCCGGACGACGTGCAGGTCGCCGTGAAGGTGAGCTTCTGGCCCTTCTGCACCACGATCGGCGTCACGTAGTGGAAGTCGAGGTCCCGGAAGTTCTCCAGGCGGAGCGTGATCAGCACGAACCCGTCGCGCAGGAGCTGGAGCGTCCCGGCGCGGCCGTTCGGGTTCGCGAAGACGAGATCCGTCAGGTAGAACGTGGAGCCGAACGTCGCGGTGGCGGGGTTGGACCCGTCCGATGCCAGGCGGCCGTCCTGGGGAACCCCGTTGCCGACCGGCGCGGGGGTCGGGGTCGGCGGGCCTGACGAGGCGGCCGGGCTCGGTGATGCGCCGGCGCCGGCCGACGCTGCGGGCGAGGGCGACGCGGCGCCGGGGGCCGGGCTCGAGCCTCCGCCGCCGGAGGCGACGCTCGGACGCGGCGTGAACCCCGCCTCGGCGAGCGCCTGTGTTGCGGCGCTGTTGATCGCGGGCTGCAGGAGCAGGGCCCACATCAGCGCGGCCAGGACGAGCAGGCCAAGCAGGGCGAGGAGCGCGGGCACGAGCCAGCGGGGCAGGATTGCTTCCTGGACCAGCGTGCCGTCGACGACGATCGGGCGTGTCGCGTCACCCGCGATGGCGACCTTGAACGGGCGCGTCTTGGGCTGCCCTCGCCAGAACCGCGTCACAGGCCGGACACGGACCTTCGCGAAGCCGGCAGCGCCCGGCTCCACGACCATTCCGGGTGGCTGCACGTCGAAACCGAGGAGCTGGTCCGCGTCCGATGCCGTGATGGTCGCGTTGAGGTGCGCATTGCCGCGGTTGTCGACCGCCAGCTCGTGCGTCGCCCCGCGGCTCCCGTGGGACGAGCGGGGAACGAGCTCCGCGAACGTGTCGCTGAAGGTCGCGACCGCGAGCACGCCCTCCTCGACGGCAGAGCCGGCTGGGTCCTCCCGGGAACGGGCGCGGATCCCGAAGGGGAGGCTTCCGGCCGGGGTCGTCGACGCGCGCGGCGGCGTGAACGACACGACCGTGGTTCCCTCGGCTCCCGGGAAGAGCGAGAGCGCCGGCGGATCAGCCGACGCGAAGGCGCCGGGGTCGCCCAGGACGTCGATCGTGAACTGGTCGACGACCGTGCCGGTGTTCTTGACGACCACCGTGCACGACGCGACCGAGCCGGGCACGACCTCGAGCGCCTTCGAGGCGAGGGTGACGAGAGCTCCCATGCCCGCGGAGTGTAGGGGTCGAACCCCGCCTGCGCCAGCGCTTCGCGGGACCTTCGGATGGCGACGAGGGGGCAGGTTTGGCTTCCCGATCAGGCGACCGTTATGCCGGCGTTAAGTGCCCGGAAGCGCCGTGGGTGCACGATGCCGGAGGCCGTGATGTGGCGAGCGTCGCGGGGCAGGTCCGGCGGCCGAACCAGGGGAAGGGGGCATCTCGATGCTGACCGCAGCGCCGATCTCGATCCGTCCCGCCGCTCCAGCAGTGCGGGCCGAACGCATCGCCGTCGCGATCGCGGGCGCCGATCCGCTCTCCCGCGCGGGCCTCGCCGCGCACCTACGGGGACAGGCGGGCATCGCCATCGTACCGGACTCGGCCGCGGCGTCGGCCAGGGTCACGGTGGTCGTGGCCGACGAGGTCGACGACGAGACGACCCACGAGCTCCGCAGCATCCGGGCTGCCGGCCAGGAGCGGCTGGTCCTCCTGGTCTCCAGGGTCGACGATGTCGGTCTCCTCGCGGCCGTCGAGGCCGGGGTGAGCGGTGTCGTCCGACGAAGCCAGGTGACGGGCGGCCAGCTGGTCGCCTCGATCCGGGCCGCCGACATCGGCGAGGGGACCCTCCCCCCGGATCTGCTCGGCAGGCTCCTCTCGCAGGTCGGCCGGCTCCAGCGCCAGGTGCTGCACCCCCGTGGCCTGACGTTCGCCGGGCTGACGGAGCGCGAGATCTCGGTGCTCCGGCTCCTTGCCGAAGGGCATGACACGGCCGAGGTGGGCCGCCGCCTCTTCTTCTCGGAGCGCACCGTGAAGAACGTCATCCACGACGTGACCTCGCGGCTGGACCTTCGCAACCGAACCCACGCGGTTGCCTACGCGATCCGCCAGGGGCTGATCTGACGATCGGCCCTCGCGCGGCCGGGCGGGCATCCGGCCGCCGGCTCGCCCGACCCGGGTCGCGCGGCTACGGGACCTTGATCACCTGTCCGAGATTCGTCTGGAGCCTGGTGCCCGCGTTGCGACCGTGGTCGGTCGCCGTGTCGTAATCGGCGTTGACCTTCGTGGTCGCCGTCTCGACCGCGGCAATGGCCGCATTCGCATCCGCGTTGTTCTTGCCAATCGCCTTCGTGTGGGCGCCCGCGAATCCGCCGACATCCTTCTGCACGTGGCCCGCCTCGTGCGCCGCAAGCGCTGCGGAGAAGCGGTCCCACTCGGCCTGCATCTTGGCCGGCGCCTGGGACCTGTCGGTCCAGACCGGCAGCTCGACCGCCTGCGACACCTGGATCCGGGCCGCCACGACCTTCTCTCCCGGGCCGCCCTGGTCACGGATGTCGAAATCCTGGCTGGCGATCGCCGTCGACACACTGCCCGCCTCGGTACGGGCGTTGATGGTGGCGGCGACGGCGTCCAGGTCGCCCGAGACGGAGTAGGTGGAGCTCGCCGGTGGTCCGACCTTCGTGAAGCTCGGGCCGGGTGTCCCGGTGTCGAGCTGCTCGGGTTGCTCGCCGCCCGCGATGTCGGCGATCGCGGCGCCGGGGTCGATCCCTGTTCCCGCGACGTCGCCGACCTCGGATGCGAGCGGCTCGACCTGGCCGGTGCCCCAGTCGATCGCGTCGCCGACGGCGGCGCCGACGACATCCACGGCGGCACCGACGGAGTCGCTCGCCACGTCCCAGGCTGACCCTGCCTGGTTCGCCACCCAGCCGGCGGCGGATTCCGCCTGCTCCTCGACCGCGCCACCGCCGCTCCCGGCCGAATCGGACGCCTGCTCTTCCTCCTCGTCATCCGACCAGCCGGCCCGGTCCGCCGGCGACCCCGCGCCGTGCGCCGTCACGAGGGAAGCGGATCCCCCGGGGCGATCGCCTGCCGACCGCTGGATGGCCAGCGCCTGGACGTCGCTGTCTTCCAGCGCAACCCCGCGCTGGACCGCCGGCACGGGCTGCCCGCCGCCTTCGCCTGCCGAGCCGGTGGCCAGGACCCGGTCGGCCGTCACCTCGGCGGCGCGCTCGAACCGGTCGCCCGGATCGCTGATCGAGATGCCGCCCGGCGCCGGGGTGCCCTCGACGGGTCCGGACCGCTGCTGCACCACGTGCGCCAGCTCGTGTGCCAGCGTCCGGTCGTTTCCGGCGGGTCCCTGTGCGTCCGCGTCCCCCAGGACGATCTCGTTGCCGACCGTGTAGGCGTGCGCATTGACCGCGCGGGCCGACGCCGCCGCGTCCCCGCCCGCGTGGATGCGCACGTCGGAGAAGTCGGTACCGAAGCTCGACTCCATCCGCCCGCGCACTGCCGCCTCGAGCGGCGCGCCGCCGCCCCGGCCGACGACCTCCTTCACCGGTGACTCCTGGTCGGCGTCGCCGTCGAGAAGCTGGGCGACGCCGGCGTTGCCGGCGTCGCGCTGCAGGCGCAGGACCGCGGCCGGAGTGAGGGCGTCCATCCTGCCGGCGCTCGCCGCGCGGGCCGCGAGCGTCGTTGCCGTGTCCTCGTGGTCGGACCGAGGGCGGGGCCGGCGCGAAGCGTCATCCCGATCCTGCGCGTGGCGGTGCATGGTCGCGTCCTCCAGGTCGGCGGTGGAGTCACCAGTCATCGTCGCCTTCCTCCATCCTCCCACTGCCGGGCGGATCGCCGGCAGGTGCCCACCTCAAGCGCTCGCGATCACGTGGAACCAGGACCCGAACTCCGCTTCGACACACAGGCGGCCCAGCTTCCGGTACTCGCGCGCCGTCTCGCGGACCAGGTCCGCCATCTCCAGGGGGCGCTCGCCCTGGGCTGCCCGGAACGCGGCCCCGACGGCCACGTTCCGAATGTTCCCGCCCGACAGCGTGAGCCGGCGAGCGAGGAAGTCGAGGTCGATGTCGTCCGCCTTCGGCACTCCACCGGACATGCTGCGCTCCCAGAGCCGACGGCGATCCTGGACGTCCGGGACCGGGAAATCGACGATGGCGTCCAGCCGCCGCAGGAACGCCTCGTCCACGTTCGCCCGCAGGTTCGTGGTGAGGATCGCCATTCCCTCGAAGACTTCCATCCGCTGGAGCAGATATGCGACCTCCACGTTCGCATAGCGGTCCCGGGCGTCCTTCACCTCGGAGCGCTTTCCGAAGATCGCGTCGGCCTCGTCGAAGAGCAGGACCCCGTTGACCCGGTCGGCCTCGTCGAACACCCGGTCCAGGTTCTTTTCGGTCTCGCCGATGTACTTGTCGACGATGGTCGAGAGGTCGATCACGTAGAGGTCAAGGCCCAGCGAGCCGGCGATCACCTCCGCCGACATGGTCTTGCCGGTGCCGGAGTCGCCTGCGAAGAGGGCGGTGACGCCGCGCCCCTTGAGGGTGGTCCGGCCCAGGCCCCACTCGTCGAGGACGCGATCACGGTGCCGCGCCCGCGCCGTCAGCTCGCCGAGCTGCTGGGCGACCGGGGCCGGGAGGATCAGGTCCGACCACCCGACGCGCGGCTCGATCCTCCGGGAGAGGCGATCCAGGCCCGCTGCGTTCTGCGAGCGCGCGCCGGTCGAGATGTCGCTCACCGAGAGCTCCCGGCCCGATGCCGCGGCAGTCAGCCGGCCGGCCTGGGCGGCCCGCTCGATCTGCTCGGGTGCGAGCCGGTAGGGGAGCGCGCCCACGGCTTCGGCCATCTCGTCGGAGGCCTGCCCGCCGAGGGCATCCAGCCAGGTCTCGTGGCGCTCGGCGGTGGTCGGGCGCTCCGATTCGACAAGGAACGCAACCGTCCGAGACCAGGCCGGGTCCCAGCCGCGCGTCCCGTGCAGGACCGCCACACAGGCTCCCTCGGCGAACGCCCGGACCGCGGCCGCTCCGCGCTCGGCAAGCACGTCGATCGGGCCTGCCACGAGGCCGCCTCCGCGAAGTCGCGCTTCGCGGATGACGGCGGTCGCGACGCTGCCGATATCCTGCTGGGGCTCGAGCCGGCCCAGGTCGACGACGACGGGCGGTCGTCCCAGGCGCGCCAGCGCACGGGCGGCCAGCGTCACGGGCGCGGTGCCGATCCGCTCCCGCACGTAGACGAGCCGTGCACCCGCGCGCAGGCCGCCCTCGAGGGTGGCGACGCCCGCCAGGTCCCGGTCGGACGGGGTCATCTCCAGGGCGGCCACCAGCGGGTCGGTCGTGTCGTCACCCACGAGGTGGCCGGCAACCCGGTCGGGAACCCGGATGGATCGCGTCAGGAAGGGCCGGTCGACGTCCTCGACCACCAGGAGCCCGCCCGCGACGAGCGGCCCCGCGACGCCGAGTCGGGCCCTTCCGGTCCCGGATGCCGCGCCCGCGCCGACGAGCTCGAGGGCCAGTCCGATGCTGGCTCGACGCCGCGAAACGTCGTCGTGCAGGTAGCCGTAGAGCCGTTCGAAGCGCTGGTCGAGGTCCGGGGCGAGCGCGACGAGCAGAAGCTCGACGTCGAGGGGCTCCAGGTCGAACGACCGAACCAGCCGGCGCAGCCGCACATCGACCCCGGCGGCCTCGGCAGCGTCGGCGTCCTCCTCGACCGTCCGCAGGCGCGCCACCGCGACCGCGTCTGAACCGGCGGGCAGGAGCGGTTCGGGAGTGCCCGCGAGCATCTGGTCCACCTGCAGGTCCGAGACGTAGAGGCCCCGGAACCGGTCGTCCGGGTCCGGGTCGGTTGCCCGTCGCCGCGACACCGCCGCGCGGACGCGCGCCTCGATCAGCTCGAGGCGCCCTGCAAGGTGCCGGACCGACGCGTCGCTGAACGGAGCTGCCAGCGCCATGGACGGTCAGGACCGCGAGTAGCCGCGGATCCGGTAGGTGCGCCCGGGCTTCACCGCGCCGCCGCCCATGACGGTTTCGTCCTGGGTCACGGGCACGACCGAGGGTGTGAGCGGCCCGCGGTCGCGGACCGGCGCCGTTCTCGTGCGCCGCTCGGGCTCGCCGTCGCCGCCGGTGCGCGCGACGGACAGCCGGGGCTGCTCGCGAACGGGCGCCCCCGCGGCGACGCTGCGGCCGACCACGAACGGGGTGTCGAAGACGACGTCGAGCGAGGGCTTCAGCTCGCCTCCGAGGGCCGACCACACGTCGGCGATGGATCGATCTGGCCCCAGCGGCAGGGCGACGCTGACGATCGCGGGCAGCGGTTGCTCGGCGAGCGCGCCCGTCATCTCCGACGGGCTCACAGTCTCGTGGCGGAGCAGCGAGGCGAGACAGGCAGACAGGAGCCGGTGCTCGTCCTCCGGTCGCTGGGTCCAGGCCGTCACGATGTACTGGAGCTTGAAGTACCGCGGCGCCGGCCGATGACCGGTGACGTAGCCCTCCGACGAGTAGCTCGGAGCCCACGAAGCGTCGCGGCGGGAGATGTCCTCGCGGATGTCATAGAGATAGAGGTTGATCGTCGGCGCGTTCCGCCGGGCGGCCCAGTCCTTGGTCGGAGCGTCGAACGAGACTTCGACCTGGGTGCCGCCGAGAACCTCGGACCGGATCAGGTTCCGGAGCGTCTCGTCGACTTCCTCGATCATGCCCTGCACCCCTGGCTGGAGGTCTGGAACTCCCGGTGAACGTCCGGGTGGCGAGTCAGGCTCCGGGCCGCCACGCGACACGGGTCCCCGGACACGCACACGCGCCGGCGGGCGCGGCCGCCGGCCGGGTCAGCGTCGCAAGCGAGCTCGGCCAGGGCAAGCCGCCGCGGGGCAGCCGATCGGGCCGCCGCCCATGCCCGATCGGGCAGCGCGACCGGCCCATTCGCCTGTCCGGTCGCCCGTTGTCCATGTCGGTCGCTCGGTGCCACGCTCGATCCGTCCCTACCTCCGCAGCCCGGGAGGGCCGATCCGCATGCCGAACTACCTATCGCCCGGCGTCTACGTCGAGGAGGTCCAGGCCGCCTCGCGCCCGATCGAGGGGGTCGGGACGGCCGTTGCGGCCTTCGTCGGCCTGGCCCAGCGCGGCCCGGCCAACACGCCGCTGATGGTCACGAACTGGACCCAGTTCGTGACCACGTTCGGCGACTTCATGGAGGGCTCATATCTCGCCCATGCCGTCTACGGGTTCTTCCTCAACGGCGGGACCACCGCGTACATCGTCCGCATCGGCGCCGACGGCGCAGCGGGCGCGCCGTCGGCTCGCCTCGAGCTGCCGAGCTCGACCGACAAGGGCCAGGCGGCCTTCCGCGTCGTGGCCCTGGAGGCGGGCGCGGCCGGCAACGACGTGTCGGTCGAGG
Organism: Chloroflexota bacterium; assembly: GCA_034435355.1. Classification (GTDB taxonomy): domain Bacteria; phylum Chloroflexota; class Limnocylindria; order Limnocylindrales; family CSP1-4; genus CTSoil-043. Next base: position 32,369 of record DAOTXE010000057.1, read on the forward strand.
TTGGGGACCCGTCCGAGCCGGGTGAGGGCGTCTTCAAGCTGGTCGTGACGCGCGGCACCGAGACCGAGGTCTACGACAACGTCACCCTGAAACGGGGCCGCAACAACGTCCTCACCGCGACGAAGACCTCGAAGCTGGTTCGCCTCGAGGAGACAGCGAAGGGTGACATCGCACCCGCGACCGGCACGAAGGCGATGCTCGCCGGCGGGACGGCGACGACCCCGAGCCGCGTGACACCCGACGAGTACGTCGGCAACTCGGCCGACCGGACCGGGTTCGGCGGCCTCGAGGCGGTCGAGGAGATCACGATGGTGGCCGCGCCCGACCTGGTGGCGCTCTACCAGCGCGGCGTGCTCGACCTCGAGGGGGTCAAGGCCGTTCAGCTCGCGATCATCGCCCACTGCGAGATGATGGGCGACCGGGTGGCGATCCTCGATGCCCCGCCCGACTACAACGCCCAGCAGATCAAGGAGTGGCGCCAGGACAAGGCGGGCTACGACTCCAAGTACGCCACCCTCTACTGGCCGTGGATCAAGGTCTTCGACCCGATTGCCGGGCAGGCTGCGTTCGTGCCGCCGTCCGGGCACATGGCCGGGATCTGGGCCCGCAGCGACGGGGAGCGCGGCGTCCACAAGGCCCCCGCGAACGAGATCGTGCGCGGCGCCATCTCGCTCGAGCTGAACCTGACGCGCGCGGAGCACGACCAGCTCAACCCGATCGGGGTCAACTGCATCCGCACCTTCCCCGGCCGCGGGATCCGCGTCTGGGGCGCCCGGACGCTCTCGTCCGACCCGGCCTGGAGATACCTCAACGTGCGCCGGCTCTTCAACTACATCGAGGAATCGATCCTGCTGGGGACGCAGTGGGTCGTCTTCGAGCCCAACGACATGGACCTCTGGGAACGCGCCAAGCGCACGATCGGTGCGTTCCTGGTCCGAACGTGGCGCGATGGCGCTCTCTTCGGCGCATCGCCGGCCGAGGCCTTCTACGTGAAGTGCGACGGCGAGAACAACACCGCCGAGTCCATCGACGCCGGCCAGCTGATCGTGGACATCGGGATCGCCCCGGTGAAGCCGGCCGAGTTCGTGATCTTCCGCCTCGCCCAGTTCTCGGGCGGCACGTCCCTCACGGAGTGATCGGCCAGGCCACGCATCGACTGACAGGAGGACGTTGATCCATGCCAGCTGGAGTTCCCTCGCTGCCGCAGGACGCACTCGTTGCGCAGCGCTTCAAGATCGAGGTCAAGGGGACGGCGATCGCCACGTTCCAGGAGGTCAGTGGCATCGTCTCCGAGATCGAGGTCGTCACGCTCAAGGCCAACGACATCATGGGCAAGCCGATCGTCAAGCAGATGATCGGAGCCCACAAGCCGCCGACGATCACGCTGAAGCGTGCCGCCGACGCGAGCATGGACCTCTGGAACTGGCACAAGGCCGCCCTCGACGGCGACCTCGTCGGCGCCCGCCGCGAAGGCTCGATCGTGCAGCTCGACTTCACCCACGCCGAGGTCGCCCGCTACAACTTCTTCGATGCCTGGATCTCCAAGCTCGAGGCGACCGGGATGAAGGCCGGCGACAACACCCCGGCCGTGGAGAGCGTGACGATCGTCTGTGAGCGGCTCGAGCGGGTGAAGTGAGGTGGTGCTCGACCTGATCGCGGGGCTGCCCGCCGCGCGCGCGCCCGGCCCAGCGTCGGGCCTGCGGACCGAGTTCCCGTTCGTGCTTCCCCGCGGGTACCTGGACGACGCGGGCGTCCTCCATCGCGAAGGGTCCATGCGCCTGGCGACGGCCCGGGACGAGATCGTCCCGCTGCGGGATCCCCGGGTCCGCGAGAACGATGCCTATCTCACCGTGATCCTTCTCAGCCGGGTCGTGACCAGGCTGGGGAGCGTCCCGCAGGTGACGCCGCAGGTCATCGAGGGAATGTTCGCCTCCGACCTGGCCTTTCTCCAGGATCTCTACCGGCGAATCAACCAGGAGGGGACATCCCAGGCCGCCGTCACCTGCCCGGCCTGCCAGCACGAGTTCAGCGTCGAGATCGGGGGCGCCTCGCCGGGGGGGTCCTGACGTACGCGACCGACCGCCTCTTCGAGGAGGTCGCGTACGTCGCCTACCACCTGCACTGGTCCCTGGACGAGATCCTCGATCTCGAGCACCCCGACCGGCACCGCTTCGTCGGTGAGATCGCGGGGATCAACCGGCGCCTGACCGAAGAGGAGTGAGTTCGTCGTGCGCTGGCCCTTCACGAACTGGCTTCGCGGCGCGGCGGGTCGCGACGACCCGGCGCCCGACGAGCGTGCATCGTTCACACCGGGGGCAGCTGAGCCCGGGGGTCCCGGACGGGCCGCCGAAGCGCGCCCTGCGGGCTGGCTCGACGTCCCGCCGATCGAACGCGTCGTCGGCACCACACCGATGACCGCGCCGAGCGCCGAGTTCGCGCTCGGCCTCGCGGGCCGGCGCGAGACCGAGATCACCCATGGGGCGCTCGCGCACGACGTCACCGCGGACGGCCCTGTCGGGCTGGTGGGCGGCGTCGCCGTCGCACGGATCCCGCGGGCGCCCGGAGACCCGGGCGCCCCGCCGGGGATGGATCTGCCCGCACCGGCGGTGGTCGTGCGGAGCCGGCCCCCGTCGAGGCACGCGGCGTCGGCCGCCGTGGCGCACGGCCCGACGAGGGGCGATGGGCGCTCGGCTACCGATGCGCCCACGCTCGACGCGCCGGATGCGGGGCTCGTCGCGCTTCCGGCGGCGGCGGAGCCCGGCGGCGAGATTGCCGGCCTCACTCGCCGGACCCTGCAGGTCGTGGAGCCGTCCACGACGAGCGGGGCGATCGCCGCGACACATGTCGCCGACGCCACGGCGCCGGCCACGGCCCGTGCGCTGGCGCTCCCCGTCGCTCCCGTCGAGCCCGTTACGCAGACCGGCGGCGGGCTGGCGCCTGCCTCGCGAGACGTCCCGACCGACGTTGACGGATTCGGGTCCCTCCGGGGCACCGCCCCCGTCGACCTCGTCGGACCGCCCGCGCCCGCCGCCGGGAGCGAAGAGGTGCACGAGGCAGGGGCCCGGCGGACGCTCGGCGAGTCCCGGCGCCTCGGGCTCGGCGCGCCGCTCGTCGGTCCTCCGCCGTCCGCGTCGGCGCACGTGCACCCCCCCGGCCGGCCCATCGCCCGCCGCGCTCGTCTCGCCGGCGAGACCCCGTCGACGGCCTCGCCGGCCGGTCTCACCGATCGCACGGCTGCCGCGCCACCCGCGCCCGCCGCCGCTGCCGCCCCGGCGCCGCTGCCTCGCCTCGTGGTCGCGCGCCTTCCGGTGACCGCGTCGGCCACCGACCCACGGCAGCCGGACCCGATCACCTCACCCCAGGAACTGCCTGCCCACGGCCCGGCCTCGAGCACATCCGGCGGACCAGGCGCAGGTGGCGCCGACGCGGATTCCGGCGCGAGGCATCCGCTCGTCGGGGCAGCCGGGATCGGCACGACCCGTCCCGCCTGGGAAGACACTGCGCCGGACGACACAGCGGTCGGGGCGACGGAGAGTGGCGCCGGTGCGCTCCTCTTCGCGCGGGCGTCGGCGGGTACGCCGGCCCCGGGAGCGCCGGGAGCCGCTGCCGCACCCACCCCTGTCCCCGGCGCGACGGCTTCCGGAACGGGCGTGAGCCAAGGGGCATCCGGGGATGCCGACCGTGTCGACGCCGAGCGAGGCGAGACGGCCGGGCGTGGGCCGACCGTTCCAGCGAGCATCGATGGTCGCTCGGCATCCGCGCGAGCCGCGCTCGGTTCCGCTTCGCTCGTCACCCGTCGACCAGGACTCCCCGGGCCCCCGGAGCCCCTCGGCACGCTCGGCCTGGTGGGGATCGCGGGCCCGGCGGTGGTCTCGGCACGCCGCGCTGGGACGACCTCCGGCGCCGACGGAGGAACGGCCGAGGCGGGCCGAATCGCCCGGGCGGGCGAGCCGCCAGCTGCCGCGCCGCCGGCTGCCGCGCCTCCCGTCGCGATCCAGCGCGAGACGCGGCAGCTTGCCGCCCGCACGGCACCGGCCTCCGCTTCCGGCGTCGGATCGCGGCCGGCACCGCCGCTGCCGCTCGCGCACGCCGCCGCGGTCCCCCAGGAACCCGCGCCGTCCGGGAGCGCTGTACCGGGTGGCCAGGTCAGCTGGGCAGCCGGATCCGGGTTCGCGATGAGCACGCACGCCCCCGCCCCGATCGTCCAGCGAGCCGTGACGATCGACGAGATGTCCGTCGCGCCGTCCGGCGGAGCAGCGCCCGGCGCGGGAGCGGGACCGGACGGTCAGGCCGGGGTGGGCGCCGGCACGGACTACGAGGAGCTCGCCGATCACGTCTACGAGGCGATCCGGGCTCGTCTGGCCTCCGATCTGCTGCTCGACCGTGAGCGCGCCGGCATGCTGGTGGACGCGTGAGCTGCATCGCGCGGGCGGCCGACCGGAGGTTGCGATGAGCGACCCGGAGTACGGCCTCGTCCTGCGCTTCAAGGTCACGCTCGACGACCACACCGAGCTGGGCGCCTGGACCAAGTGCGAAGGCCTCGCCGTGGAGTACGACGTCCAGGAGCTCAAGGAGGGTGGCCAGAACGACTACGTGCACCGCCTGCCGGGCCGCGCGAAGTACCAGAACATCAAGCTGACCCGGCCCGTCGACAAGGACACGGGCAAGGTCGCCGAATGGCTTACGTCCGTCGCGCGCGAGCCGAAGCGATCGACGGCCGAGATCGAGCTCCTCGACGCGGGCGGCACCAAGGTGACCTCGTGGAAGCTCGCCGGCGTCTACCCGGCGAAGTGGTCCGGGCCGACGCTCGACACAGGCACGAACCAGGTCGCGCTCGAAGTCCTCGAGCTGGTCCACAACGGGTTCACTCGATGATGCTCAGCGGCGGTCAGCTCAGGAAGGCGCTCCTCAAGGTGGTCGACGGCGACCCGGACACGAAGCAGCTCGTGTTCATGTACAACCCCGCCGAGATCTCCACGTCCAAGTCGGCGAACTGGAACCGCCCGCAGGCGCGGGGCGCGCCCTCTGCGAACCGTCCCGAGTTCGCCGGCGCGGGGCCCCAGGGTCTCAGCCTTGAGATCACGTTCGATGCCTGGGACTCGCCCGACGCGGACGTGACCGCCAGCGTCAAGACACTCTTCGAGTGGACGAAGCCCACCCCCAACTCCATCACCCGTCACCTGCCCAGGCCGCCGGTGCTCGGATTCGAATGGGGCAGCAGCACCGTCTTCCAGGATTACCGCTGCTTTCTCAAGACGGTCCAGGCGAAGTACACCCTGTTCAAGCCCGATGGAACGCCGATCCGGGCGACCTGCCAGCTCACGCTGGAGGAGATCCCCGAGGAACCGCAGGGGCAGAACCCGACCTCCGGCTCGCGGGAGAGCAGGCGCAGCCTCGTTCTCGACGGTGCCGACAGCCTGGCGGCCGTCGCGTATCGGGAATACGGCGACCCGGCGCTGTGGCGGGGGATCGCCGCCTTCAACGGGATCGACGACCCGCTGCGCGTTGCGGCCGGCACGCGAATCCTCGTGCCGTCGATCGGCGAAGCCAGGCGCCTCGCCGACGGGGAGGGCTGAACGTGCCGGATGCCGCCGTTGCCAGCGCGTTCCGGATCGAGATCGATGGGCAGGCCCTGGACGCCGATGTCGAATCGTCGGTGACCCGCGTCGTCGTCGATGACCACCTGCACCTGCCCGACATGTTCGTGATCACGATCCAGGAGTTTCCCGAGATGAACGCGGCCGAGCGGGCGCGCGTGCACATCGGGTCCAGGGTGAAGATCTCGGCGACCGCGCTCGGCGACCCAAGCCCTGCCGAGCTCATCAGCGGCGAGGTCACTGCGGTCGAGGGCGAATACCGCCAGAGCAGGGCACCCGTCCTCGTCCTCCGCGGCTATGACGCCTCGCATCGCCTCATGCGCGGCCGTCACTCGGTCGTCTTCGAGCAGGAGAAGTACTCCGACATCGCCGGGCGGATCGCGGACGCGGCGGGTCTCGAGCGCGGCCAGATCGACGACTCCGGGTCGGTCCACGACTTTGTCCACCAGGCGGGCCAGACAGACTGGGAATTCCTGTCCGGGCTCGCGCGCGAGATCGGCTTCGAGGTCGCGGTACGGGACGCCAGGCTCGACTTCCGTCAGCCCCCCGAGGCCGGCGCGGCGCCCGAAGCAGGCGACCTCGCAAGCACGGACCCGCTCCAGCTCGTCTTCGGCCAGGAGCTCCTCGAGTTTCGGCCACGCGTGACCGCCGGCGCCCAGGTCGGTCCGGTGACCGTGAAAGGCTGGGACATCGCGGCCAAGCAGGACCTCACCGCCCAGGAGCCGGCGTCCACCTCGGGTGCGCAGCTGCCGGACAGTCCCGCGACCATGGCCGCCACGTTCGGCTCCCCGGCGTACGTGACCGGCGACCGGCCGCTGCATTCCCAGGCCCATGTCGAGGCCAGGGCCAGGGCGCTCGCGGAGCAGATCGGGAGCGCCTTCGCGGAGGCGACCGGTGTCGCGCGCGGGAACCCGAACATCCGGGCCGGCGCTGCCGTGAACGTCTCGCTTGTGGCCAATCCATTTGCCGGGCGCTACACCCTGACGCACACGAGCCACGTCTACGAGGCTCAGAACGGCTATCGGACCCTCTTCGAGATCAGCGGGCGCCAGGAACGTTCGCTGCTGGGGCTCGCCGGTGGGGGAGCTGCCGGCTCCGACGTCGTCGCGACCGCGGGCCTCGGGGGAGTGCAGGTCGGGATCGTGACCGACAACGGCGACCCCCAGAACCTGGGCCGGGTCCGCGTGCGGCTGCCCTACGCCGGGGTCGACTTCGTGACCGACTGGGCGCGCGTCGCCGCACCCGGGAATGGTCCCGCGCGCGGCTTCGTCTGGATCCCCGAGGTGAGCGACGAGGTCCTCGTCGCGTTCCACCACGGCAGCGTGCGTGAGCCGTACGTGCTGGGCGGACTCTGGAACGGGGTCGACGCCCCGCCGCCGATCGAGCTGGACGACGGGCGGCTCAATGGCCGGAAGATGGTCACGCGTGACGGCAACGAGATCTTCTTCTGGGACAAGCCCGGTAACTCCAGCCTCGGCATGGCGACCGCCGGCCAGGAAGTGATCTCGCTCCTGAACCGACTCCAGAAGGAGTTCTCCGTCACGTCGGACGGCAAGATCGTCCTGACCGCCCAGGGCGACATCGAGATCAGCGCCACCGGCAAGGTCACGATCACCGGCGACGGCGGCGTCGAGATGACGAGCAGCGCGTCCGCCAAGGTGAGCGGTGGGGGCCAGCTCGCCCTGGAGTCCGACGGCGTCACGTCCGTCAAGGGCTCCCAGGTCTCGCTGGGCTGAGGAGCACCGGATGGCCAACGACGACTTCATCGGTGCCGGCTGGGCATTCCCGCTCCGAACCGACGCGGCGGGCGGGATCGCCCTGGTCACCCGCGAGCGCGAGATCGAGGAGAGCATCCGGCTGATCCTCGGCACCGCCTACGGGGAGCGACCAATGCGTCCGGAGTTCGGCTGCGGCATCCACGACGAGATCTTCGGCCTCGCCGACGCGACCACTTTCGGTCGGATCGCCGCCGACGTGCGCCGCTCCCTGCGTCGCTGGGAGCCCCGGATCAGTGTTCGCGACGTCGAGGTGACCCCGGATCCTCAGGAGCCGGCCACGCTCTACATCGATATTCGCTACACGATCGGGTCGGTCAACGACCCGCGGAACCTCGTCTTCCCCTTCTACACCATTCCCGCGGAGGAGTGAGCGATGGCCCTGTCGGTCCCCAACCTGGACGATCGCCGCTTCCAGGACCTCGTCGACGACGCGAAGCGGCTCGTCCAGCAGCGCTGCCCGGAGTGGACGGACCACAACGTCTCGGACCCCGGCGTCACCCTCATCGAGCTTTTCGCCTGGATGACCGACCAGCTCCTCTACCGCGTCAACCGCGTCCCCGACCGGGACTACGTAAAGTTCCTCGAGCTCATCGGGATCCGGCTCTTCCCGCCCACCGCGGCGCGCGGCGAGATCACGTTCTGGTTGTCCGGGCCGCAGCCGGACGCGATCCGAATCCCGGGCGGCACCCGGGCCGCGACGATCCGCACGGAGACCGACGAGGCCATCGTCTTCACATCCCTCGACGACCTCCCGATCGTGCCCGTCTCCGTCGTCGCCGGGTTCACCTCGGTCGACGGCAGGAAGCACGTCGACCGCACCACCGAGGTCCTCAACGACCGCGACTTCCCTGCCTTCGAGATCCAGCCCACGCCCGGGAACATCCTCCTGGTCGGCCTCAGCGAGCCGGCGCCCTCGAACGCGCTCCGGCTTCGGTTTGCCTGCACGATCGAGGGCGTGGGCGTCGACCCGACCTGGCCGCCCCTCGCCTGGGAGGCCTGGACGGGTTCGGATTGGCAGCTCTGCGACCTCGACCGGGACACGACCGGCGGCCTGAACCGGGATGGCGACGTGGTGATCCACCTGCCGGCGGGTCACGTCGCGTCCGTGATCGAGAAGGTCCGGGCGGGCTGGATCCGGGCGCGGGTCACGGAGCCCGATGAAGGGCAGCCCTTCTACTCGTCCTCGCCCAAGGTCCGTGGGCTCGTAGCGGTGACCATCGGCGGGACGGCCACGGCGGTCCACGCGGACGTGATCACCGATGAGATCGTCGGCGTCGCCGAGGGCGTGGCCGGCGGCCGCTTCCTCGTCAAGCGACGTCCCGTCGTGCCCGGCGACCGGCCGATGACGGTCAGCGTCGCCGACGAGATGGGCTGGCAGGAGTGGACCCAGGTTCCCGACTTCGCCGGGTCGGGTCCGGGAGATCGGCACTTCGTCCTTGACGCGGTCGCTGGGGAGATCTCGTTCGGCCCCGCGGTTCGAGAGCCCGATGGGACGATCCGCCAGTACGGCGCCATCCCTCCGAAGGGCGCCCGCGTGCGGGCGGACGCATACCTCACCGGGGGCGGTCGGGCCGGCAACCTCGCGCCCCGGGCGATCAGCGTCCTGAAGAGCTCAATCCCCTACGTCTCCCGGGTCGAGAACCGCCGCGCCATGTCCGGTGGGGTCGACGGCGAGGAGCTCGAGAACGCGAAGCTGCGCGGCCCCATCTCGCTGCGGACCCGGGGCCGCGCGGTGACCACGGAGGACTTCGAGCACATCGCCCTCGGGGCGGCCCCGGAGCTGGCCCGCGTGCGGGCCGTTGCCGCCGGCGACGGAGCTGATGCCGGCTCGGTCCGCGTCCTCGTCGTTCCAGCCGCGCGCGCAGAGGCCGGACGGCTCCGCTTCGACCAGTTGGTGCCCTCGGACGACACGCTGGCGCGGGTCGCCGCCCGGCTCGACGCGTGCCGCGTCGTCGGAACGCGCGTTCTCGTGGAACCGCCGTCGTTCCGGGGCATCACCATCGTGGCACGCTTGCGCGCGCGGCCGCGCGTCAACCCCACGCGCCTCCAGGACGACGCGCTTCGGGCGATCTACGAGTACTTCAACCCGATCACGGGCGGGCCGGACGGCACGGGCTGGCCGTTCGGGCGCCCGATCCAGGTGGGAGAGGTCTACGGGGTGCTCCAGGGACTGCGCGGGATCGAGATCGTCGAGGAAGTCCGGCTTTTTGGGGCAGACCCGGTCACCGGCCAGCGCGGCCAGGCGACGCAACGGCTCGACCTGGAGCCGCACGCCCTCGTGTTCAGCTACGAGCACCAGCTTCTCGTCGAGGGGGCCTGACGATGCGCGGGCATGTCCCGGGGCTCACGTCCCCCCATCCACTTGGAGAGCAGCTTCCGGGCGTCTTCCGGGACGATGACATGACACAGCGCCTGACCGCGGCGTTCGACGAGGTGCTGGCCGGAATCGTCCAGGTGCTCGACTGCTTCCCGGCTTATCTCGACCCGGCGCTGGCGCCGGCGGACTTCCTCGACTGGTTGGGCGGCTGGACGGGCGCCGCGCTCGACGAGACGTGGCCGCTCGAGCGCCGGCGCGCCTTCGTCGCCGCGGCCGTCGACCTCTTCAGGATCCGGGGAACAGCGGCCGGGCTGGCGGCCCACGTTGCCGTCTTCAGCGGGGGAGACGTCGAGATCGCCGAGCCGGGCGCCACGGCCTGGTCGCACGACGCGGGTGCGGCGATCCCGTCCGGGACATCGGCGGATCTCTTCGTCCGGGTCCGGGTCAAGGACCCGACAGCGATCTCGGCCGCGAGCCTTGACGCGCTCGTTGCAACCGCGAAGCCGGCCCACGTATCCCACCGGATCGAGATCGCAGCAGCGTGATCATGCGTCGGTCACGACACGCCGTGCTTGCTACCATGCGCCCACGGTCCGCGGGTTCGGCGACGCGCGGCCGGGCGTCCCGGCGGAGCACTCCGTTCGGTCATGCGCAGGCTCGCCATTCAGGGGGCGCCCGTTGATCGTCTGTTCGAGATGCGGCTTCCAGAACACGAACAATGACAGCTTCTGTGGCTCGTGCGGCAGCTTCCTGGAGTGGACCGGGTCGAAGATGGCCGAGCCCGTCACGGAACCGCCCGCGCCAGGAGCGGCGTCGGAACCGCAGCCCGCAGAGCCGGAGCGACAGACGCTCGTGGGGCGAGTTCGGGAAGTCGTCGGACTGAGCGGCGGGCAGGTCCCGACCGGCTCAGCGCCCAGCGACGCGGCGGGCGGTCGATCGGACCCTGAGACGGCGGCCGTTGTCGAGACCGCAGGCGCGCAGGCCGCCGCCGAGGTGGAGGGCTCGGCCACAAGCGCACCGAACCCGGTCCTGGTCAGCGGGTCACGGATCTATCGCATGGCTGTTTCGTTGCCCGAGCCCGAGCCAGCTCCTGCACCTGCGCCCCCTCCTGCGCCCGAGCCCACGCCAGCTCCTGCACCTGGCCCCGAGCCAGCTCCTGCGCCCGATCAGCGAATCCGGCCGGCCCTGGGTGGCCCGGCGGTTGCCACGCCCCCGCTGCTGCCGTCGCTCGTGGAAGTTGCCCGCCCCGCTCCCGCGCCGATCAGCGCGGAGCCGCCGTCTGACACGGCACCCAAGACCCCGCCGCCTGCTCAGCCGCCCGTGGCTCGGCCCATCGCGGCGCCCACAGGTCTCCGCCCCGGCCGGCCTGGTGCGCAGCGAGCACCTGGTCCACCGGCATCGGTTCCGACCGCCGCTGCGGCCCCGATCATCACGCCGGCCGCCGTCGTGCCCACGCCTCCGCCCGATCAGCCGGCGTCCCGGCAGCCCGTGGCTGTCCGGCCCGGACCGCCGCATTCGCGGCCACCCGGCCGCCCGGTGTCCGCGGACACCCCACCTCCCGCCCCGGGCGACCTGGTCTGCGGCAACTGCGGGATCGGGAACGACCCCGCACGCAGGTTCTGCCGGCGATGCGGGCAGTCGCTTGCCCAGTCTTCAGTCGTGCCCTCACGCCGGGTTCCGTGGTACCGACGCATCTTCCGGCGACCGCGTCCGGTGGCGGCCGCCGGGGAGCGCCCGCGAAGCATGCGCACCGACGGGCGGGGAGCCCGTCCTGGCCTCTCGGTGGGTCGACTGCTCCGCATGCTCGTCCAGGTCCTGCTGGTCGCGCTGGTCGTCGGCGCCGTCGTCGGATACGCGGTCGTGCCGGGCTGGCGCGATGGGGTCAACTCGTTCGTCTCGTCGATTCGCGAGAAGGTGGCCCCCAACCTGGTCGAGGTGCGGACGGCGGGGCAGGCGACCGGACCGTCGATCAAGGGGCATCCTGCGCAGGCGGCGTTCGATGGGTTCAGCAACACGTACTGGGCGGCCCCCGACACCGGCGGCGCAGCTCCGACGATCAGCGCGGCATTCAACCCCGCGACTGACGTTGCCAAGATCCTCGTGACATCGGGTGCAGTCCCGGACTACCAGGGGAGCCCGCGCCCACAGGATGTAACCGTCCAGTTCCTCGACGCAGCGGGCGCAGTGGTCGACTCACGCGACATCGTGCTGAAGGACACGCATGACCCGCAGTCGTTCGACGTCTCGGCGACCGCCGCTGCGACGTTCCGGCTCATCGTGAGATCGGTCTACGCGTCAAGCGGTGGCAGCGACGTGGCGATCACGGAGATCGAGTTCCTCGAGGCGAAGTGACAGCCGGAGAGCGGTTGCCCCGGCGGGCGGCGACGCCCGAACTTCGCGGCCCCTCACCAGAGGACAGCCCGAGGTCCTCGAGCATTCGCGCATAGCCTGCCCGCGCGCTCGCCGCCGCGGCGGCATCCCCGGCGCGCTCGCGCGCGTCGATGAGGACGCGCCAGAGCGGGTCGTGGTACGCGTCGACGCCGAGCGCATCCATGCAGACCGCGGCGGCCTCCGACGGCCGGTCCTGCGTCAGCAGCTCGGCAAGCCCGAGCGCCGCTTCGACGTAATCGGCCCGAGCACGGTCGCGGCGCGCGACGATCCAGTCGGCGGGGCCGTCCTCGGGCAGGAGCTCGCCCTCGTACGCGGCCAACGCCGCCCGATAGTCGGCGATGGCCGCTCCGTCGTCGCGACCGCGGTCCGCCCGCGCGCGTCGCAGCGCCTCCTCGAAGGCGACGACGTCGACCCGTGACCCCACCGGGACGGCCAGCCGATAGGCATCGCCGTCGCGGACGAGGATCTCGTTGCTGCCGCTGCCGGCGGCACGCTCGAGCTCGCGGCGGAGGGCCGAGAGCGCAACGTGCAGGCTTCGCGCCCCGGTCTCCGGCTCGACGCCCGGCCAGAGCGCATCCTGGATGACCTCCCGGTGAACCGGGCGGCCGGCGTTGACGGCAAGCAGGCGCAGGACGGCGCGAGGCCGCGGCTTGAGCGACGCGAGCTCGATCGGCCGGCCTCCCACCGAGATCGCGAATGCGCCGAAGCAGCGGATCTCCAGCGGCGGGACCACTTCAGCGAGGCCCGCCTGCCCCGCCATGCCGTCGTCGTCGGTCGCCGACCAGGGGCGGGGGGCCGCGAGGAGGCCGGGATCCGCGAGGCCGGTCTCCTCGAAGAGCCCCCTGGCAAGCGAACGGAGCTCGGATGCGTGATCCGGGTCAGCGAGCGCGAGGGCGGCATAGGCGAGCGCATGCGGCCCCGGCGTGCCGGCGGACCGGGCGAACGCCTCCGCCGCGAGGGCGGTCTCCCGAGCGTTGGGGCCACCGCTGCGGGCGATCGCGCCGGCGAGGAGCGAGCGCCCCCACGCCTCCAAGGACGCCGCCCCGAGTGCCCGGAACTGCGCGATCGCGACTTCCAGGGCGGGACGTGCCGCGTCCGGCTCGGAGAGCAACGCCCACCCTTCGACGAGAGCAGCCAGCCCTTCGCCCCAGCTGTCGTGCTCCTGGCGCGCAGCGAGCCGGACCGCGCTCGCGTCGTGCAGCCCGTGCTCGCTGCCGGACGCATGCGGCGACAGGGCGCGCGCGACCCGCCCGATCTGGGCAAGCCACAGCATGCCGAGCCGCTCCGCGGCGGCGACTGCAGCCTCGGCCTCGGCTCCCTCCCGGCTGTCGCCGGCGAGGAGGCCGGCGAGGGCCGCGCCGAGGGCCGCAACCGTGCCGAGGGTTGGAGAGTCCGTGGCGGCGCGCGCCGTTTCGCCAAGCGAGGCCCGCGCGTCGCGAACGCGTCCTGCGACGAGCGCGGCGAGCCCGCCGGCAAGCATCTCGCCGACGCCTGCGCCGGACGGTTCGGTGCCGCCGGACGCGCCGCCGTCGGTCGACCGCCGGAACGCAGCGCCTCGGTGGGCCAGCGGATCCCGTGCCACCGCCGCGCGCAGCCTGCCCGTCCAGTCCTGGCCCGGTGTTGGGTGCGGATCGAGCCATGCTGCGAGGGAGACCCTCTCGCGGCGGCACACCGTTGCGGCGTCGCCGACCCCGAAGAGCGCCTCCGCACCGGCGTACGCGCCCAGCGCCTGTGCCCAGTGACCCTCTGCCCGGTGGCGCCGGGCCATCGCAAGGGTCAGCCACGGGTCCTGGACAAGGAGTGCCGGGGGGAGTGCGTCGATCCATGCGCCGTGCCCGTCGACGAGGCGCTCGCCGTGGCGCCGGAGCAGGCGTGCCACCGCGGACCAGTCCTCCGCCCGGCTGTACGCGGCGAGGGCCTCGGCGACAGCGCCGTCTGCGGCGAGGAGGTCCCCGGCACGGCGAGCCTGTGCCCGCGCTCCGGCTTCGCCGTCCGCGGCGACGAGCATCGCCTCGAGATGGCTCCGCAGGACCTCGTGGTAGCGGAACGTCCCCTCGTCGTCGAGCGAGACAGTGAACACGTTGCGCCGCTCGAGTTCCTCGAGCAACGCCCGGCTGCCGGACCGCTCGAGGAGCGCGTCGCAGAGTGGCCCGCTGAGTCGACGCAGGACGCTGGTCCGAACGAGGAAGGTGCGCAGCTCGTCGGGAAGCTCCGCGACGACGTTGCGCGCCAGGTAGTCGCGCACGTACCGGGAGCTGGGACCGAGGCTGGCCAGGATTCGGAGCCGCTCGTCGCGCGGCTTGCCCCGCGTCGCAAGGTGGAAGAGCTGCAGGCCCGCGGCCCAGCCCTCGGTTCGGCGGGCAAGACGCGCAAGCTCGTCCGGTCGAAGCGCATCGCCGTAGAAGTCGCGGAAGAGCTGCTCGACCTCCCAGGATCGGAACCGGAGATCGTCGACGTCGATCTCCAGGAGCTCACCGGTCACGCGACGCCTCGAGAGATTGAACGCGGGGAGAGTCCGCGAGCCCGCCAGCACGGCGAGGGAGGGGGGAGCGTAGTCCACGAAGCGCTCGAAGGCGGCCTCGGCGGGCGAGCCGGTGAGCGTGTGCAGGTCGTCCACGATCAGGAGGAGCTTGGTTGCCGGGGCCGACTCCAGGGCGGCCACCCCATCCTCGATGCTCGACCATCCGCGCGGGAGGTCCCCGACGGCGGCGGCGAACGACGCCTCGAGGCAGGCCGCGAGGGATTCCTCGCTTCCGTCGGTGCTCTCGGCGCGATACCACGCCACGGGGTGATCGCTGTTCGCCGCCCAGCTCGCCAAGAGCGTTGTCTTTCCCGATCCAGCCGGGGCGATCACGAGGCCGAGGCGATGGAGCCACAGCTGCGGAAGGAGCCTGTCGAGGCGCTCGCGCGGTAGCCACCGGACCCGGGGGACCCGGACCTTTGCCGGGACGACCGCGCCCGCGACCGGAGCGTGCCCGTTGGCACGCCGTCCCGACCTCGGCTCCATCTCCATGTCAGGCGATGACTCGACCCCCAGCCCCCACCGGTCGAGAGCCGGCGCGAGATGTCATTGTGGCCGGGCGCGGGCGATCGGTCCAGACCCCGCGGTGGGTCCCGTACGTTTTTCTGTGGGGAACGTGACCCTCGGCGCGAGGGTCCGGACCGCGAACGCGTCGCATCGGTGCGACGATGCTGGTGCTGCTACCGTGCCGGCATGACGTTCGGCGCCCCTCGTCTCCGGCTTCCTCGGCCGCCGCGAGCGACACCCCTCGTGCTGGCGATCTCGCTTGCGCTGGCCGTCGCCGCCTGCGGCCCGGCCGACATGACGGCCGCCGGGGTGGTCATCGCGGTCGACGCGCCCGCGGGACAGATCGAGGGTTTCACCTTGCGGACCACGGATTCCCAGGTCGTCCAGTTCGTGATCGGGACGCTGGAGACGGACGCCGGGACCTTCCCCGCCTTCCATCTCGCGGAGCACGCGGCGACCCTGCAGCCGATCGCGGTCGCCTACCGCGTGGAGAACGGCCGGAACGTCGTGTACCGCATGGCGGACGCGCCGTGGGCACGGCCCAGTTGAGCCGCCCGCGTCGACGCGTCGGCGCTCCGACCTCGAGCCCTGACCGGCCGCGCCACACGTGCCGACCTACACTGCTCCCCTGATGCCGCTCATTGCGACCGAGAACCTGACGAAGCGCTATCCGGGGCCGGGGGGAGGAGTCCTGGCGCTCGACGCGCTGAGTGTCGAGATCGAGCCGGGCATCGTCGGCCTGGTGGGGGCGAACGGGGCGGGCAAGAGCACGCTCCTGCGCATCCTTCTCGGGCTGCTGGCTCCCACGAGCGGGCGGGCGTCCGTGATGGGTCTCGACACCGCGACGCGCGGCAGCCGGATCCGCGAGCGCGTCGGCTACATGCCCGAGCACGACGTTCTCCCGCCCGACCTCACCGCGACGGACCTGGTGGCTCACCTCGCCGAGATGAGCGGCCTGCCCAGGGTCGCAGCGCGGGAGCGCACGGCCGACGTCCTGCGCCACGTCGGCCTCTTCGAGGAGCGCTATCGGCCGATCGGCGGGTACTCGAGCGGGATGCGCCAGCGCGTCAAGCTCGCCCAGGCGCTGGTCCACGACCCGCGCCTGCTCCTCCTCGACGAGCCGACCAACGGGCTCGATCCGGCCGGCCGCGAGGAGATGCTCGAGCTCGTCCGCCGAACCGGCACCGAGTTCGGGATCGCGATCCTGGTGTGCTCGCACCTGCTCGGCGAGATCGAGCGCGTCTGCGACCACGTGGTGGCGATCGACGCCGGGCGCCTCCTTCGGTCCGCCTCGCTGGCCAGCTTCACGGGACGGACCGGGACGCTGATCGTCGAGGTCGACGAAGGGTCTGCCGATCTCGCAGCCGATCTCGAGGCGGCCGGGTTCCCGGCGCGCGTGGACGGGCCGCGGCGCGTTCTGGTCGGAGCCCAGGGGGAGCTGCCCTACGACGCGATCCGGGACGTGGCCGCCACGCGTGGCCTCGCGCTGGTCCGCGTGGAACCGGCCCGGCACCGGGTCGAGGACCTCTTCCGTGATGATCTCGACGAGAAAGGCACCGATGGCACAGCTGCCTGATCTCATCGCGGGAAGCGCGACGGGCTCGATCTTCGACCTGGGATACCACGGCTACGATGGGCCCCGGCTGGGCCGCCGGCACGCGATCTCCACGCTGTTCGTCCACTCGCTCAAGTGGACGTTCGGGATCGGCCGGGGTGGCCGGGCGAAGATCGCGCCGTTCGTGCTGGCGGGTCTCACGCTTCTGCCCGCGGTGATCGCCGTCGGCATCCGGGCTCTGGCGGGGCCGGCGGCCGAGCGGGTCAACCCGATCACGCCGCAGAACTATCTGACCTACGTGCAGACGTTCATCGCGTTCTTCGTGACGGCTCAGGCTCCCGAGCTGCTCGGCCGAGACCAGCGAAGCCACGTCCTGACGCTCTACTTCAGTCGCGCCCTCGAGCGAACCGACTACGCGCTCGCGAAGTACGGGGCGCTCATGTGCGGCCTGGCCCTTGTCCTCCTCGTGCCGCAGGCCGTCCTCCTGCTTGGGATCATCTTTGCATCGGTCGACCTGGGTGCTGGCCTCGGCGACGCGCTGCCGCTGGTCGTCCCGATCCTGGTGAGCACCGTCGTCGCAGCCGCCTTCTTCTCCGGCGTCGCCCTCGCGATCTCGGCCTTCATCCCGCGCCGGGCGTTCTCGGCGGGGGCGATCGTGGCGACCTTCCTCGTGCTGAGCGGGGTCGTGCAGGTCCTGGTGGTCCAGGGCAAGCTGCACGACCCTCTCCGCTACGTCGCCCTGCTCGATCCGTTCGCGCTCCTCGACGGCCTCGCGTCCACCCTGTTCGGTGTTGCAGGCCGCAACGCGAGCGTGACCCGCTCGGGCATCGATCCGGCGGTGTTTGCCGCGGTCGCGGCTGTCATCGCGGTCGCGACGCTTGGCGTCCTCGTCGTGCGTTATCGGCGGATCGAGGCATGAGCGCGACGGTCACGCCGCCCGCCGTCTCGGTCAGCGCGGTCGCCAAGTGGTATGGCAACGTGGTTGCCGTCAACGACGTCACGTTCGACCTCGAGCCGGGCGTGACCGGCCTCCTCGGCCCGAACGGGGCCGGCAAGAGCACCCTGCTGCACCTGATCGCCGGGCTGCTGCGGCCATCGGCCGGCAGCGTGACCGTGGGCGGGTACCCGACCTTCGGCGACCCGGCGATCTACCGGCGGGTGGGGCTCGTTCCCGAGCGCGAGGCCGTCTTTCCGTATCTCACGGCCCGGGAGTTCGTGCGCTTGAGTGCCCAGCTCCAGGGTCTGCCCCTCGGGGGCGGCGCCGTCGACCGGGCCCTCGAACGGGTCGAGCTCTCGATGGCCGCGGACCGCGAGCTGGCCACGTACTCCAAGGGCATGCGCCAGCGCGCCAAGGTCGCGGCCGCGCTCGTCCACGACCCGGCCGTCCTCGTCCTCGACGAACCGTTCAACGGGATGGACCCGAGGCAGCGTCTCCACATGATGAGCCTCCTCCGGGAGCTCGCCGCGCGTGGGCGGGTGATCCTCTTCTCGTCTCACATCCTGGAGGAGGTGGAACGCGTCGCGGAGCGCGTGCTCGTGATGGTTGCCGGACGGCTCGCCGCATCGGGTGACTTTCGCGAGATACGCCGGCTCATGACGGACCGACCGCACTCGTTCACGCTCCGGACCTCCGACGATCGCGCGCTCGCGAGCCGGCTGGCCGGCCGGCCGACCATCTCGGGGTTGGCCTTCGAGGGGGGCCGCCTCGACGTCCGGACCACCGATTTCGCCGCCTTCACCCGGGAGCTTCCGGTGCTCGCCCGGGACGCGGACGTCTCGATCTTCGAGCTCGCCCCCGCAGACGAATCGCTCGAGTCGGTCTTCGATTACCTGGTGCGCCGGTGAGCGGCTCGCCGTCATCGGCGGGCCGTGGCCCGGTCCCCGGCTGGCCGGCAGCAGCGCCGTCGCCCCTGCCGCTGCCGCGGCGTCCCTCGGCGCCCGTGCTCGGTGCATCGGTGTTCGGCCCGCTGGTGGACCTGACCGCGCGGGGCCTGCTCGGGCGCCGGCGAATCGTGCTCGTCGGGCTCCTTGGCCTCGCACCGGTGGGTGTCGCCATCATCCTGGTCCTGGGCGGCGAGCTCGCCACGCCTGCGGAGGTCACCCGCCAGCTCTACGAGTCGCTCGTCCTCACGACCGTGGTGCCGCTCGTCGCGCTCATCCTGGGCACGACCGCGATCGGTGCCGAGATCGACGATGGGACCGTCATCCATCTCCTCGCCAAGCCGGTCGGGCGGGCCTGGATCGTGCTCGCCAAGATGCTCGTGGCGGGGGCGGCCGGCGTGATGATCTGCGCCACCTCGGTGCTCGTGACCGGACTCCTGCTGGTCGGGCTCGACGAGCCGCGCCTTGTCCTCGGCATGCTCGCGGGGACGGTGGTCTCGGTCGCCGCCTACACGGCGGTCTTCGTCACGCTCTCCGTGTGGACGGGGCGGGCGCTCATCGCCGGCCTGGGCTACGTCCTGCTCTGGGAGGGCTTCATCGCGTCCTTCTTCTCCGGGACTCGGCTCCTCTCGATCCGCGAGTACGGGCTGGCGGTCGCCGCCGGGATCGCGGGTCGAGAGGCCGGCTCGCTGCCGAGCGACGTGACGCTGGCGACCGGCCTCGTCCTCGCGGCGGTCGTGACGGCCGTCGCGTTCAGTCTCGGGGCGCGCCGCCTTGCCCGTTTCGAGATCTCCGACGCGGGGTAGCGCCGCGCCGAGCCGCGGCAGCGGGGACCTGCCGGGGGCGGCTCCGGGTCCGACCGGCCGCTTCGCCTGAGGCGACACCCTTGCCGATCGGCACTCGAGCCGCGTGGCCCGTACAATCCGGCCCGATGCCAACGCCCCGCCAACCGCGTCGCAGGCGAGCCCGTCCCGGGGGACCGGGCGGCGCCGCGAGCGTGAATCCGCCCGGCAAGGCGCTCGAGCCCGATGCTGCCGCGGCGGCCGAGGCGCTCGCCGAAGCCCAGGCGGCGGCGTGGGTCGAGGACACCTGGAGCGTGTCGCCCGGCGAGGAGCCCGGCTGGTTCCGTGAGGAGTCCCTGGGCGACGAGACTCCGGGTCCGCCGACCGGTGGAACCCCCGGCGCGGCGGCGATCGCCCCCACCGCCGAGACGACCGCTCCTGCAGCCGGCCCGATCCCTGACGCGGGCCCGGCTGTCGTCGGCGGCGGGGACGATGCCCCCGTGACGGGTGGTGACGCCGCCGCGCCCGCGCCCGCGGCCATCTACCCGGCGGCCTCTCCCGCCCCGGAGGACGCCGCCGCGCGTCCGCGACGCCGATCACCTCTCGTGTCGGTCCTCGTGGGCCTGCTGATCCTCGTCGTCGTGGGTGCCGGCGGTTTCGGGATCGGAATGCTCCTGCCGCTCCTCATCCCGCTCCCGGACGGCGGCACTGCCGCCGCCTCGCCCGCCACCTCGGCCGGGCCCGGGGCGACGCCCGGCGCCAGCCTCGGCGGATCCCCGTCGCCCAGCGCCCCCGCATCCACGCCGCCGCCGCCGAGCGCCTCCCCGGCCCCGGCGAGCACACCCGCCGTGTATATCGTGCGGTCGGGCGACCAGCTCGGCAGGATCGCCGCCTCGTTCGGAGTGACGCTGCAGGCGATCCAGGCTGCAAACGGCATCACGAACCCGAACCTGATCATTCCGGGCCAGAAGCTCGTCATTCCGTCGCCCGGCCTCTCGGCGAGCTCCTCGCCGGGCGCGTCGCCGGCGCCATCGGCGAGCGGTGCGCCGTAGGCACTCGCCCGATCACGCTCAGCCCGGGCGCGGGTTGGTCTCCACGTTCACGATCTCCTCGGCCGGCACGAGGTCGACGTAGAGCCGGCCGGCCAGGTGGTCGAGCTCGTGGAGCAGTGCCCGGGCTTCGAGGCCCGCGCGCCGGACGCGGATCCGGTTGCCGGCGAGGTCCTCAGCCCGAACGACCACCTCGGCGGCCCGGGCGACCCGTGCCACGCGCCCGGGGACCGACAGGCAGCCCTCCCAGCCGACCTGCGTGCCCGTGGCCCGGACGAGGACCGGGTTCGCGAGCTCGAGCAGGCGACCCTCGACCTGGACGAGCGCGAATGCCAGCGGCTCGCCGACCTGCGGCGCGGCGATGCCGAGCCCCCGGGAGGCCCGCATCACGGCGAGCATCTCGTCGGCGAGGCGCCGCAGCCCGGGATCTGGGGTCCGCACCGGGCGGACCGGTGCGCGAAGCCGCGGATCCGGGACGACGAGAACCTGGCGCGTCAGACTCTCTGCCTCGCCGGGTCGCCGTTCGAGGGCCCGACCGGTTCGAGCAGCGGCGCCCAGGGTGCCCCGGCCGCCAGGGAGTCGGCCGACGCGTCAGCCGTCGCGTCACCCGTCGCGTCACCCGTCGCGTCGTGTGGTTCGTCGACGGCATGCGGGTGCGCGTGGCGGACGCCGCCGTGCTGGTGGAGATGCTCGTGGATCAGGTTGGCGGCGATCAGCAGCTCGCGGTCGCCCAGGATCTCCGCCGGCGTGCCGTCGGCGTGGACGCGGCGATCCTCGCCGAGGACGATCACGCGATCGGCGATGACCGGGACGATGTCCAGCTCATGGGTCGCCGTGATGACCGTGCGTCCCGCCTCGCCGAGCCGCCGGATCAGGTTCACGAGCACCCACTTCGTGCGCGGATCGAGTGCCGCGGTCGGCTCGTCGAGGAGGATGACGTGCGGACGCAGCGACAGCACCGACGCGATCGCGGCCCGCTTCTTCTCGCCGCCGGAGAGCTCGAAGGGTGCCCGGTTCGCCAGGTGCCGGATCTCCATGAGGCCCAGCGCCTCGTCGCAGCGCGCCGCCACCTCGGCCTGGGGAAGCCCCAGCTGGAGCGGCCCGAATGCCACGTCGTCCATCACGGTTGCGCTGAAGAGCTGGATGTCGGGGTCCTGGAACACGAGGCCGACCTCCCGGTGGAACCGGAAGGCGTCGAACCCGTCGACGACGGCCGCGACGTCCAGGCCGAGCGCCCGCAGCCGCCCGCCGGTCGGCGCGATGATCCCGTCGAGGAGCTTGAGCAGGGTCGACTTTCCCGACCCGTTCGCACCGAGGAGCACGACCTGCTCCCCAGGCCGGACCACGAGGTCGATTCCATCGAGCGCGACCTGGCGGTTGTTGTACAGGTAGCGCACGCCGGCCAGTTCGAAGATCGACTCGGCCGCCATCGCCGGGAGCCCGCCCTCGATCATGGGAGCGTCCGCCCGACGAGGACCGCCGCGACGCCCAGCGCCACCGCGCCGCCCAGGGTCGCCCAGTCGGCTGCCCGCATCCGGTAGAGCGAGAGCGCCCGCATCTCGCCGGAGAAGCCGCGCGCCAGCATGGCGGCATACACGTCGTTGCTCATCTTGAAGGCTCGGCTCATGAGGTTGCCCATCGTTCCGCTGATCCAGCGCCGCTGCTCGCCGCCGGTCGTGCGAGCCACGACCCGGCTCTTTCGAGCCAGGAGAATCCCGTTCGTGGTGTGGAGGAAGAGGAAGATGTAGCGGTAGGTCATCGAGAGGATGAGCACGAACACCTGGGGCACGCGCAGCGAGCGCAGGCTCTTGAGGATGTCCGCCCACGGCGTCGTCATCACGAGGAGCACGGCCAGCGAGACGGAGACGCCGACCCTCGCCACGAACAGCACCGCTCCCGCGAGCCCGGTCACCGACGGCGCGACGTGCAGGGGGCCGATCGCGAGGTCGAAGAAGCGCGGACCGGGGACCATGAAGATGGCCGGGATCACGACGATCCCGGCAAACAGCGGGATGCCGAGCCAGACGCGCTTCACGAAGAACGAGAAGGGCACGCGGCTCGCCCGGGCGGCGGCGAGGATCGCCACGTAGATCGCGGCCAGGACGCCCACCGAGGCGGTCAGGCTCGCGGCGAGCACGATCGCAAGGAACACCCCGAGCTTGGCGCGTGGATCGCGCCGCTGCAGCCAGCCGTCGAGGCGGGCGTGCTGCTCAGTGAAGACCGCGTGCTCGATCGAGTCGGTGATCCCGCCCAGCGTCTGCTCGAGCCAGCCCACCCGGCCCTCGGGGCGCGCGCCGCCGCGCCGGCCACGAGTACGAGTTGCGCCTTCAGGCTGGTTCGGCGCGAGCGGGGCGATGGCCGTCATGCCCCCGAGCCTCCGGTGGCCCCGCCGGGCGCCAGGCGGCGTTCGGCGTCCCCGTCGCCCGGGTCACCCAGACCGGCGTCCCGTCCGCGAAGCAGGCGCGCCAGGGTGAGAACCACGCCGCCCACCAGCAGGATCCCCACGATCCCCGAGATCTGGTACCCGACGGCAGCGTGCCAGAGCGCTCCGTTCGCGCCGCTGAAGAAGGGCAGTGGGATGTCATAGCCCGAGAGGGGGGCGCTGAAGATGCCGGACAGGTCCTGGAGTCCCTTGGGGATGTAGCCGAAGGCGACCCGGACATCCTCCGTGCTGCCCTCGCCGTAGGCGAACCCGGGGGCGATCAGGCCGAGCGGCGCGATGACCGCGATCAGCGTGAACGTCGCCCCGATGCGCTTGAGCGCGCGTGGCAGGATGAGATAGGAGAGCGGCACGATGACGACCGCGATGACGGCGGTGACGAGAAGCATCGTCCCGACGTCCGCCCAGTTGACGGTCGACCAGTCGGCACCGAACAGCCGCCCGGGGTCGCCGCCGCCCAGGACGAGGCCGACACCAAGCAGCACGAACACGGCGCCGACCGCGGTGGCCGTGAGGACCTGCCAGTAGGGCCTCGCGGTCGCCTCTCCCGTCTCGGTGACGCCGGGAGCGTAGACGCGGCGCAGCGATGTCAGGTAGCCGGGCTGGCGCTTCTGGAGGTAGGAGACCCCCAGGAACGTGATGATCGCCTCCACGATCGAGGCCCCGAACGCGTGGGCGGCCAGCATCGCGGGGACCGCGGCGGCCAGGCCGTACGGGGAGTAGAGCGCCTTCCCGGCGGCGTCATGGAAGAGGGCAGGCTCGATTCCGAGCTCGATCCCCACGGCCAGTGCGGCCGTGGTGATACCGATGTAGGCGCCGATCCCTGCGGCGAGCGCCCGCCTCGTCGAGAGAAGCGGTGTGCGCCCGGCGAGAAGCCGGTAGGCCGCGTAGCCGACGAACGGGAGGATGATCGCCATGTTGAGGCTGTTGGCGAAGATCGCCAGGACGCCGCCGTCGCCAAAGAAGAGCGCCTGGATGATGAGCGCGACGCTGACCGCGATCACCGCGGCCCAGGGACCCAGCACGATCGCGATGAGCGTCCCTCCGACGCCGTGGGCAGTGGTCCCGCCCGGCACGGGAACGTTGAACATCATGATCGTGAAGCTCAACGCCGCGAAGATGGCGAGCAGCGGGATGGTGCGGTGGTTGAGGATCGCCTTGACCCTCTGGGTGGCGACGCCCCATACCGGCAGCGTGACGGCGCCAAGGCCGATCGAGACGATTGGGCTCAGGTAACCGTCGGGAATGTGCATCGATCGCTCCGCTGGACGCTGGGGTGGG
>DAOTXE010000058.1:0-11012 GCA_034435355.1 Chloroflexota bacterium
GACCGACTTCTGTTTCGCCGACGTCTGGTCAGCCGGCCTGGGACCGGAGATCGAGCTCGCCGGTCCGTTGCAGTCGCCTCCTCCCGGGCGGGAGCAACTCAGCTGGCAGAGTGTCTGCTTCCCAAGCGAAGCGTGACCCGGAGGGCTAGCCCTCCGAACTGCCAGAAGACCCATCGCTCCGACCGACCCCCGCCCAACATCGTACTGGCAGCTCGCCTCGACATATCAACGGTTGTTGATGTCTTAGGACGAGAGCTCGCGCCGATTTGCGGACAGCACTTCAGAGCGATCAGTGCATGGAGCCATGAGCCGCAGCGGCCGAAGGCACCCGAGCGAGGCAGGACCCGGTCAGAGTTCGAGCGTGGCCGGGTGGAAGTAAGCCTCGACGGGCCGAGCGGCGGGAAGGAGGCCCTGCGCGACGGCGAGGTCGATCAGCTTCGCGAACTCGTGGCGGCTGCGTCGGAGTCCGTACGGGTATGTGTCGCGCGCGCCGGTGGCCGTACGCTCCTCCTCCAGGAGGCCCTGGAACCACATCGACGAGACGACGAGGCACTCTCGCTCCATCCGCTCGTAACAGCGTTCCTTCGCCTCCGTCCATGCCGCGAAAAGGCGCGGACCGACCGACGGGTCGGCATCGAGGATGGCAGAACGAACGAGAAGGACGTGCATGATCGGGAAGATCCCCGTCTGACGGAAGTAGGCGCGCTCGCGGTCGGGGTAGTCGGGGAGCAGGAACGTGAAGTCTGGGTGCTCGTACGGCACCCACGCCTGCGACGTGATCGCGGCGTCGATCGTGCCCTCGCGCAGCAGCGTCGCGAGATCGGAGCCGACGGGGGCTTGGTCGAGCCGGAGCCAGACGGGACGGTTCCAGGGCAGCTCGTCGGGCGAGGTCTGGATCCAGTCGATCGAGTCGAGATCGACGCCGTGCTCTTCGGCCAGAATCCCTTTGGCCCAGATGGCGGCCGTCGTCGACCAATGCTGAACCCCAACCCGGCGACCGCGAAGTGCGACTGGCCCCGAGACGGATCCGTCACGCCTGATGTATATCGACCCGTGACGGAAGGCCCGCTTGGGGAAGACGGGGATCGCCACGTAGTCCCGCCAGCCGGCTTCGCGATCGAGGAGGTACCGGCCGGCGTACGCCTCCCACACGTCGAAGCGACCCGAAAGGCCGGCACGTTGCCGTCGGGTGTCGTCGTTATCGGCGGTGACCTCCAGCTCGATGCCGGGGATCGAAACCTCGCCGTCAAGCAAGGGGGCGCTCCGGTCGTAGCGCGCCACGAGCATCGACAGTTTCACGATCAGCCTCGGAACTTCAGGTCCTGGCAAGGTCGACGGAATCGTCGAGCCCTTCGAGTGGCCTCGAAGGGCTCGAACTGAGAAAGAGCAATGTGGACCGACGGCCCTCCGGCTATTGGAGGTTGAGCGCGGCCACTGCCTGATCCCAGGGAGTCTCGTCGAACCAGGCACTGAGGGCAGGGTTGCTCGTGATCGCCCCCACCTTGTTGGCGAGGTTCTCCTGGGCGGTCGCAGAGGCCACCGAGAAGGCGGTCTTGGTCGCCGGGAACGTGTTAGCGGCGAGCAGGGTGTCGTAGAGGGTTCCGGCATCGGCCGCCGTGCCGCCCCCGTACTTGACTGCCGCGGCGACCCAGGTCGCCTTGTCCGTGTTGAAGGTCTGCGCAGCGATGATCCACGCCTCGTCGACGGCGGTGGCGAGGTCGGGATGCGCCTGCACCCAAGCCGGGGAGGCACCGAGGAACGAGTCGGCGAGCTCCGGTGCCACGTCCGACATCTTCGCGAGATCGTTGAACCCGGCCGCGGTCAGCTTCGCGACTGCGTCGGCATGGACGAAGGTCGCGTCGATGTGGCCGGCGAGGATCGCAGCGACGCGGACGGATGCTCCACCGGAGATCGTCACGTTGACCTTCGATGGATCGATGTTGTTCTTGGCCAGCAGGTCCGCGAACATGAGGGCTTCGAGGCCATGCGTGTTCGACGTGCCGTACGTGTGGCTGGGCAGGTCGGCGATCGACTTGATAGACGGCGCGCCGATGAAATGGTACTCGAGGCGCGGCTGGCTCGGCCCGAAGATCATCAGGCCGGAGTTGATCGCGGTCGAGACGGCGATCGAGCCGACCTCGGCCTGGCCGGCGAGGATGACGCGGATCGCCGCCGGGTCACCCGTCTGGTTGATGATGGAAGTCGTCGCTCCCCACTTCTGGAGGATGTCCGCCATCAGCTGGACCTTCGTGTCGCCCGGGTCGGGCGCGGCGCCTACGGTGATCCGGATCGTTTGACCGGTCAGGTTTGGAGGCGCGAACGTCGCGGCAGCCGACGACGGGGCAGCCGACGACGGGGCAGCCGACGACAGGGCAGCGCTCGCTGCCGAGGGCGACGCCGTCGCACTGGAACTGCACGCGACGACGAGGATCGCCGTGGCGAGTACCGCTCCGACCGCTGTGAGACGGCCGCGAGTCGTCGCCAGCCGCATGGGTGTCCGCATTGACCTGCTCCTCTCTATCGCACGCCGGTCGCGCTCCATTGCGGTGGGGACGCGAGCACTCATGCCAAACCCAGAACGAGACCCAGGACGAGGTCGCGAAGCGCCGCGACCTCGGGGTTCCCGAGGATACCCGCGGGGCGACGAGGCCGCCGCAGGGGGACGTCGATGACCTCGCGGATCGATCCGGGCGCGGCGCCCATGACGACGATCCGGTCCGAGAAGAAGATCGCCTCGTCGACGTCATGCGTGACGAGGACGGTCGTCGCCCCGCTCGCCGAAATGATGTCGGCGATATCCTGTTGGAGCCGACGGCGCGTGAACGCGTCGAGCGCCGAGAGCGGCTCGTCCATGAACAGGACATCGGGATCGCCGACGAGCGCCCGGGCGAGCCCGACGCGCTGTTGCATTCCGCCGGAGAGCATCTGCGGGTAGTAGTCCGCGAACTCCTGGAGGTTGGTCATCGAAAGGACCGCCGCGATGCTCGCCTCCCGGGCGGCCGCAGACAGCGGCGCCCGCTGCAGCGCGAACGCAAGGTTGTCGCGAACGGTCCGCCATGGCAGGAGCGCCGGCTCCTGGAAGACGAAGCCGATCGACGGTGGAACTCCCCGCACGAGCTCCCCGTCGACCCGGATCGTCCCCTCGTCGTAGGGAACGAGTCCGGACATCATCCGGAGCATCGTGGTCTTCCCGCATCCGGACGCCCCGATCAGCGAGACGAAGCTTCCTTCCTCGACGGCAAGCGAGACGTTCGAGAGGACCGTCAGCGGCTCGGCGCCCCTGCCTGGCCGCGCATATCGCTTGGACACGCCACTGAGCTCGATCCGACCTGCGGATCGCCCCTCGCGGCCGAGCCGCGTCGTCCGCTCCCCCATCGAGACCGCCATCCGACCCTCCACCGTCACGCCTCGACCACGGCGCGGGACTGCTTCGACCACGGTGCGATCCGGCGACGGAGCACCTCGAGGACTGCCGTCCCGATCACGCCGACCAGGGACGAGGTGATGAGCGCCGCCATCAGCGAGGCCGTCTGGAAGGCGTCGCCGAAGTTCGTGATGAGCCCGCCGAGCCCTTTCACGCTGACGTCCATCTCCGCGATGATCACGCCGATGAGGGCCTTTGCGAGCGCGATGCGAAGGCCCGCGAAGATGTACGGGATCGCGTGCGGCACGGCGATGTTCCGGACGACCGACCGTTCCGATGCATGGTAGATCCGGGCCATGTCGAGCAGGGTCTCGGGCGTGTTCCGGACTCCTTCCGAGGTGTTGATGATGATCGACCAGACGGCGAGGAGGAACGTGACCGCCACCTCGGCCTCGAGGCCGATCCCGAACCAGATGACGACGAGGGGGACGAGGCCAATGAGGGGCGTGGCCTGAAAGAACGCGACGTAGGGGCTCAGGATCCGGTCTGCCGTCGAGCTGCGACCCATCAGGATGCCGACGGCGATCCCGAATACGGCCGAGAGCCCGAAGCCAAGGGCGAGAACGAGCATCGCTCGCAGGAATGCCGGCACGAGCACGCCGTCAGACACGATCCCTCCGAACGCGATCGCGACATCGGCCGGGGTCGCGAGAAGGATCGGGTTGATCCCGGATCCCACGACCTGCCACACCGACAGGAAGATCAGGACCGAGAGGAGCGGCAGCGTGATCGGGTTCGCCCGCAGGACCCGCGACAGGCGACTCGCCGTGGGGAGCGACAGACCGGGCGGTCGGCTCGAATGGACGCCGTTCACGACGTTGTGCTCGGCCGCCGGCGACTGGGCGCGCATCGGGGCATCAGGGGTCGGAGCGGGCGCACGTCGCTGCATTCCGGGGACGTTACCACCTCTTATGCGCACAATCTACCCCGCTTTGTACACGTTCTTCCCAAACGATTATCCGAAGCAGCGACCAAATTCAGCCGCGGTTCCCTGCATTGGCGACCGGAACTCCACCCAGCGCAACCGGCGCCGCCCACGGAGCGTCCGCGTCAAGGACGGACTCGAGGTCGTCGACCTCGAGCAGCGCCGGCTCGAGCGCGAGCACGCGCCGACGCACGATCGCCCGGACGACAAGCTTGCGGAGGCGGCGTGCGTCGAGCCCGCGCTCGGAGCAGGCCGCGGCGAACGCACGGAGCCGCGGGTCGTGGGACGCCAGCGAGGGCCGGATCTCGCGCAGGGTATCGCGCAGGATCGCCTCGATCGCCTCGATCCCGGGGAGACCAATCTCCTCGACGAGGTCGGCGCGGGAGAGGAAGGCCGGGTCGACGCCCGCGAGATGGTTGGTCGTCGCCACGAAGAGAACGTTCCGGCATGCGCCGGAGACGTGATCGATCCCAGCGAGGACCGCGTCGGTGGCACGATGCACGTCGACCGGGTTCGTCTCGAGCGACGCCCCGCTGCGGTTCACGGCGAGCGCTTCGACCTCATCGAGGAGGACGACGATCGGATGCCCGACCGCCGCGATGTCCGGCAGGGTCCGATCGAAGAGCCGGGCGACCGACCGCTGGCTCTCGCCGAGCAGCTGGCTCGGCAAGGCGTGCGAGTCGATGACAAGGAAGAGGAGCCGGCCGCCGTCCACGATCTCCGCGAGCTTCGCAGCGAAGCCCCGGGCGAGGGTCGTCTTACCAGTGCCCGGCGGGCCTTCGAGGACGAGGAGGCCGTGGACCGGGAGCCCGACGGCTGAGTAGCGGACGCGTGGGCCGAAGAAGAATGCCCCGAAGTTGAGGAGTCGATCCTTGATCAGTTCAGGCACGACGATCCGGTCCCACTGCTCCCCCCAGCCGTCCGAGGGCAACTCGGTCAGACTGGCGAGACCCTCGGCACCGCGCGGCAATGGCAGCGTCGCCATCGGTCAGCTCGCCGGGCGACCGTCGAAGTGGTCCGGCCAAATGACCCCGGAGAGATCCGGAGCATCGAGCACGGGCGGCTCCTCGAACAGGTTCAGCGGGTCGAGCAGGATCCGGATCATGTCGTACAGGGCGTCGAAGTTGTGGATGCGGACGATGCGCGCGGTCCGCTCGCTGGACGCATTGAAATGCTGGTGCCAGACCCAGTGGTCGACGACGATGAGGTCGCCGGCTGCCCAGTCGTGGCGGACGTCGTCGATCACGCTATAGCCGGTGCCCGAGATCACGTAAAGCCAGGCCTCGCCGCCGTGGCGATGGCGCGACTGGTAGAGGCCCGGGGCGAGCTCGTGCATCACCGCGCTCAGCCCAGCCGTGTGGTAGCCGATCGACTTGTCGACCATGAACATGCTGCGGGCGCCGCGCTTGGTGACGAGTCCACGTGCATCGTCGAACCGGGTGATGAGCCGTCCGGTCTCGCGACCCTCCCATTGCCGTGCGAGCCGCTGGGTCCGACGAGCATACGGATCGGCCCCCTCGCGGGGCGTGACTTGGTTCGGGCGCGGCGGGAGCTCGGAGACCGGGGTGTCGCCGCCTTCCTCGAGAAGGGCGACGCCGAACTGCTCGAGCATCGGCTCCACGCTCCAGGTGTGGAATTCCGCGGGCCGCGTCCCGTCGTTCCCGTGACGGTGCCATGCCCACGCCGGTAGATGGAGCGTGTCCCAGGGGCGCCATTCGATCCGCTGGCCGTCAATCTCGGTCCAGCCGGAGCCGGCCTCGACGAACATGATCGCGTCCCAGCTGTGGCGATGGATCGTCGAGGTGACGCCCGGGTCGATCTCGTGGACCGTCGCGTCGAGGTTCTTCGTGGGGCGGTCGCCGTCCAGTCCGGCGTAGACGCCGCGCCGCGTCCTGCGGTTCGGATCATCGTGCATGCGGACGTCCGCGCGCTTCAGCACAGTCTTGTGGTAGCCTCGCCACTCCTCGAGGAGCGACTCGCGCCGCTTCTTCTGGATCTCGTAGTGGGTGACCTGCGTCTGCGTCGTCGTCTTCATCAGAATCTCCTGAGGCCTCCGGGACCGACTCGCCTGCACGCCCTCAGCGCGCGGCGGAAACCGGGGTCGAGACGCGCGGCAGGACCTCCCTGGCCAGGATCTCGATCTGCTCGAGCCAGTCCGGGAAACGCATCCGGAAATCGAAGATGAGCAGGTCGCAGCCGATCTCCTGGTAGCGCTGCACGCCGCTGACGATGTCGTCGGGGCTCCCCGCGAGGATCGACCCGTCGAGCTCCTCGATCTTGCTGAACTCGCCGCCGTCGGGCTTGAGCCAGAACTTCTGGTTGTTCGCGTTCTTGATCAGGCCGGGGACGTTCATCCGGGCGGTCGCGACCGCGAACGAGTCGTCGATACTCGTCACCGGGACCGCGCCGGTCAGGATCATCGGCTTGCCCTGCTCGGCGCACTGCTCGCGAATCTTGGCCACCCGGACTTCGTAGGTCGGGAACGTGATGCGTCCGGGCAGCCAGCCATCGCAGAAGTCGACGGCCAGGCGAGCCGAGGCCGGCGTCGCGCCTCCCCACCAGACCGGGACGGGATGCACCGGCTGCGGCTTCAGGTCGACGTCGGCGAAGTCATAGAGCTCGCTGTGCCGTTCGACGGACAGGCCCGTCCAGAGCTCGCGGGCGATAAGGGTCTGCTCGCGCATCAGCTCCGGCCGCTTCAGGCCGCCCTGGGCGATAACGTCGAACTCGTGCTGGAAGTTGCCGGCGCCGATCCCGAGGTCGAACGATCGCCGCGTCATCCAGGACATCGATGCGACGAGGTATGCCAGGTTGATCGGGTGGCGGAACGGGATGATGGTGGCCGCCCCGAGGCCGATCCGCTCCGTCTTCGCGGCGAGGTACGTCAGCGTGACGAAGGGTTCGATAAAGGTCCGGTCCGTGCCCTCCATCCCGTGCGGGTGAAAGACGAGGTGATCGCGGACCCAGAGCGAATCGAAGCCCAGTCGGTCGGCCAGCTGCGCGCCCTCGATGAGGAGATCCTGGTCCGCCTCCTCCCCGAAGTGCGGGAGGAGAAGACCGAAGCGGGTCGTCATGGCCGTGCGCTCCTTTTGGCGGACGATGTCGGGTCAGCGGCTCGGTCGGGCCTGCCGGCCCCAACCCTGGGCACCGACGACCTTGCCCTGCTCGTAGACGACGCGGCCGCGCACGAGCGTGGTGTCGATGACGCCTCGCACGCGCCGGCCCGCGTACGGGGTCCAGCCGATCTTGCTCAAGACGATCTCGTCGCGGATCTCGAAGTCGCTGGCGAGGTCGACGACGGCGATATCAGCGTCGGTCCCGACCTCGATCCGGCCCTTGTCGGCGAGCCCGAAGGCGCGCGCAGGGGCGGTCGCGATCAGGTCGACGACCCGCTCGAGCGAGAGCCGGCCCGCAAGGGCCGCGTCGAGGAACATCGGCACGTAGAACTGGGTCGACGGAGTACCGGTGTGGGCCTTCCAGCCGTCCGTCCAGCCGGGCTCCTTCTCCTCTCGCGTGTGCGGCGCGTGATCGGTCGAGATGAGGTCGATCGTCCCGTCCGCGAGGGCGCTCCAGAGCGGCTCTGTGTTCTTCTCGGGAACGTAGTAACTGAGCGCGTATGAACCCCACCGCTCGATGTTCCGCCAGTCGTTGCCCAGGAACAGCGCCCATGGGTTGAGCTCAGCGGTCACCCGCTGATCGGCGGCCTTCGCCACCCGGAGCTGCTCAACGACGCCGGTCGTCTGCGTGTGAAGGAGGTGGAGCGGCGTTCCGGTCGCCTTCTGAAGGCGAAGGAGCAACGCAGCCGCAGCATCCCAGATGATCCCGTCATGGGCGCTGTAGGCCTTCGCGTAGGCGAGCGCATCACGCTCGCCGCGCGCCCAGAAGCCCTCCTCGATGTGGGCCATTAGTGCCTGATCGTGGGGGTGGACCATGAGCGGGAGGCCGGTCGGCTCGATCGTCTCGAAGATCTCGAGCAGCTTGCCGTGGTCGTGGACGCCGATCCCGGGCATGTGGGGGTAGTCGCGCCCGGTGTCCACGACCATGAAGACCTTGAACGCCGCGATCCCGCGCTTGGCCAGCTCGGGGATCTCGGCCGGGACGGTCCCGGCCGCGTTGATGTTCCAGTCGACGATCGCCTTCTGCTCGTAGAGCGCCATGATCTGCTCGAGCCGCTGGACCGTATTCGGGGGCGGCTGAACATTCGGCATCGCGAACGAGGTCGTCACTCCTCCGGCCGCACAGGCGCTCGTCGCGGTGACGATGTCTTCTTTGTGCGTGAAGCCGGGCTCCCGATGGTGCGAGTGAACGTCGATCGCACCGGGGATGACGTGCTTACCCCGCGCGTCGATCTCGCGCGTCGCTTGGAGCGGGGTCCCCGGCGCGACGATCGCGGTGATCCGTTCGTCGGCGATCGCGACGTCGGCTGCGAAGCGATCGGCGGCGGTGATGACCGTTCCGCCTCGGATGATGATGTCGTATGCCACGAGAACCTCCGGTCAGTTGGTCGGGCGGGAAATCAATCGACCGGGCGGGACAGGTGGAGGATCTCCGCCTCCGGCCCCAACTCCCGAACGATCACCTCGCCGGTGACGAGATAGCGGGTGAACCACTCGACGATGAGCGGCGTGACGAGCGAGACGTACTGCGCATAGGCGCCGTAGTGCGTCGTCCCGGTCTGGACGACGAGGCGCTTTGGCGCCCCGGCACGCTCGTAGAGGTCGAACGCGTGGTCCTCCGGGGTGGTCGCGTCGTTCGCGACGCAGATGAACATTGCTGCGCGAGGGCTGATCAGCCCCGCGTAATCGATCGGCCGGTATTCGAAGATCGACGCCGCACTCGATAGGGCGACCCTCGCGGGAACCCGGGCGTCGACATCGCTTTTCACGGTCGTCGTGCGTCGTTCGGGCGTCGGCACCATGATCCCGTCGCGGGGCGTGACGAGCTCGCCATCGCCGGTCGAGGCGCGACGCCGGCGGTCTGCCTGCACCGCCTCGAGGAACTCGAGCCATTCATGCTCCCGGCGCATCCGGTGGAGCCAGTCCCTGCCATCAGAGATCGGCACCTGGCTGACCACCGCCCGCACCCGCGGATCGCGCCCGGCTACAACCACGGCGTTGCCCCCGCCCGTTCCGCCCGACCCGAAGACGCCGACCCGATCGGGGTCGAGTTCATCGCGCGTCTCGGCATAGTCGATCGCCGCGATGATGTCGGCGACCTGGTCCATCGGGTCGAGGAAGGTCGCGTCGCCCTCGGAGTCGCCGAAGCCGCGGTAGTCGAGCGTGAGGGCAGCGAGACCAGCCTCGAGGAGCGCATCGTGATACGGCCGGTATAGCTTCGCCGACCGAAGGCCCATCCATCCGGGACCCTGGATGACGACGGGGACAGGCTCACCTGCCCCGCGAGCGGGGAGCATCAGCGTGCCGGCAAGTCGGCTTCCGTGACTCCAGAACGTGACGTCCTCGACCGTCGTCGGCATCGTCGGCCTACCGCTCCTCTCTCAGTTGCGTGGATCGGCGGATTGTACGCAAGACAAGATAGATTGTCGACAAGACTGTCCAAAGCGGATCAAGCCGAAGACGAGATCCGACCGGGCCAGGGACGCTGTGACGAGGCAATCGGGCGCTCCGGGTGACGGGCCCGACGGGCGGCTGCCGGGAGGGGCGCGCTCAAAGCTCGCTCTAGGGCTGCCGCGTCCTTCGCCTACCGCTGGCTGGCGCCTCCCTCGCGGAAGAACCGCCGGAGCAACGCCACGACCTTCGTGTAGTGCGCCGTCAGCTCTCGGACGGCTGTTTCTGCGTCGCCCCGCTTGATGGCGTCAAGGAAGGCCTCGTGGTAGCGGGGCGAATGCTGGACGAGCTTCCAGCGGAGGGAGCGCGAGACTTCTTGTCGAAGCCGGGCGATGAGTCCGACGAGCCGCGGCTTCGCCGTCACCGAGTAGAGGCGCATGTAGAAGCGCTCGCGCCTGGCGAGCTCCTCCTCGGGGTCGGCCGCGCCGAGCATCTCGTCGTAGATCTGCTGAAGCTCGTCAAGATCCTGCTGGGTAAGGAGGGGTACGGCGAGTCGGACCGCGTGGCCTTCCAGCACCGATCGAAGGTCGTATATCTCCTCGATCTGATCCGCATCGAGCGTCGTCACCGTGAAGCCCCGATGCGGCTCGGACGTCACCAGGCCTTCGTGCTCGAGCGCCCTGAGGGCTTCGCGCACGGGGATGCGGCTCGCGTCGAACACGTCGGCCAGATCCTCCTGCCGAAGCCGAGCACCCGGCTCAATCGTCCCATTGAGGATAGCCTGACGGAGCGTTACCAATGCCAACTCCTGGGCGGTCACGCTCCGCTCCCGATTCTCGGCAACGATGGCCGCAAGTCGCCCGCCGTCATACCCACCGCTGCGTCGTGTTCGGGTCACTCGTCACCTAGCCAGCTCGCTGATATCCAAAGTTGAGGAGAATGTTACCAATGCCTGTCGAGCGTCCCGGAGGCCACCCGCCGACGCCGGCCGACCGCGGCGGCGCTTGGCGCCCGCGGGGTCCCGGCCGACGCCGCCGAGCGGATCACTTGGCTAGCACCCGAGGGGCCGTACCACCTCGCCCGGTCTCGGGCGATGACGCGGGCAAGGGAGCGATCCCGGCAACCGTGAACCGTTGGCGGACAGCGGCGATAAGTG
>DAOTXE010000059.1:0-38491 GCA_034435355.1 Chloroflexota bacterium
ACAGGCGAACAAAAGGCCCGAATCGAGCACGGGACATGGCCGGGCCGGGAGTGGCAGGCCCCGGTTGTTCGCTGGAGAAGAACGAAGCCGGGCAGGGACGGCCTCCGTCTGCCGGTCGACCCAGCCGCTCAGGCCGTCTGTTCGTTTGGGGCGACCCGCCCGGTCATGCCCCGCCCGGTGCGACCCGGTCCCGGCAGTACGCCCGGTCATGCCCCGCCCGGGGCGTCCCGAGCCCGTCCTGGGCTCACCCGTGCCCGGCGACCCGCCCGGTCATACCCCGGTCTCGGCCGGGAGGAGTACGAAAGCAATCTTTCATATGTTGTGCAAGGCGGCTTGACTCCATCGCCCGCAAGCCGATAGATTCCACCAGCGTTCGCCACGAAAGGACGAGCGTGGCCCCCTGCGTCCCATCGAGGAGCCCAGAGTGTTCGACGTCGGCGGATTCACGAGCGGCCTGCTGACCGGCCTGCGCGAGGGCGTCGAAGCCGCCCTGATCGTCAGCATCATCTGTGCCTATCTCTCCCGAACCGGGAACGGGCGACATCTCGGCCGGATCGGCGTCGGCGTGACGACGGCGGTGGCGGCCAGCGCCGCGTTCGGCGTACTCATCTTCGCGACGCTCGGCGAGCTGCAGACACCGTGGGAGCAAGTCTTCGAGGGCACCACGCTGCTCGTCGCGTCCTCGGTCGTGACGTGGATGCTGTTCTGGATGCGCCGCCAGGCCGGCTCCGTGGCGGGCGAGCTGAAGCGGGCGCTCGAGCGTGCGCTCACGGCCGGAAGCGCCTGGGGCCTTGCTCTGCTCGCGTTCACGGCGGTCATCCGGGAGGGGATCGAGACTGCGCTCTTCCTGGTCGGGCAGGCCGCGGCCGCGGCCTCCGCAGGCGGCAGGGGTGCCGCGAGCGTCCTTGTCGGAGCGACGGTCGGCCTGCTCATCGCGAGCGGGCTCGGCTACGGCTTCTACCGCGGCAGCCGGCGCCTCGATCTCGGGCGGTTCTTCCGCTGGACGGGTGTCCTCCTGATCCTGATCGCGGCCGGTCTCCTTGGCGGCGCCGTGCACGAGTTCGTTGAGATCGGCTGGGTCCCGGTCGGGACACAGGTCGCCTTCGACGCCAGCGCGGTCCTGCCCCAGGCATCGGGCCTCGGCCTCTTCCTGCACGCGCTGCTCGGCTACCAGTCGTCCCCCGAGGTCGTCGCGTTTGCCACGTGGACGATCTATCTCGCACTGGCCCTCACCCTCTACCTGCGCCCACTGGCGCCGCGAGCGGCCCCTCAGCCCGAGCCGGCGCGCGTCGTGGAAGCCTGACCCGGCGACGTCCGCACTGGTTCTGCTCGCACGTCCGGGCCGGGCGCCCGGAAGACGCCGCGGCGCCGAACGGGGTACGCTGCGCCCGCGTTTCCGGAACGTCAACCAAGCCTACCCAAGAACGAGAGTCCCAATGTCCACGAACCCAAGCCCGGGCTCGCGCCCGCCGACCCCGCCGAAGTCGCCGAGCCCCTCGCGCCCGCCCGTCACGCGGCAGCAGCGCCGCGAAGCCGCTCGACGCGATGCGCGCCTCGCCTCGGCGGGCACGGCGCCAGCCGGCAAGCCCGCCTGGCAGTCGCCGATGGCCCTGATCACGGCCGCCGCGGTCGTCGTCGGGCTCGTGGTGATCGTCCTCGCCTCCGGGGTCCTCAACCCGGCGCCGGCAAGCGTCGGCAATCTCATCGTGCCGCTGCAGCCCACCCCGGTCAGCCTGATCGATCCCACCAACCCGCGGGCGGTCGGCAACCCCAATGCGCCGGTGCAGATGGAGGTCTGGTCGGACTTCCAGTGCCCCGCCTGCGACGAGTTCGAGCTCAACGTCGAGCCGACCCTGATCAGCCAGTACGTGGCGACCGGCAAGGTGCACCTGACCTACCGGGATTACGCGTTCATCGACGGCGGCTCCGCGGGCGGTGAGTCGCACCAGGCGGCGGCCGCCGCGCGCTGCGCCGGCACCAAGTTCTGGCCGTTCCACGACTACCTGTTCCAGAACCAGAGCACGACCGGCGAGAACAAGGGCACGTTCACCGCCGCGTTCCTCTCGTCGGTGGCCGCCGCGGTCGGTGTCGATCGCTCCGCCTACGACGCCTGCATGGCGAACGGTGCGGCCGCGATGGTGGCTGCCGTGGACGCGGAGACGGCCCAGGGCCAGGCGGCGGGCATCCACCAGACCCCGACCATCGCCCTGAACGGCAAGCTGATGGCCGGCGGCGCCCAGCCGATGTCGGCCCTCGCCCCGGCGATCGACGCGCTCATCCCGGCAGGCTGGACGCCCGCCCCGAGCGCGGGCGCCTCGACCGCACCGGCCTCATCGCCGTCGCCGTCGCCGTCCACCGCGCCCTGACCGAGCGTCGCGTGGCCCGCGGACGACCTGCCCTGCTGCTCGGAGCCTTCGCGGCCGTCGGGCTCGCGATCGCGCTCTACCTGAGCGCCAACGTCCTGGCGGGCACGGCGCCCGTCTGTGTCGCCGGCGGTGGGTGTGAGACCGTCGCCCAGAGCCAGTACAGCAAGTGGTTCGGGATCCCGGTCGCCTACGTCGGGATCGTCTTCTCGGTCATCCTGCTCGGCCTGATCGTGGCGTGGTGGCGGACGGGCGACGGGCGCCTGCTGCTGGCGGGGTACGCGCAGGGGCTGGTCGGGGTCGTGATCGTGCTCTACCTGCGCTATTTGGAGCTGTTCGTCATCCACGCCATCTGCGCGTGGTGCGTCGCGTACGGCGCGACGATCGTGTTCGGCTGGATCGTCCTGGTCGTCGTCCAGCGCCGCGCCAACCGCGCCGCCCCCGGGGGCTGAGCAACCAGGCGCCGGGCGCTCACGGCGCGGAGGCGGCCCCGCTCACGGCGCGGAGGCGGCCCCGGCGATGTAGCCCGTGAGCTCCACGTAGCCCTTTCCGGCGACAGAACGGCCGCCTCGCGTGCCCGAGACGCGCTCGGATCCCTCCCAGTACACGACGCCGGTGGTCGACCGCGTATCGAGCTCCTGGTCCTGCAGCGACGGCGTCACCACGAGATCGAGGCCGGTCCCCGCGATCCGGACGCGCCAGCCCGACGGGTACGTGGCGCCGGTCCGCGGGCTGATCCAGTGTCCGAGCGTCTCGACCGCGATCTGGTCGGCGGCGAGATGGCTTGACGTACCGTCAGGATGGACCAGGGTGCCGTAGACGAGCGTGTCGGTGCCGTCGGCACTCCGGACGAGCGAGATCGTGAGGTCGGTCCCGTCGTCGAGGTTCAGGGCGAACCAGTCCCAGCCGCCCCCGCCCACCGCGATGAAGTTCCCCCACTGGTGGTCGAACCACGCCGTGCCGGTCACGGCCACGGGCTTCCCGTCCACGATCAGGGTGCCGGCCGCGGACATGCGCGGCCGGGAGTAGTAGTAGGAGCCGCCTCCCGCCCCGAAGTCGACCCATCCGGCGCCGTCGTGGAGCACCGGCGCCCCGAGCGCGGTCAGGGCCAGCTGGAGGCCGAACCCGTTCGGCATCGTCGTGCCGCCAGCCTCCGCCGGCCCGATCAGCGCGGCGAGCGTGTCGTGGCCGCCCGATCCGGCCATCGTCCAAGCCGTCCCCGTCCCCGTCCCCGTCCCCGTGATCGAGCCGGTCGGGCCCGCGCCCGACCCGGCCGCGCCCGACCCGGCGCCCGCGCCCAAGCCGCCCGTGCCCGTGCCCAAGCCGGCCGCGCCCGACCCGGCCAGGCTGAACGAGAAGCCGGTCGGCGTGCCCGCGGCGTCGCGCGGCGAACGGTCCACCTGCGGCCCGACCTCGCTTCGCTGGCCGTACGCGAAGCGGGAGCCGGACTCGTCGGTGATCGTGAGGTGGCTCGCCCAGGTGACCGGGAAGCCCCCACGCTCGGCGCGGAATACCACGTACTCGAAGCCGAAGGTGCGCCCGTCGGCGGCCGCAAGGTGTCCCGTGTAGTACCACCACTCCGTCAGGCGATCGTGGGGGCCGTCGTCCCGTGGGAAGACGACCGGCTGTGGATCGGCCGCCGCCGCGGGCACAGGCGTTCGCGGTGCCGGGCTCGGCCGCTCGGCCGGCGGGTTCGCGAGGACGGGACCCGAGCACGCCGCGAGCACCAGCGCGACGATCCCAGAGAGCAGTGCCGGGAGCCGGCCACCGAGACGCCGCGGACGGGGACGCGAGATCTGTCCGGGCGTCATCGGAAGCGACCCTCCAGGTCGGCCTCGGTGGCCGGGAGCCGATCCCGCAGCGACCGCTCCAGCCGGTCCGGCAGCCACCAGTTCCACTTGCCGAGGAGGCGCATGGTCGCCGGGACGAGGAGCGCCCGGACGACCGTGGCGTCGATGGCGACGGCAAGCGCCACGCCGAGGCCAAGCGCCTTGATGAGTACGATGTCGGCGTCCACGAACGAACCTGCGACGACGACCACGATGAGCGCCGCCGAGGTCACGATGCGCCCGCTCCGGTCGAGCCCCTGCGCCACCGCCTCGGTGTTGTCGCCGGTTCGGACCCAGGCCTCCTTCACGCGGGTGAGGAGGAACACCTCGTAGTCCATGGACAGGCCGAACAGGACGCAGAACAGGATCACCGGGAGCGTCGTCTCGACGTAGCCGAGCGGTTGGAAGCCGAGCAGGCGCGAGAGATTGCCGTCCTGGAAGACCCAGACGAGCGCGCCGAACGCGGCCGTGATCGAGAGCGTGTTCATGATGATCGCCTTGAGCGGCAGCCAGACCGAACGCAGCAGCACGAAGAGGATCAGGTACGTCGTCAGCACGATGAAGAGGCCCGTCCGCGGGAAGTCGGCCGCGATCCGGCTCACGGTGTCGCCGACGTCGGCGGCCCCGCCGCCGACCAGGACCTGCACCCCGGCCGGGGGCGCGAGCGCGCTCGACGGATCGCGCAGCTCCTGCACCAGGGCCCGCGCCTCGTCGCGGTTCGGCCCGAAGTACGTCGTCACCGTGAAGGCCGTCAGGTCTCCCTTCGTGGTTGCCGCGAGCGCCCCGGCGCTGAAGCGGTCGGGCGGACCGCCCGGGCTCGCGTAGAGCAGCTGGTACTGCGCCAGGCTGATGCGGGGATCGAGATCGACCAGGCTGTCGACGCGGGCGATCCGGGGATCGGCGGCCAGCTCGCGCGAGTAGGCGTACAGCCGCGCGATGTTCGCGGCGCTGGTTGCCGGCCCGTCCGTGCGCACGGCCAGCAGCAGCGGCGCGAACGGGCCCTCGCCGAAGTTCTGCACGAGCGTCTCGTAGGACGCCCGCGACGCCACGCTCGGGGGAAGGATCGTGGCGTCCGGGGAGTTGAAGCGGACGTGCAGGAACGGCGTGCCCAGCGCCAGGAGCAGCCCAAGGGTCGGCAGGAAGACGAGCAGCGGCCGCCGCATCACGCGGCGGGCAAGCCGCCCCCAGGCACCCTGCGAGCCTGGATCCGGGCGGACCCTCCGGATGGCGAGGGCGTCGACCCGCGAACCCAGGATCGACAGGATCGCGGGCTGGAGCGTGAGCGCGGCTGCGACCGCCATGCCCACCACGAGCGCCCCGGCGATCCCGACCGAACGCAGGATCATGAACTCGAAGAGGACCAGGCCGAGCAGCCCGAGGAGGACCGTCAGGCCGGAGAAGAACACGGCGCGCCCGGCAGTCGCGACGGTGACCCGGATCGCGGCCTCCACGGCCTGCGGATCGGCTCGCGTCCCGGCGGGCGTCCGGCGCGCGAGCTCCTCGCGGAACCGGCTCAGCATCAGGAGCGAGTAGTCCACGCCGAGGCCGAGGCCCAGCAGGGTGGCCAGGTTGAGCACGAAGATGCTCATCGGAGTGACGCTCGCCAGCAGGAAGATGAGGGCCAGCGAGGCCACGACGGCCGCGCCGCCGATCACGAGCGGGACGCCCGCCGCCACGATCGAGCCGAACACGAGCACGAGCGCGAGCGCCGCCAGCGGCAGGCTCACGAGCTCGGCGCGCCGAAGGTCGGACTCGGACACGGTCTGGATGTCGCCGTAGAACGCCGGGCCGCCTGCCAGTGACACGCTGACCCCCGGTGCCGGACGGAGCGCAGCCTCGATTCCCGGGAGGGCCGCCGGCGAGCTGTCCGGGGCGATATCCAGCAGGACGACGTCGTAGGCGACCCGCCCGTCGGCGGAGACCTGGCGCGGGGCGAGGAGATGGCTCTGGACCTGTCGGACGTACGGCGCGGCGGCCACGCCCGCCGTCGCCGCACGGACGGCAGCCTCGAAGGCAGGGTCGCCTGCACGCGCAGGGCCAGTGGACTGATACACGAGGACGAGCGCCGATGGCGGCGCCCCGAGCTGCTGCACGAGGAGTGCCTCGGCCCGCGACGACTCCAGGTCCGCGAGAGAGAAGCCACCGGGGCTCAGCGCTCCCGGCGCGCGCGGTGCCAGCGGGATGGCGAGCAGGACGAGCAGCGCCCACGCGGCCAGCACCCACCAGCGGCGACGGTAGGTGAACCGGCCCAGGCGTTCGAAGGCGGTCACTCCCGCGGTTCGGTCCGCCCGGTCGGATGGATGTCGGCCGGGTCGCGCGGCGACCCGCGCGCCGCTTCCCGCGCCGCCGCCGGCGCGGGCGCAGCCGGAGCGGGCGCCGCGCGTGGACCGCCCATCAGCCGTCGCGGACGGACGAAGCCTCCTCGACGACCGTCGTCCAGGTCACGTCCGCGGCTTCGCGGATCGTGGAGAGGACGGAGCAGTAGCGCTCCACCGAGAGCTGGGTGGCGCGCTCGACGCCCGCGCGCTTCAGGTCGTGACCGCGGACCGTGAAGCGCAGCTCCACCCGGCGGAAGGTCCACGGTGCATCGGGCTGCTGCTCGCCGTCGACGGCGACGTCGATCGACGCGACGTCCTGGCGCTGCCTGCGGAGGATCTCCACGACGTCCCACGCGGCGCAGCCTGCTCCTGCCACCAGGAGCAGCTCGGCCGGGCCGGGGCCAGCTTCAGCGCCGTGCGGGCCATCATCGAGCGGGACGCCCTCGGGTTCGCCCGGCGCCTCGACGGTGATGCGGGCGCCGCTGTGGCCGGCCGCCTCGAAACGGGCGGTGCCCGGGCGCCAGGCGAGCTGGATCGACTTCATCGGCATTGGGCTCCATGGCGGGCGACGGCGACCGGCTGGGGCAGCGTCGGGAATGGGGTGTATCCAATCATGCACCGTGCACCCCGGTCGGCGTTCAGGGACGTGCCCGGCGAGCGACGGGGACCCCGCCAGAGCGCGCACGAACCGGCGCTCGCGTCGACACGCGCCCGCGTCGCGCTCGCGTCGCGAAGCGTGCCTCTGGTATCCTCCGGCCGTCCACCCCGCCCGCTCCCCGCGCGGAGGCCCCGGTGCAGCTGTTCGTCACCGCGATCCAGTACCCGGTCCAGTTCGGCCTCGCGATCCTGGTTGCCGGCGTCTTCGTCGGGACGTTCGTGCGTGCCGCGATGTCGCCCGAGCGCCGGACGGGAGGGGTCGGCTGGGTCCGCGCGATCACCGGCCCGAACGCGAAGTTCTTCTTCGGTCTGCTGTTCGTCGCCTGGGCGGTGGTCTCCGGGTTGCTGATCCCGTCGTTCCCGAACACGGCGAACTCGCCCTACGGCGCGCTGGCGCTCATCTCGCTGTTCGCCGGCTTCTTCATCATGATGGGGCTGCTCTGGGCGGTGATCGGGGAGTAGCAGCCGACGGCGACCAGCCGCCGGCGAGCGGGGACCGGCCGCCGGCGAGAGGGGAGCAGTCGCCGGCGAGCGGGGACCAGCCGCCGACCGGCCCGACGCTCAGCGCGTGAGCGGCGCCCCGAAGCGCTTCGCCCCGGCGCCGATCGCCTCCGCAAGACCGATCGCCACGAGGCCGACCACGAGATGGGCGATATCGACCACCGCGTGCTGGCCGGCGTCCGGCAGTATCCCCGACTGGGCGATCCCGAACGCGACCGTCAGGACGCCCCACGCGATTGCGATCGCGGGGAGCGCCGGCGGCAGGCCGCCCTGGAACGCGAGCACGGCGGCGGCCCACAGCGCCAGGACCAGGACGATCCCGAGGAGCATGTGGATCGGGATCAGCCCGTCGGCGCCGCCCGTCCAGATGACCAGGCCAAGGATGAGCATGATCAGGCCCACGCCGCGGACGGTCATCCTGGCGGCCGAGAGAGCGGACATGGCGATGCTCCGTTGTGTCGGGTGCGGAGTGGCGCCGGCGCGCCGGCGGGTTTGGCAGCCCCGATGGTAGGCCTGCAGGGGCCGGGGCGCGCTCAGCCCCTGTGTGCGCGCGCCGCTACGGAAGCGCAGCCACGATCGCGTCGGTCAGCGAGGCATCGCCGAGAGCGAGGACGTAGAAGACGACGTCGTTCTTGACGTACAGCACCACGCCCATTCCCGGCAGGCCAGCCTGGAGGACCTGCTTCCCGCCGACGGTGGCAGTCGTCAGGTCGCTGCCGCTCGTGCCTCCCAGGACGTTGGCCAGCTTGGTCCCGTCGACGCCCTTGACCTGGAAGGCCATCAGGATCGTCCCGGCCTTGCTCGTGTCGGACGGGGTGGCCATTGCCACGTTCACGTCGGACAGCGACTTGCCGTTCTGCTGCAGGAACGTCTCGAGGTCACTCTGCCCGATCGGGATCCCGGCCGGCCAGGCCGACCCGCCGAAGCTCGTCTTCTGGAAGGCGACGCCGTTGATACTGGACGGCAGCATCGCCTCGAGCTCGGGAGCACTGCCCGGGATGAGACCGCCGCCGGGCAGGGTGCCGTTGTCCGAGGCGGCCGGCTGCTGGGAGGCGGCTGCAACGGGCGAGGCCGCTGGCGCCGCGGATGCGGGAGCCGACGCCGACCCGCCGTTCGGCCCCACCGTGGGCGCCGGGGTGGACGAGCTGCCGCACGCAGCGACCAGCACGATCACTGCCAGGGCGCCGCCGAGTGCCCACCGATCGATCTTCATGCTTCTCTCCCTCGATCCTCCGGGCGCCGGTCGGCCCGGGTGGATTGTAGACGCCGGCGAGGGGACGATCGACGTATCATCTCGTCACCATGCAGAGTGCATATGTTCTATGCACTCCGGAGGATCGGGAACGCGCGGCTGCGCGTCGCGATCACGCGGCGGGGCGCATGGACGGGCCAGCGGGAAGGGGATCACGCCACGATGGACGCGACGGAGAGCACCGCGGCAATCGCCGCACGGAGTGCCGAGCCCGCTCCCTTCGTCAACCTCCGCGATCCCGCGCGGCGGCTCGGCCCGGACGGGAAGCCCGCCGTGAGCCGGCGGGCCCGGATCTGGGAGGACGTGCCGGACGAGAAGTGGAACGACTGGCGCTGGCAGCTCTCCAACCGCGTCAACGAGCTCGCGGAGATCGAGCGGATCCTCAACCTCAGCGATGACGAGCGCGAGGGCCTCTCGGCGCCGGACAAGTTCCGGGTTGACGTCACGCCCTACTTCATCAGCCTCGTGGATCCCGACGACCCCGACGACCCAATCCGGCGCCAGATCATCCCGACCGGCCGGGAGCTCCGCAGCTTCACGGGGATGATGGAGGACTCGCTCGCGGAGGACCGCCACTCGCCGGTCCCGGGCCTGGTCCATCGCTATCCGGACCGGGTCCTGATGCTGATCACCACGCAGTGCGCCAGCTATTGCCGCTACTGCACGCGCAGCCGGATGGTCGGCGACGCCGGCCAGAATTTCAACCGGAAGGAGCACGAGGCGCAGCTGGACTACATCCGGCGGACACCCCAGATCCGGGACGTCCT
This sequence comes from Chloroflexota bacterium, assembly GCA_034435355.1. Classification (GTDB taxonomy): domain Bacteria; phylum Chloroflexota; class Limnocylindria; order Limnocylindrales; family CSP1-4; genus CTSoil-043. Next base: position 9,688 of record DAOTXE010000059.1, read on the forward strand.
GATCTCGGGCGGGGACGGCCTGACGCTCGCCCCGAAGCTCCTGGAGTCGGTCCTGCGCGGCCTGCGGGAGATTCCGCACGTGGAGATCGTCCGGATCGGCAGCCGCGTGCCGGTCTTTCTCCCACAGCGCATCGACGACGAGCTCTGCGAGATGCTCGCGAAGTACCACCCGCTCTGGCTCAACATCCATGTCAACCACCCGAACGAGATCACGCCCGAGCTGGCCCGCTCATGCGACGCGCTCTCTCGCGCGGGCGTCCCGCTCGGCAACCAGTCGGTGCTCCTGGCGGGCATCAACGACTGCGTCCACATCCAGCGGGACCTGGTCCAGCGGCTCGTCGAGATCCGCGTGCGGCCGTACTACCTCTACCAGTGCGACCTGGTGGAGGGCGCCGGCCACTTCCGGACGCCGGTGGGCAAGGGCCTCGAGATCATCGAGGGGCTCCGCGGCCACACCTCCGGATACGCGGTGCCGCAGTTCATCGTCGATGCCCCGGGCGGCGGCGGGAAGATCCCGGTCATGCCGAACTACCTCGTGTCCTACTCGGACCACAAGGTCGTGCTCCGCAATTACGAGGGCTACATCACCACCTACGAGGAACCGTCCTCCTACACCCCGCACGACCAGGCGACCTGTCGCTGGTGCCAGAACCCTCGCCCCGAGCCGGGCCAGGAGGGGATCACGGGGCTCCTCGACGGCAAGCGGATGTGGATCGAGCCGGCCGGCTTCATCGAGACGCATGCCCGCGGGAACGCCGAAGCCCACCGCCTCCAGGACCCGTCGAAGTGGGTCCCCTACGGTGTCGGCGCGTTCGAAGGGCAGGCCGGCCAGCCGCTCTCCGTGCTCGAGGCAACGGTGGGCGGCCCGTACGGCCCGGGCGAGGAGCCTCGTCCCGCCGACGGGATGCCGACGGCGACCGCCAACCACGAGCTCCTGTAGCCGAAGCGGGGCCGCTCGACCGACGCTCCGGCGCGGCAGGTTCCGGCCCGCAGCTCGCTCCGGCGCGGCAGGTTCCGCCGCGCGCCGTCCCGTCAGCTCCCGGCGGGAGCCGCTCGTTCCTCGACGTCCAGCGCGCGCAGCGCCGCCTGGAGCTGCGTGTCCGAGCTGGCCCCAACCCCGCCGGGGCCGAGCGTCGCGAAGTCATCCGGCACCAGGAACGTCACACCCTGGGGCAGGGCGACGGTCTGGTCGGGCGTCAGGCCCTCGTGCCAGATCTCGTGGCCCTTCGGGGTGAGCCAGCGCTCGGTCCCGATCGTGACCGCCGACCCGTCCGAGAGCGGGAACGTCCCCACCACCGTGCCGGTGCCGTAGGTCTTCTCGCCCACGACGGTTGCCCGGCCGGCGTCCTGGATCGCTCCGGTCACGATCTCCGCGGCGCTGGCCGTGTCCCCGTCCACGAGGACGACGAGCGGGATCGTCGTTGCAATCCCGCCGCCCGCGACCTCGTGCGGGACCGGCTTTCCGCTGCGGTCCTCAGACACGTAGACCACGCCCGAGGCGAGGAACTGGCTCGCGACGTCGATCGCCTCGCTCACGTAGCCGCCCGGGTTCCCGCGGAGGTCGAGCACGATGCCGACCGCGCCGGCCGCCCGGGCGGCCGTGATCGCCGCGATGACGTCCTTGGCGGCGCCAGTCGAGAACGATTCGAGGCGGATGACGGCGTCCCGGGTGCCGGGCACCAGCGCCCAGCTCACGAGCGGGAGGTCGAGGGTCGCGCGAACGATGGTGAGGGTTCGCTGGGAGCCGTCGAGATCCGACAGGCCGAGGGTGACGTTCGTCCCGACCGGGCCGCGGATCTTGCCGACGACCTGCTCCAGGGTCAGACCGGCCATTGCCGCGCCGTCCACGCTGACGATGACCTCGCCGGCACGAAGGCCGGCCTTCTCGGCCGGGCTCGAGGGCAGGACGCGCACGACGGTGGTCCCGTTCGTGCGGAGGTCAAGGACCGCGCCCACGCCGACGAACGTCCCGGAGAGCGACTGGTCCCGTGCCTTGACCTGGTCGGCGGTGAGGTAGCCCGTGTGGCCCGGGTCGTTGACCGCGTCCATCAGGCCCTGGATCGCCCCCTGCTGCAGCGCGACCGGGTTCAGCGCGGATTGGTCGACGTAGTTGGCGCGAAGCAGCTGGTAGGCCTGGTCGAGCAGCGACCAGGTGGGCGCAGCGGACGCCGCGGAGGCACGTGCCGACGTGCCCGATCCCGCGCCGTCCCCCGGAGCGCTGATGCGACCGACGAGCGAGCCCGTCCCGAACAGGAGGACCGCGGCGAGCGCAAGCGCGGCAACCGTCCCGCCATGCCCGCGACGGAGGTCTGTCGTCCCCGGACGCGTCTCGGCCGGCTGTTCGAGGGTCAGGTTCTCAGGTGGAGGCGAGCCGAGCTCGGCCGCAACGCGATCGTCGTCCATGCGAACGACGATGAACTATTCGGGCCGCGAGCGCATCCGCGGGCCCTGGACGGATCGCAGCCCTCAGGCGTTCTCGTCCGGGTGATGCGAGTCTTCCGCCCTGAACGCCGACTGCCCCGGCACCGGGGCCTCGGCAAGCAGGGCGTCACGAATGCCGATCGCCCAGCGCTCGATGGCAGCCCAGTCGCGGTGATCGCGAACGTCGGACCGGGCGAGCTTCGAGAGCAGGCGCAGCCCGGACGCGAGATGGTGCGGCTGGGTCGCCCCCGCGAAGAGCGCAACGTCGCGTGGTCGGATCCGCCCGATGACCTCGACGAGGTCGTCCGGCAGGTCCGCGTCCACGCCCGCCGGGACGTGGTCGAGTGGCCCCGACGCGTAGAGCCAGACCGGGATCGCGGCGAGATCCCGCTCGTGGGCAAGCAGGAACGCGCAGGCCCCGGGCAGCCACTCGCCGTCCCACACGGCCGAGCCCAGCACCGCGGCTCGGATGTGGCCGAGATTCCCGACCGCGTCGACCGGCCCGAAGCCGACTGCGATTCCTGCGCCGCGGAGGACGTCGGCAACCGCCGCGGCGATGCCGCGCGTCGATTCGTGTCGCGTTCCGAACGCGACCATGACTTCGCCAGGCATCCCTCACCTCCCGTCCCGTCAGCGGTTCGATCCGGCGACGAACGCGATTCCATTCTCCGCCCGCGCCTGTCCGGCTACCAGTGCCGGAGGTCCCACGTGACGGCTCCGGACACACGCGACGGCCCCGGACACACGCGACGGCCCCGGACACACGCGACGGCTCCGGACCCACGTGACGGCTCCGGACACACGCGACGGCTCCGGGAGCGTGGGCCGGCTCCGGACACACGCGACGGCCCCGGACCCACGCGACGGCTCCGGGCGCGCGGGTGCTATCGTGCGCGGCCGTGAGCGATCCCCGATCCGCCGCGCCTGGCGGCCTGCGACTCATCGAGGGGCCTCCGGGCCTGCCCGACCCGAACGTGGCGCCGCCCGTCGTCGCGGAGCCGGGCGACGCATTCGCGGCCCTGCGCGTCGTGGAGCTCGTCGCTCGGGTGGAGCGCGGCCGGCCAGTCCTGCTCGATGACCTTATGGCGTCCCTCAACGCGCGCTACCTGGACTGGTCCTTCGATCGCGCCGTGGTCGCGGACGCCCTCGTGGTGCTCCATGCCAACTGGATGGCCGACTTCCGCTCGGTCTCGGGGATCGCGCTGGAGAACGGCCCGTATGGACCCGCGCTTCGGCTGGAGGAGAGCGCCCGGGTGTCAGGCTGGCTGGTCGGACAGGCGCAGCGCCTGGCCGTGGAGTGCCGCCGTCAGCTCGGCGAGTTCAGCCGGCGCGAGGGACCGACCGGCTCCGGGTGACGTGGGCGCCGCGCCGCAGGAAAGCGGCCGCCGGAACGTCGCCGGCTGCCCGCCAGGTTCTCGTGCTTTCGTGCCCGGCCGGTCGGGCACGCGGCTGCGCGCCAGGGTCTCGTGCCCGGCCCGCCGGCCGGGCGCCGGCAGGGCACGCTCCCCGGCGACGCCAGGGTCTCGTGCTCTCGTGCCCGGCCGGGCGCGCGGCTGCCCGGCGACGCAAGCATCCTATCGAATGCTCGCCAGGCGAACCGTACGCACGATCCCCGGGCGCGCGGCGGGGTCATCATGGGTCATGGAACGTCGCGTTCCTCGTCAGGCGAGCGTGCAGCGACGCATCTGACACGAAGGAGCCCGGACCGAGGGCCCGTGAGGCTGGCTAAGGTGCGTCTGGAGAGCAATTGAGAGGTTGCGATCGCCAAGGATGCGATCGGCGCGCGGCCCCGTTGCTGAGCCCCGCGCATGCGATCGGCGCGCGGCCCCGTTGCTGAGCCCCCGCGCCGAGCTCCGACGTCCAGCTCTCGCGCCGAGCTCGGTGCGAGTTCCATGCGAGTTCCATGCGAGCTCCGACGCCGAGCCGTAACTCGTCACCACGGCCGCGCCGTCTCTCCGCGCCCGTGACGAGCTACGGTCTCGACCACTCGTCCGCCGTCAGCCCGGCCGCGCCGTCACCCCGCGCCCGTGACGGGCCATGATCTCGACCACTCGTGCGCCGTCGAGCCGAGCCGTAACTCGTCACCCCGGCCGCGCCGCCGGCCCGCGCCCGTGACGAGCCATGATCTCGACCACTCGTGCGCCGTCGAGCCCGTAGGCCGTGATGCCGTCCGCGCCGGTCATCGTCCCAGCGGTGAGGAGTGCGTTCACGATCGCCTCCTCGGTTGCCTCGACAGCGGCCTGGAAGAGCGGCGTCATCCGCGTGTCCTCGACCATGCGCACGTCGATCACCCGGCGCGGGTCGGACTCCCCCTCGGGTGCAGCCCCCGGGAGGCCTCGATTGCCGGTCGCGAAGGCGATAAAGATGTCGCCCGAGCCGGTCGACGCGATCCCGCCCATCCGGGCGATCCCGAGCCCGGCGCGCTGGGCCAGGCGCTCGCACTGGTGCGGCAGGAGCGGGGCATCGGTGGCGAGGACGACGATGATCGATCCTTCTCCTGGTGCCGCGTGCCCGCCCGTCCCGGCCGCTCGTGCCAGCGCTATCGCGGCATCCCACGGACTGGGCACGTCGGTCGTCGGGATTGCCTCGCCGATCGGGACGCCGTCGATGCGGAGCAGGTCGCGGCTGCCGTAGTTGGCCTGGACCAGGGCGCCGACCGCCCATCCACCGTCCGACGCGGCGACCACGCGCGAGGCGGTCCCGATCCCGCCCTTGAACTCGTGGCAGATCATCCCTGTCCCGCCCCCGACCGCGCCCTCGACCACCGGTCCTCCGTTCGCGCCATCGAGCGCGGCGTCGAGATGCTCGGGGCGCACGTGAAACCCGTTGATGTCGTTGAGGACCCCGTCGTACGTCTCGCCCACGACCGGCAGCGACCAGAGCTCGGCTCCCGGCCGGTGGTGACGAACCGCGTGGGCGATGAGCGCGTCGTGGACCACCCCCACCGAATGCGTGTTCGTGATCGCGATCGGGCTGGTCAGGAAGCCCGATTCGCGAACCCATTCCAGCCCGGTGAGCTCGCCGTTCCCGTTGAGCCGATGGCAGCCGGCGAACACCGGCTCGACGAACGGGTCTCCGTCGTGCGGGACGATCACCGTGACGCCCGTGCGGACCGGGCCCTCGCCGACGACCCGTGGCCCATCGCCCCGGATGAGCGTCGTGTGGCCGACGCGCACGCCAGTCACGTCGGTGATCGCGTTGAATGGGCCCGGCCGGAGCCGCCCGATGACGATGCCGTGGTCGCGAGCGCGCACTGGATCCTCCCTGGTTCGCGGCGAGTGTAGGCGGCCGGGAAGGCGCGGCGCACCCAGCGCAGCCCATACTTCGGCGGAACTGAGCGGGGAGGAGGAGCGGTGGACGGGGTGCGCGAGTCGGGTCGAACGGGGCCGGTGGCGTGGGTCGACGGCGAACTGCGGCCGGCCGACGCGCCCGCCGTGCTCGTCTCGGACCGGGGCTTCCAGCTGGGCGACGGCGTCTTCGAGACGCTCCGCGTGCGCCGCGGCGTGGCGATCGAGCTGGACCTGCACCTGCGCCGCCTGCGGGAGGGCCTCGAGGTGCTCGAGATCCCGCTCTCCTGGTCGGACACGGAGATTGCCGAGGCGATCTCGGCGACGGTCGAAGAGAACGCGCCGGCCGACGCCGCCGTCCGCGTCACCGTCTCGCGGGGCGCGACGGCGGTCCGCGGCCTTCTCCCGGCCGGCCGCCGCGACCTCCGGGCCACGCTTGTCGTCCAGGCCTGGCCGAACGCCGGCGCTGCCCCGGCGCTCGTCGAGCGCGGCGTCCGGGCGATCGTGTCCGCGGTGCGGCGCGATCCCGCGAACCCTCTGGCCGGCGTCAAGACGGTGTCGCGAGCCGAGTACGTCTGGACGAAGCTCGAGGCGGACCGCGTGGGCGTTGACGACGCGATCACGCTCACGCTTGACGGGCACGTCGCGGAGGCGACGACAGCGAACCTGGCCGTGATCGTCGGGGACGCGCTCCGCACGCCGCCGCTTGCGACGGGTGTTCTCGCCGGGACGACCCGCGACTGGCTGCTCGGTGGGGACGGCCCGGCGGCGCTCGGGCTCTCGGCAGGAGAGGCCGCGTTCGGGCTGGAGGAGCTCCTCGCCGCCGACGAGGCGATCGTCTGCTCATCCGTGGCGGGCATCCTGGCGCTCGTGGAGGTCGACGGGCGCCCGATCGGTGACGGACGCCCGGGCCCGTGGGCGCGCCGCCTCCGGGAAACCCGCGAGGCGTGGATCGTGGCGCGTTCCGGCGGGTGAGCAGCCCGTTCCGGCGGGTGACCAGCCCGTTCCGGCGGGCGAGCAGCCCGTTCCGGCGGGCGAGCAGCCCGTTCCGAGTCCGCAGCGCGATCCCGGCCCTCACCCGGCCTACACTCTGCGCGTGACCCGCGACGACCTCATCGACCGGACGAAGCAGCTGCTCGCCGAGGGTGAAGCGCTGATCGCCGCGCCGTCGATGGAGGCCCTTCGCGCCTGGCTGCGGCGCTCGGACGAGCTGCTCGCGGGCGCCTGGGGGAGCATGGACCGCTACCACCTTGCGTGGCTGATGGTTGGCAAGCCGAAGGGGACCGTGCGCGGCCGGCCGATGACCCCCGACGAAGAGGCGACCTACGTGCGCGAGGTCGCCCTCCAGAAGTCGAGCGCCCTCCGCATGAGCCTCGATGCCGTCGAACGCCAGGGGATGCCGTTCCGCGGCGAGACTGGCGGCCTGATCGGGCGATTCGAGCCCGGCGGGTCGGGAGCCGGTCGGGACGTCGCCGGAGCCGGTCGGGACGTCGGCGGCCGGCCCGGGGACGCCATCCTGCCGCGCGGTCGGTTCGACCTGCCGTCCGACGCCGACGACCTCGCGGAGCGCGTTCGCCTGGCCCGCGATGAGGCGGCCCGCCACGCCGCCCACGACGTTCCGCGGGCGCCGCGACCCGAGCGGATGCAGCGATGAGCACCGGGAGGCTCTGACGATGGACGCCCGCGCCCGGGGAATGCTCGTCCCCGACTCGATCGCCCGGGACTACCTTCTCCTCGGTCTTCGCCTGGACCGCCTCGTCCCGGGGCTCGTTGATGGCTACTTCGGACCGTCCGATCTCCGGACGCAGGTCGCGGCCGAGGAATCCCCGGACGCGGCCCGCCTGCGCGCGGACGCGGTGGAGCTTCGGGGCCGGGTCGAGGTCGATGTCGCGGAGCCGGACCGCCGGCGCTGGCTGCGCGCCCAGCTCGTCGCGCTCGAGACGCAGGCGCGCGCGCTCGGCGGGGATCCGCTGCCCTACCCGGAGCACGTCTCCGCCTGCTTCGACTTCACGCCGGAGCACACGGACGAGGCGGTCTTCGCGGCGGCGGCCGCAGACCTCGAGCGGCTGCTGCCCGGCGAGGGACCGCTGGCCGAGCGGGCGGCCGCCTGGGACGAGCGCTTCACGGTCCCACCGGACCGCCTTCGGGCAGTCGTCGACGCGCTGCTGCCGGGGTTCCGCGAGCGGGCGCGCTCGCTGTTCGGCCTTCCGCCGGGCGAGGATCTCACGGTCTCGCTCGTCAGGGACCGGCCGTGGTCCGGCTACAACTGGTACGACGGTGGCCTGCGCAGCCGGGTCGAGATCAACACGGACCTGCCGACCCGGGCGGCCGACCTGCTCAGCGTCCTTCCCCACGAGACGTACCCGGGCCACCACCTGGAGCACGCCTGGCACGAGGCGCATCTCGTTCGGGATGCCGGCCGGACCGAGGCGTCGCTCCTGTGCATCAACGCGCCGGAGTGCCTGCTCTCGGAGGGGCTCGCCGACCTCGGCCGCAGGTTCGCGGTTCCACCCGCCGACGAGGTCGACCTGCTCGTCGAGATCTACCGGCTGGCGGGCCTGGCCGAGGCGCGAGACCGGGCGGCGGCGCTCGCGGCGGCGGAGGCCCAGGCCGCGATCACGCGGGCCGCGGCCGCCCTCGGCGGCGTTCGGGGGAACGCCGCGCTCCTCCTCCACGCGGACGGCGCGAGCCGCGAGGAGGTCCTGGCGTACCTGGAGCGGCACCTTCTCACGACGCTGGAACGCGCCGCGAAGCGCCTCGAATTCATCGAGCACCCGCTCTGGCGGACGTACGTCTTCGTCTACTTCGAGGGCGAGCGGCTCCTCTCCCGCTGGCTCGAGCGGGTCCCGCCGGCCGAGCAGCCCGCGCGCTTCCGGCGGCTGCTCCTCGAACAGCTGACCCCGGGAGCCATCGTGGACGAGCTGGGCTCTCCGGCGTCTACGCGCTGAGATCCCGCTCCAGGAGCACGCGATCCTCGCCGGGGCCGTCCCAGTCCTCGAATGCTGGCACCCCGTACAGCTTTCGGCTCCCGGGTCCCTCGTTCGGCCGGAAGCCGAGGGCGAAGAAGAATGCGAGCGCGGGTCGGTCGTCGGGGCGGCAGGTCGCGGTCAGGCGCGTCGCGCCGGAGCCACCCTGCGCCTCCGAGAAGCGTCCGACGAGGGCGCGCCCGATCCCCCGGCGCCGGAACTCGGGGTCGACGGCGACCCGCTCGATCGTCGCTTCTTCGGGACGCTTCGAGCCGAACCCGAGCAGGATCCCGAGCGGCCGGCCGCCGGCGTCCGCCTCCGCCAGCCACGCGGTCCCGGCGACGTCACGCGGCCACGCCCGTCCCGGGCGGACGGATCCGTGCTGATCGGACCAGTCGCGGAGCCGGCCGTCGAGCGCGGCCAGGTCGTCCTCCGTGGGGTGCCGCAGGGAATAGGCCGGCGCCGGACGGTGCTCCCGCGGGACGTCGGGCGGGAACCAGTGCTCGAAGCTCGGAAAGTGCGGCATCAGTGAAGGCCTCCCTGGCTCAGCGGGTTCCTGCGAGCGCACCGGCCGCGGCCGCCGCGACCTGCAGCGGGACGAGGGCCCCATACACCTGGTCGAGGAAGTCGAGTGGGCCGAGGTAGGCGCCGGAGAGGGCCCAGTTGACGGCGAGGGCGACGGCGATCGCGGCGATCGCGAGCGCCACGCCCAGGCTCCGTCGCGCCCCGGAACGGACCCGCGACCCGTCCCCGTGGCGGACGAGCGCGCCGACCCCGAACCCGAGCGTGGCCGCCACGACGAGCAGCCCGCCGGTCGCGAGCAGCAGGACCGCGCAGACGATGTGCACCCCCGCGCCGATCGCCGCGGCACCGAGGCCGAGCAGGAGCGCCCGCCGCAGGCTCCCGGCGTCTCTTGCCCCGGTCCCGGAGCTTCCGGCGGGTCGGGCCCCGGCCGCGGAGCTCCCGGCGGCTGCCGGGCTGCCGGACGCGTACCGCTCGGAGGGCGCGCGCTCCAGCAGCCGCCGCGGCGGGCGGTCGCCGGGATCACGATCGGGCATGGCCCGATGGTAGCGCCCAGGGGAAAGGCGACCGGGTAGACTTCGCGCCGTGAGTCATCCCGCCCTCGGCCTCCCGATGCCGGACATGACCGCGGGCTTCCCGGCCGCGGCGGACCGCATCCGCGCCTCGCGCGAGCGACTCGCGTTGCGCGCGCTCGAAGCCGCGGTGGAACGCGATCCGACGCTCCGCGAACGCCAGGGCGAGGCCGGCCTGCGGCACCTGTTGCGCGACACGGATGGCTACCTCGAGCGCATCGCCCTCGCCGTCGCCTCGGGGAGTCCGCTCCAGGTCCGCGACTGGGCGGAGTGGGTCGCCCCGGTCTTCCGCCGCCGCCGGGTCCCGATGGACGACCTGATCGCGCTCTCCGAGGGTGTCCGCGTCGCGGTGGCGGCCGTGCTCTCGGACCAGGAACGCGTCGCGGCCGACCGTGGTCTCGACGGGGCGATTGCCGTCTTCCGCTGGCACCGCGGCCTCGGAGGGGACGCGCGGAAGCACAACCGCCTGCTGTGGGCCATCTACAAGGGCGGCTGATCGATGACCATCAAGTGGGTGCAGGTCGATCCGCTCGTGATGAACGGCGAGCCGTTCTGCTACGGCAGCCGGCTGACCGTCCGCCAGCTCCTCGAGATGCGCCGCACGGGCTATGACCTGACCCGGATCCTGACCGACCATCCTGAGCTGCGCCGGCTGGGTGTCGCGTTCGCGTATTGCTACGCCGCCGACCACCCCGAGCGCTACGCGGAGTTCCTCGAGCCGGATGGATCGCTGGCCGGACCCGGCTACAGCCCGGCCGAGGCGGCGGACCTCCCGCCCGAGCTGCGCCGGCCGGGTGTCGTGGCCGACGTGGGAGCTGCGGACCGACCCTGAGACCCACGCGCCCGCGATGCGCCGGGCGCTGTCAATTCCGACCTGCGGGCTCGTCTTTCCCCGGATCGGTGCTACGCTTCCTGCGACCCGCCGCGACCCCGCGGCACCATCGAGAGCCATCCATGACTGAACAGTCGCCTCCTGCGCCAACCGCCGCCCCCGTCCCCGCCCCCTCGTTCGACCTCGAGCGGCGCGCCCGCGAGCTCGCGGTCCTCGACGCACTGCGCGAGGTGGTGGACCCCGAGATCGGGATGAACGTGGTCGAGCTGGCGCTCATCAAACAGGTGATCCTGGGCGAGACGGAGTCGGAGGTGAAGATGATTCTCACCACGCCGTTCTGTCCCTACGCCGGATCGATGATCGCGCAGGTGAAGGAGCAGGCCGAGTCCGTGCTGGAGCACCCGGTGAAGGTCACCCTGCTGGCCGAGCGCTGGGATCCCCGCGACGCGGGCCTCATGTGGTGAGCCCGGACGCCCCGGCCGCGGGGCACGCCTCGTCCATCGCCACCAGGAAGGGCGACGACGGGACGACCGGCCTGCTCTTCGGTGGCGACCGGATCCCGAAGGACGACCTTCGGACCGAGGCGTACGGAACCCTCGACGAGACCGTGGCGGCGCTCGGGCTCGCCCGCGCCGAGCTGGAGGTGAAGCGGCGCCTCGACGCGCTTCCGGCGGCGCTCGCGGAGCTCGAGCCGCTGATCCTGCGGATCCAGCGCGAGCTTTTCGTGGCGGGCGCGGAGCTCGCGACGGACCCGATCGGCTGGGGCCGGCTCCACGACGGGACGACGCGCGTCTCGGCGGCGATGGTCCAGGGGATCGATCGGCTCCTCGCCGACTACGAGTCCCGGACCGATATCCCCAAGGAGTTCGTGGTGGCCGGGGAGACGCGCACGAGCGCTGCTCTCGAGCTCGCCCGCACGGTGGTCCGCCGCGCGGAGCGACGTGCCGTCACGCTCGATCGCGCCGGGCAGGTGCCCGGGCGCCACCTGCTGCCCTATCTCAACCGGCTCGCCGACCTCCTCTGGGTCCTCGCGCGCGCCGCAGAGCAGGCGGAGGCGCACACGGCCACGGCGGCCCGGACCATGGATCGCGCCGACCCGCGCTGAAGCGGCTGCTAGCCTGGGGCGAGCGTGCCGACCGTTGCTTCGACGAATCGCAGGGCCAGCGAATCGCAGGGCCCCTTCGCCGAGGGGCGCGGCCGCCATCCCGAAAACCCGTCCCGTGCACGCTTTCGCAACTTGGCGAGAATAGAGATCCGGAGTCGGAGCTCCGGTGCGCTACCAAGGAGATCCTCGCAACATGTTCACGAACCAGTTCGCATCCCCGGGCCGGGTGGGTGTCCGCCCGGACGCCCGGCTCGCGCAGGCGTTCCTCACCCAGGCGTTCTTCTGGATGTTCCTCGGGCTGCTGCTCACGACCGGCGTCGGCGCGGTCGTCGCCGGCCTGTCGGCCTCGCAGATCGCGAGCCTCGAGGGACTCGTCCTGCCCCTGATCATTGCCCAGCTTGCGATCGCGTTCAGCCTCACCCTGGCCATCCGCCGGATCCCCGCCACGGTGGGCCTGCTGCTCTTCTTCGCCTACGCCGCGCTGACGGGCATCACCCTCGGGTTCATCCTCCAGGTCTATGCCCTTGGCTCGGTCGTGGCTGCCGGGAGCGCCGCCGCCGGTGTCTTCGCCGCCGCCGCCTTCTACGGAGCGGTCACGCGGCGCGATCTGTCGAACCTGGGCGCGTATCTCTTCATGGGCCTGGTCGGGCTCATGGTCGCGATGCTCGTCAACCTGCTGATCGGGTGGAGCTTCCTGAGCTTCGGCATCTCGGTCGCCGGCGTCGTCATCTTCACGGTCCTCACGGCGTACGACGTGCAGCAGATCCAGAGCGGCGCGGTCGCAGCCTGGGCCGGGGCGATGGAGAAGGGCGCCGTGATGGGCGCCTTCAAGCTCTACCTGGACTTCATCAACCTGTTCTTCATGCTCCTGCGGCTCTTCGGCAACCGGAACTGATCGGCGCCCCAGCGCCTACAGGGCGAGCGAGAACCCCAGGAGGCGAACTCCCGGCACGGGCTCCCAGTCGCGGTCCGGCCGCCGCACGAACCCGAGCCTCTGGTAGATCGCCTGGGCCGCACGCATGAACTCCATCGAGTGGAGGAAGACCGCGCTGCGGCCCTCCGCGCGCGCCCGGGTCACGCATGCCACGGCCAGCGCCGTCCCGGCGCCGCGGCCGCGCGCGGCCGGGTCCACGGCGAGCATCCGGATCGCGGCCTCGCCCGGTTGCAGGAGCTCCGCCCAGGGGCTCTCCGGTCCCGGGACGTACGTGGCGCAGCCGAGCAGCGACCCGTCCGCGTCGTCGACGGCGGCAAGGACCACCGCCTCCCGCGCCCGCCGGGCCACGTCGCGCAGCTCCGGCTCGTAGTCCGGCTCGTCGAATTCGGGCAGCGAGCGATAGGCGGCCACCACCAGCTCGCCGAGCCGCGCGTGCTCCCCGGGCCGGGCCTCGCGGACGAAGACGGGCATGCGGCCTCAGCGCGGCGGGCGCCGCATCGCGCCGCGCAGGATCGGTTCGGGCATCGGGGTCCGGGTCATCGCCGCGATTCTGCGACATCGGCGGTCGCCACGCCGCGTCGGCGCCGGGGTTTCTGCGCGCATACTCCTCGCATGACAACGAACCGGATCGCGCCCGCTCCGCGTGCCCCGCTCGCCGGGCTTCTCGCCGAGGCAGAGGCCCTGATGCCACAGATCCTCGACGTGCGCCGGCGCCTGCACCGCCGGCCGGAGATCGGGCTTCAGCTGCCCGAGACGCAGGCCCTCGTCGTCGCCGAGCTGGAGAAGCTCGGACTTGCCCCGCGAACCGGCACGACCGTGAGCAGCGTGACCGCGGTCATCGAAGGGGCGCGGCCGGGTCCCACCCTGGTCCTGCGCGCCGACATGGACGGCCTGCCGGTCGGGGAGGAAACCGGGCTCGCGTTCAGCTCCGAGGTCGCGGGCGCGATGCACGCCTGCGGGCACGACACGCACGTCGCGATGCTCATGGGCGGTGCGCGCCTCCTCGCCGCGCGGCGCGACCTGCTCGCGGGCCGCGTCCTGCTGATGTTCCAGCCGGGCGAGGAAGGGTTCGGCGGAGCGCGTTACATGCTCGACGAAGGGATGCTGGACCTCCCCGCGGCCGAGGCGGCGAACGCCGCCTTTGCGATCCACATCTCCACCAGCTACCCGACCGGCACCCTGAACCTCCGCCCGGGCCCCGAGATGGCGGCGGCGGACTTCATCCGGCTGACCGTCCGCGGCCGTGGCGGTCACGCCTCGGCGCCGTTCGCGGCACTCGACCCGATCCCGGTCGCCGCCGAGATCGTGCTGGCCCTCCAGGCCATGGTCACGCGGCGCGTCGACGTGTTCGACCCCGCCGTGGTGACGATCTCGCACGTGCGTGGCGGGACGACCAACAACATCATCCCCGAGACGGTCTTCCTGCAGGGAACCATCCGGACGGTCTCCGAGGCAACGCGTGCCGCGGTCCATGCCAACATCCGTCGCGTGGTCGAGGGGATCTGCGCGGCCCATGGGGCCGCCGGCGAGCTGGAGATCGAGATCGGCTACCCGGTGACGATCAATGACGTGGCGTTCACTGCGTTCGTGACGTCCGTCGGCGCGGAGCTGATCGGCACGGATGCGGTGATCCCGATGGCGGCGCCGATCATGGGCGCGGAGGACTTCTCGCTCGTGCTCCAGCGCGTGCCGGGGGCGATGGTCTTCCTCGGTGCGCGGCCACCCGGGGAGGACCCGGACACGACGCCGGCAAACCACTCGAACCGGGTCGTCTACCACGAGCCTGCCCTGGCCGTTGGCGCGGCGCTCCACGCCGCGGTTGCGCTCCGGCACCTCGCCGGCGGCTGAAGAGGGTCCACGACGTAACGCGGTGGCCCGAGGCCGCGGGGCAGGAGCTGACCGTGAAACGACGCGGCCTCAGGCGCGCCAGAAACGCCGGGGCGTTCCTCAGCCCGGTCGGGGCGCTCATCGTGCCGATGCACACGTTGAGCGACGATTACGCGGATCGGCCGACGGACCCGGGGGACGATCAGGTTCCCGAGCCGGCGCCCCCGAGCCTGCTTCGGCGGTTCCTGGATCGTCTCGGCCGCTCCAGGTCCGACCGATAGCGGGTTCGGCGTCGCGCCGTGGAGCAGGTTCGTCGAGGGTCTCCCAGTCCTCGACCACCCGGCCGTCACGGAACCGGTTCGTCGTCGAGAGGTACCCGGTGATCGACTTCGTCGTCGGCGCCTCGCCAAACGCGGCGTGCCTCGGCTGACTAGCGCAGCGACCGCAACAGGAATCCGACGGCGAGGAGGATGATCGCCGCGCCGACGACGAGGATGAACGGCCATGTGCTCAACACCGCCGTTGCAGCTCCGTTGACAAGCCCGCCGATAGCCCGGCCAATCGAGCCATAGAGGCCCCCGATCGACGAGCCGACGCCTCCGAGGCCCGAACCGACGGCCGTTCCGAGTGAATCCACGTCGCCATTCTGCGCGGCGCTGCAAGGCCCGATCCAGGCTCGATCCCGCCGAGCACCCTCACGCGATCCCCAGCGCCGTCGCGAGCGCAGGTCGCAGAGGGATGCGACCTTGAACTCACTCGTCTCCTGCCCCTGCCCCGCGTTGACGCTCCGCCGCGGTCGGGTGTAGCATTTCCGACTGAAAAGGTCGGAATTGAGTCGAGATCGCGCCCGACCCCGAATGCACCCCGCCGGGGACGCGCCCTGACCTCGATCGATGCGCCCGCAGATCCAGAAGCCGCGAGGACCATACCCCTGAGCGTCCGCACGTTCCATCCTTCCGGCGCCATCTCCTTCAGCACGAAGGGGGAATACGGCGTGCGGATGCTGGTCCAGCTCGCGCGCCGCTGGCGACCGGACTCACCCGTGCCGGTGTCGCTCGCCGAGGTCGCCGTCGACGAGGCCCTGCCCCGGGCGTACCTGGAGCAGCTCGCCATCCCGCTCCGCGAAGCCGGCATCGTGGCGTCCACGCGCGGCGCCCGGGGCGGCTATGCGCTTGCCCGCGATCCCCGCGAGATCTCACTGGGTGAGGCGCTCCGCGCGCTGGAGGGGCCGCTCGCCCCGATGATCTGCGCCTCGGAGGATCCCAACCACGTGCTCTGCGAGCGCCTGGGGGCCTGCTCCGTGAACTCGTTGTGGGTGAAGGTTCGCGACGCCATCAGCGGCGTCCTGGATACCACCACGCTCGCCGACCTGATCCCGGTGCCGCACCTCGTCGAGCTCGACCTCGGCGACCGAATCCCCGTCTCCGTCTGACCTTCCCGGGCTCGTCACAGCCCATCCACGCAGGAGCCCAGCCGAACCGTGAGCGACCAGTACCTCGAGATCCGCGACCTCCACGTTGCCCCAGTCGCCGCGCCCGACACCGAGATCCTCCAGGGGATCGACCTGGTGGTGGGCAAGGGCGAGGTCCACGCGATCATGGGCCCCAACGGATCCGGCAAGACGACGCTCGCCTACGCCCTGATGGGCCACCCGTCGTATGTCGTCACGAAGGGCGAGGTGGTCTGGAAGGACCGCGACATCCTGGCGCTCTCCGCCGACAAGCGGGCTCGGCTGGGCATGTTCCTCGCCTTCCAGTACCCCACCGCGATCCCCGGCCTGTCGGTCGCCAGCTTCCTGCGCACCGCGCTCAACGCGAAGCGCCAGGGGGTCGAGAAGGATCCCGACCTCGACCCGACCGACCCGCTGCGCGGTGGCATCGGGATGGGCGAGTTTCGCAAGCTCATGCGGGCGAAGATGGCCCTCCTCCGGATGGACGAGGCGTTCGCGATGCGCTACGTCAACGACGGCTTCTCGGGCGGCGAGAAGAAGCGCCTCGAGATGCTCCAGATGGCGGTCCTCGAGCCGGAGATGGCGATTCTCGACGAGACCGACTCCGGCCTGGACATCGATGCGCTGCGGATCGTGGCAGAGGGCGTCAACGCGATGCTCAACCCGAACCTGGGCGTGCTGCTGATCACCCACTACCAGCGCCTGCTCAACTACATCACGCCGGACCGGGTCCACGTCCTCGCGCGCGGCCGGATCATCAAGAGCGGCGGCAAGGACCTCGCGCTCCGGCTGGAGGAGGAGGGCTACGCCCCGGTCCTGCGCGAGGCCGGCTACGACGTGGACGAGACGGATGCCCCCGAGCTCGCCGAGCCCGCGACGGCGCACTGAGCCATGACGGACCTCGCGACGAGCCCCGCCGAAGGCCTCGCGCTCGACGGCGACCCGGTTCCGGCGTTTTCGGACCCGCGCGGCGCGCTCGACCCCCGCGCCCTCTCGGCCGACTTCCCGATCCTCGGCCAGCGTCCGCACGGGAAGCGGCTGGTGTACCTCGATTCGGCCGCCACCAGCCAGAAGCCGCGCGCCGTCGTCGAGGCGATGGATCGCTACTACCGCGAGTACAACGCGAACGTGCACCGTGCCATCTACGAGATCGGCGAGCGGGCCACCCAGGAGTACGAAGGCGCCCGGGTCAAGGTCGCCCGGCTGATCAACGCACCGGCCGCCCACGAGATCGTCTGGGTCCGCAACGCGACCGAGGCGGTGAACCTCGTCGCGTACAGCTGGGGTCGCCGCAACGTCGGCCAGGGCGACGCGATCATCCTCACCGAGATGGAGCACCACGCGAACCTCGTCCCCTGGCAGATCCTGGCCCAGGAAGTCGATGGCGACCTGGAGTTCATCCCGATCAGCGACGACGGGCTGCTCCGCCTCGACGTCTACGAGGTGCTCCTGCGGCTCCGCCCGAAGCTGGTCGCGTTCACCCACGTGTCGAACATGCTGGGCACCATCAACCCGGTCCGTGAGATGGCCGAGATGGCGCATGCGGCCGGCGCGCTCGTGCTCGTGGACGGCGCCCAAGCCGTCCCGCACATGCCGGTCGACGTCCAGGCTCTCGGCGCGGACTTCTACGTCTTCTCGGGCCACAAGATGCTCGGGCCGACCGGGTCCGGTGCCCTGTGGGGCCGCCGCGAGCTGCTCGACGCGATGCCGCCATTCCTTTCCGGGGGCGACATGATCCGCGAGGTCAAGCTGCGCCGGACCGAGTTCAACGACGTCCCCTGGAAGTTCGAGGCCGGCACGCCCGACATCAGCGCGGCGATCGGCCTGGGGGTCGCCGCCGACTACCTCCGCGGGCTTGGGATGGATCGGGTCCGGGAGCACGAGCGCGACCTGGTGACGTACGCGCTCGAGATGCTGCCGCGCGAGGTGCCGGGCATTGCCATCTACGGCCCGCCGGCCGAACTGCGCGGCGGCGTCGTCTCGTTCAACCTCCCCGGGATCCACCCGCACGACGTTGCCCAGGTGCTGGACCGCTCCGGCGTGTGTGTCCGGGCGGGCCACCACTGCACGATGCCGCTCCACGAGCGCCTCGACCTGGCGGCGACCGCGCGAGCGAGCTTCTCCGTCTTCACAACGCGCGAGGACATCGATGCCCTCGCCGGGGGACTCCGCGAGGTCCAGCGGGTCTTCGGCGCCTGAGACGCGCCGGACGCGCGGCGACGGCGAGTCAAGGAGCATGGCATGGACGTGGTGCCGGGAGCGATGCAGCAGCGTGGTCGTCCCGATCGGCAACGGCGAGCTGGTCGGCGTGCGGCTTCCCGACTGACACCTCGCGTCTTGACGACGATGTAAGAGAGTCATACCGTGATGGTATGAAAACGACGGTCAGCGAGAAGGGCCAGATCACGATCCCGAAGCGACTGCGAGATCGCCTCGGGCTCCCGCCTGGCACCGT
The DNA here is from genome assembly GCA_034435355.1 of Chloroflexota bacterium. Taxonomy (GTDB): domain Bacteria; phylum Chloroflexota; class Limnocylindria; order Limnocylindrales; family CSP1-4; genus CTSoil-043. The sequence goes on from DAOTXE010000059.1 coordinate 28,059, forward strand.
GCTCGACTTCGAGGAGGCCGGCGGGCGGCTCGTCGGCAGGAAGCTGGTGCCCGCGGACCGCCTGGACGACCTGGTCGGGATCCTGCGGCGGCCGGCAGGGGGCACCGACGCGATGATCCGCGAGCTTCGCGGTCCCGGGCCGGACGAGGCTGGCTCGTGATCACCGCAGTCGACACGAGCGTCCTGCTGGACATCTTCTTCGACGAGCCCGGCTTCCGCCAGCCGTCGCTCGCGGCACTCCGCGCCTGTCTTGCCGAGGGTCCGCTCGTGGCGTGCGACGTTGTCTGGGCGGAGGTCAGGGCGGTGTTCGATGACGACGAAGCGGCCGCTCGTGCGCTCGCCGGCATCCCGGTCACCTACTTCGAGATGGACGCCCGCGCCGCCTCGCGGGCCGGCGCCGCTTGGGGTGCCTATCGGCGCGCAGGTGGCCCTCGCGATCGGGTCGTCGCCGATTTCCTGATCGGCGCCCACGCCGTCGAGCAGGCCGATCGGTTGCTCACGCGGGATCGCGGCTTCCATCGCAGCGCGTTCGGCGGTCTCGTGCTCGTCGATCCCTCCACCGCCCGGCGCTGACCAACCGCGGGCGCTGCAGGGCGCCTGACCCGACACCCGTTCACCAAGGGGACTGTTCGTGAAGGTCCTGTTCATCGGCGGCACCGGCCTGATCAGCAGCGCATGCACGCGCCTGGCCGTGGAACGAGGTGTGGACCTGTTCCTGCTGAACCGGGGCAGCCATCCCGACCGGGTGTTCGGCGCGACGCCGCTGGTCGCCGACCTGCGGGACGAGGCAGCCGTCGAACGCGCGCTGGCCGCCCACCGGTTCGATGCCGTGGTGGACTGGATCGCGTTCACCCTCGACGACATCGAGCGCGACCTGCGGCTCTTCGCCGACCGCACCGGCCAGTTCGTCTTCATCAGCTCCGCCAGCGCGTACCGCAAGCCGCTGGTCGACTGGCTGATCCGGGAGGACTCGCCGCTGGCGAACCCGTTCTGGGACTACGCGCGGGACAAGATCGCCTGCGAGGAGCGCCTCATGCGGGCGTTCCGGGACGACGGGTTCCCGGTCACGATCGTCCGCCCGTCGCTCACCTATGGCGACACGCAGGTGCCACTCGCGGTGAACAGCTGGGCGAGGCCGTACACGGCGGTCGCGCGGATGCGCCGCGGGAAGCCGCTCATCGTGCCGGGCGACGGCACGTCGCTCTGGACCGTCACCCACACCAGCGACTTCGCGAAGGCATTCGTGGGCCTGCTGGGTCGCCCCCAGGCGATCGGCCAGGCGTTCAACGTCATGTCCGACGAGGTCCTGACGTGGGACGAGATCTACCGGCAGGTTGCGGCCGCAGCCGGCGTCCAGGCACGGATCGTCCACATCGCGTCCGACTTCATCGCCGCCTGCCTGCCCGAGATGAGTGGCACGCTGCGGGGCGACAAGGCCGTGAGCGCCGTCTTCGACACCACCAAGATCAAGCGCTTCGTGCCCGGCTTCCGCGCCACGACACCCTTCGCCGAGGGGATCCGGCGGACCGTGGCCTGGTTCGACGCGGACCCGGCCCGCCAGCAGGTGGACGCCGCGATGGACGCCCGCTGGGACCGCCTGGTCGACGCGTACGAACGGGGCCTCGAGAACGCCGTCGCGGAGTTCGCACGAGGGGCCTGATTCCCGACCCTGGCGGTCGGGATTGGGCCCCGATGCCCCGGCCGCGCTAGACTTCAGGACCCATGGACGACCTCTACCGCGACTACATCCTCGAGCACTACCGCCATCCCCACAACTTCGGGATCCTCGAGGCGCCCGATGCGCGGTACGAGGGCGCGAACCCGCTCTGCGGCGACCGGATCACGATGATGCTGGGGATCCGCGACGGGATCGTCGCGGAGGTTGCCTTCACCGGTCGCGGCTGCGCGATCAGCCAGGCCTCGGCCAGCCTGCTCACCGACGAGATCAAGGGCAAGCCGATCGACGAGGTTGCGAAGCTCACCCCGGACGACGTGCTGGACCTGCTGGGCATCGAGATCAGCCCGGCGCGGCTCAAGTGCGCGCTGCTCAGCCTGGACACGGTGAGCCACGCGCTCGCGGAGCGCGGCAGCTCGGCCGGGGACGGGCTCGACGGCAGTGGCACCGGCACGCGGGCAGACGCCGCGACCACCGCGGGCGCCTGACCCCCTCGACCGGGAGACCGATGACCAAGTCCTACGCCGAGCTGTTCCGCGAGGCGCGAGCGGAGGTCCGCGAGGTCACCCCGCGCCAGGCCGAGTCCCTGCGCGGCGATCCGGCCACGCTCTTCGTCGACGTCCGAGAGGTCGACGAGTGGGAACGCGGGCACATTCCCGGATCGGTGCTGGTCTCGAGGAGTCACCTCGAGGAGGAGATCGAGGCGAAGGCCCCCGATCGCGCGCGGCCGATCGTCCTCTACTGTGCCGGCGGCGTTCGCTCGGTCTTCTCTGCCAGGACCCTCGGCCTGATGGGCTACACCGCGGCCGTCTCGATGTCGGGCGGCTTCGACGCCTGGAGCGCCCAGGGACTGCCGTCCGAGCAGCCGGCCGGCCTGACGGCCGGGCAGCGGCAGCGCTACAGCCGCCACCTCCTGTTGCCGGAGGTCGGGCCCGAGGGCCAGGCGGCGCTTCTGCGGTCGAAGGTGCTCATCGTCGGCGCGGGAGGGCTGGGGTCACCGGCCGCGCTCTACCTGGCGGGCGCCGGCGTCGGGACGCTCGGGATCGTCGACTTCGACGTCGTCGACCTCGGCAACCTCCAGCGCCAGGTCCTGCACTCGACGGACCGGGTCGGCCTCAAGAAGGTCCTCTCGGCAGAGGTGGCGATCCGCGCCCTCAATCCCGACGTCACGGTCGTCACGCACGACGAGGTCCTGGGTCCGCACAACGCGGGGCGGCTCATCGCCGGCTACGACGTGATCGTAGACGGGACCGACACGTTCGAGACCCGCTACGCGCTCAACGACGCCGCCGTGGCCGCCCGGATCCCGGTCGTCCACGCCTCCGTCTTCCGGTTCGAGGGCCAGCTCACCACGTTCGTCCCCTCCGTCGGGCCGTGCTATCGCTGCCTCCACCCGAAACCGCCCACGCCGGACCTTGCCCCGGGCTGTTCGGTGACCGGCGTGCTCGGCGTGGTGCCGGGGATCATGGGCCTGCTCCAGGCAACGGAGGTCCTGAAGCTTCTCCTCGCGCTGGGCGACCCGCTGGTCGGACGGCTCGTCCTCTTCGACGCGCTCGACCTCACGTTCACCGAGCTCCGATTCCGGCGCGATCCCGCCTGTCCGGCCTGCTCCGACGCGGCCGTCGAGGCGCGGGCAGCCGGGCGGCCGCTGCCGATCCCCGGCGAGGCGCCCTCCATGCCCGACCCGGCCAACGAAGCACTGGTCTTCCCGTTCCCGGCGCCGCAGCGCGAGGTCAACGCCTGAACCCGGCCCATCCCGGCCCGGCGTCGGCGCGGCTGCCCGCCGAGATCCGGCGCGCGCTCGTGGCGCATGCCCGGGCGGAGCTCCCGAACGAGGCCTGCGGATTGATCGTGGGAACCGCCCCCGCGGCTGCCGGGGGCACGGCGACGCGCTGGCATCCGACCCGCAACCGCGCGGCATCGCCGCTCCGCTACGAGATCCACCCGGAGGATCTCATCCGGGTCCTGGTCGGGATCGACGACGCCGGCGAGGTGATCTGGGGGATCGTGCATTCCCACGTTCGATCGCCCGCGCGGCCGTCCCCGACGGACCTCGCGGCCGCGCTCTACCCCGACGCCCTGTATGTGCTGGTCTCGCTGAGCCCGGACGAGGCGGACCCCGACACCGGCGCGGAGAGCGTCCGCGCCTGGCGGATCGTCGGCCGGCAGACCTTCGAGGTCGCGCTGGAAGCCGGGTGAGGCGCGGGGCGCACGGCTCGGCCGGCAGGCAGGGCGGTCAGAAGTCGGGCTCGCCTGCCCAAGCGAGCACATCCAGCAGCCTCGCCGCCCACGCGCGGCGCGCCGCGCCAGGGCCGCCGCGCGAGCGATGGAGCATCTCGAGGCATTGCAGCGCGGCCAGCAGGTCCAGGCTTGATCCCGTCCCTCGCGCGTCCGCGATGCCCGCGGCCGCCATGAACGCCGCCCCCGCCGATGCCCACCGCTCCGGGTGATGGTGGCGGACGATCCAGCGCCACCAGGCGGCATCGAAGAGCGGGTGGGCGAGGCGGGCCCGTTCGAAGTCCAGGAGCGCGACCACCGCTCCGTCCCGGACCAGGATGTTGACGGGCGCGAGGTCGCCGTGGGCGAACACCGGCGCCGCGCCGGCGAGGTCGCGGGGCACGCGTCGCAGCAGCCGTTCGAGGGCGCGCGCCCTCGCGGCCCCGAGATCGGCCGCGCTGGTGGTCAGCCATCGGTCGGCCGCCGCCGCGAGGCGCTCCGGGCTGCCCCACGTGCCACCGAGGCGCAGGCCGCGGGTGGGCACTCGCGCGATGCCTACCGCCAGCTCGCCCATCAGCCGGCCGAGTTGCGCGGCTTCAGGGTCGTCCGCCAGCAGCTCGCGTCCCGACATGCCCGAGACGAAGGCGCTCACGACGAAGGGCCGCGGCCCGGCCGCCTCGCCGGCAAGCACCTCCGGCACGGGCAGCCAGGGCGCGACCGCGGGCAGCATCCGGCCAAGGCGGATCCGACGGCCGATCGTCGCGCGCGCCGCCGCGCCGCCGGCCGCTCGCTGGACCACGACCCGCCGGCCGTCCGCGAGCGTCACGCGGTCGGTCCACGTCGACGTCGTCCAGGGGTTGCCCAGGTCGACGGCTTCGACCACGGGCTCGCCGAGGAGCGCAGCGGGCGGAGGTGCGAGCCTCCGCGCCGCGAGCCGTGCCGAGGACGCCGGCGGCCGTGCCGAGGACGCCGGCGGCCGTGCCGAGGACGCGGGCCGCGGCGCCAGGTCGGCGGGGAGCGCCGGCGCTCGCCCGGCCCGGCTAGAGATCGTCGTCGACGAACATGCCCGCCTCGTCGAAGCGGATCGGGTGGAGCGGCCGGACCACCTCGCACCTCCCGGTGGCCAGCACGTCCGGGACGGCCGGCGCGCTCACGTAGAGCAGCTCGAGATGCTTCGTGTCGCGCACGCGGACGATCCGCGCGGTCTCGGGCGCCACCCGGAGTGAGCAGGCGATCGCGATCGTGAGGGCCTCGCGGTCCGAGTCGACCGTGAGCGCGATCCGCGCGCCCTCGGGCGTCTTGGCCGTGATGCAGTTCATGTAGGTCTTGTGAAAGTCGATCTTCTCGACGGCCCGGCGCAGGACCACGTCGGCCAGGCCGATCCCGACCGCGTTGCCCTCCGTCTCGGCGGTCAGGTCCCGGACGACGATCCGCTGGATCGACGGTCCGGACTCCGTCGCGCCCTTGTAGTAGCGGCCGACGACGTTCGAATCCATGCCCAGGCCGCTGATGTCCTTGCCGATCGCGTCGAGGACGAGCACGTCCAGGGTGTCGAGGGGGAGCCGGGCCATCGCCGTTCGGGCCATCACGAGCAGCTCGCGCTCGCGCTCCGCCATGCGGTTCGCCGGGACCGCCTCGATGTGCAGCAGCCGCGCGCGGCCGTTCTCGACGAGGGCGAGGCCGAACGGGATCGGCGTGCGCGCGAGGGTGTACAGGCCGACCGCCGGGATGAGCTCGTGGAACGTCGCGAAGCCCTGCCGGTGGAGCGTGTCGGCTCCCTTCTGCTTGCCGAGGCCGATGGCGATCATCTTCATCAGGCCGCTCTCGATCTCGCCGTCGAAATCGGTGTGCGGCTTGACGCGGTTGACCGGGATGATCAGGTCGGCCTCCTCGAAGGCGTGCCGATCCAGGAACACGGGAACCCCCGGCACCACGTCGCCGAGCTCCACCGTCTCCATCGAGGAGCGGATCTCGCAGCCCATCGCGTCGGGCGTGATCCCGTACCCGGCCAGGACCTCGAGCTGCCCCTCCGCGGTCGCCCCTCCGTGGCTGCCCATCGCCGGCACGATGAAGACGGACGCGCCGGCCTCCCGGAGGCGCTCGACCACGGCCCGGACCACCTGGTCGAACCGGTCGATTCCCCGGCTCCCCGCGGCCACGCAGGCGCGAGCTCCTGGCGTGACGGTGCCGATCACCGGCTCGAGGGCGGTCCGAACAGCAGCCCGGACGTCGCCGACCTCCGAGGGGTCCGTGGCGAGGCGGACGAGGGCCCACTCGGGGAGTGTCCCGCGGTCGAACTCGGCGAACGGGGGCCGACCCGGGGCGCCCGGCGCCGTGGCCGGGACGGGCGGATCGCTGAAGAGCCCGCCTGGCATGCCGGTCATCGGATCGCTCCTCTCTTCGACAGGGGCCCGGCCCGGCCCGGGGGGCCGGGGGTCGGCCGGGATGCCGGAACGGCAATTCAGATCGTCATCGCGGAGAAGCCGCCGTCCACCCGCACGATCGCCCCGGTCACGAAGCTCGAGGCACGCCCGGCGGCCAGCCAGACCGCGGCGCCGATGAGCTCGTCCGCCTCGCCGAGCCTGCCGGCAGGGGTGTGGCCGAGGATGGCGGCGACCCGCTCGTCGGACAGAAGCGCGCGGTTCTGCTCGGCCGGGAAGAACCCCGGCGCGATCGCGTTCACGCGGACCCCGCTCGGCGCGAGCTCGCGGGCCAGGTACTGGGTGAGGTTGTTGAGGCCGGCCTTCGCGACGGAGTACGTCGCCACCCGCGACAGCGGCGGACCGGACGAGGCGGACGAGATGTTGATGATGGATCCGCCGCTCCCCGCCGCGACCATCGCCTTCCCGAAGACCTGGCAGGCGAGGAAGACCGACGTCAGGTTGGCGTCGAGGATCCGGTGCCACTCCTCGAGCTCGATCTCGAAGAACGGCGTGGAGCTGTTCACGCCCGGCGCGTTGACCAGGATGTCGACGGGCCCGAGACGCTCCTCGGTCTCCCGGCGCGCTGCTTCGAGCGAGGCGCGATTCGTGGCGTCCACGATGACGCGCACGGCGCGGATCCCCTCGGCCTCCAGGGCGGCCACGCGGGCGTCGCCACGCTCGGCCGAGCGGCCCATGACGGCAACCGCGGCCCCGGCCCGGCCCAGCCCGTGGCAGAGGACGCCGCCGAGGACGCCGGTCCCGCCGATGACGGCGGCCACGCGGCCCGTCAGGTCGAAGATGTCCATCAGGCGGTCCTCGCAGTCTGGCCAGGGGTCGAAGGTCGGGTCTCCGGCGTCGCCGCCTGCCCGAGCGCCCGCTCTTGGGTGCGCATTGCGTCCCGCAGCGCGTCGTACGCCCGATGGTGGCCCACGTAGAAGGCGTGGTCGGCACCGGGAGCGTAGACCGGGCCGGGTGGAACGAGCCCGGCGTCCGCCGGGGATGGCAGCCCCAGCGCTCGGAGCCCCACCAGCGCCGCCCCGGTCGCCGACGCATCGCCTGCATCGAGCGCCATGAGCGGGACGCCGAGGACGTCGGCGAGCACCTGGGCCCAGACCGGCGTGCGGGTGATTCCGCCGGTGAGGCGAGTCATCTCGGCGGTCTGGGCCGGTGGCGGGAGCGCGTGCCAGACGTCGGCGATGCAGTGGGAGACTCCCTCCATCGCGGCCCGCGCAAGATGGGCGCGCCCGTGCCCCAGCCGCAGGCCGTAGAGCATCGCCGGGTCGTCCGGCGTCCACGACGGGCTTCGCTCTCCTGTGAAGTAGGGCAGGACGAACGCCCCGTCGGATCCCGGTGCGACGGAGCCGGCATCCGCGGCGAGCTGTCGGAAGCCCGCATCCGGCGGGAGCTCCGGGTAGAGGAGCCGGCGGACCCAGTCCAACGCGAGTCCGCCGTTGTTGATCGCGCCGCCGATGAACCAGTGCTCGTCGTCGAGGATGTAGCACCACGTCCGCTCGGACGGGTCGACCCAGCGATGGTCGACGAGGTGGCGCACGGCGCCACTCGTCCCGACCGTGATCACCGCCTGGCCGGCGCGCGTGAGCCCGGTCCCGACGTTGGCCATCGCGCCGTCGCTCCCCCCGGCGACAACCGGCAGTCCCGCCGGAAGCCCCGTCGCGGCCGCCGCGTCCCGGGTGAGGCCCCCGACGATCGCCGTGGAAGAGACGAGCGCGGGGAGCTGTTCCGGCGCGACGCGCGCAGCGCGCACGGCATCCGGATCCCACGCACGCGTCACCCCGTCGAGCAGCCCGGTCGTGGAGGCAAGGCCGGTGTCGGTCGCCCAGACCCCCGTGAGCGCGTGGAGGACCCAGTCCTTGATCCCCACGAAGTGGCTGGCGCGCTGCGCGACGTCGGGGGCGGCATCGGCCCACCAGCGGAGGCGGACCGGGTGATAGGTGGAGTGGATCGGGCAGCCCGTCCGCGCGTAGACGGCGGGGACGTCGAGCTCCGACCGGACGGTCTCCTCGACGCCGGCGGCGCGATTGTCCGCCCAGGTCATCGCCTTCGCCAGGGGTGTGCCTCCGGCCTCGACCGGGAGGCAGCTGTGCATCGCGCCGCTGAAGGAGATGCCCGCCGGCGCGACTGAACTGGCTGCCGTGACCGCCTGGAGCGTGCGGGTGACGGCCGCCCAGATGGTCAGCACGTCCTGCTCGGCCCAGCCGGGCCGGGGAACGCGGAGCGGGTACGACTCGCTGGCTGCCGCGACGATGCGGCCCTCGGCATCGAGGAGGACCGCCTTGCAGCTTGTCGTCCCGAGGTCGAGGCCGATCATGCCGGGGCGCCCAGCCGGTAGGCGCGCTTCGCCAGGCCGTAGGCCATCTCGTCGGCCATCTCGCGGGCGCTCGCCTCGTTCACCTGGCCCCGCACGACGAGCCCGGCAAGCCAGCTCGCAGCGGCGCGGCGCCAGACGTCGTGGCGGGCCGGGATCGACGCGAACGCCCGGGTGTCGTCGTTGAAGCCGGCGGTGTTGTAGAGGCCGGCCGTCTCCATCACCTGGTCGAGGTAGCGGGCGATGCCGTTGAGGCTGTCGTGGAACCACCAGGGGGGCCCCAGGCGCAGGGCCGGGTAGTACCCCGCCAGCGGCGCGAGCTCGCGCGCGTAGCAGCTCTCGTCCAGCGTGAACACGATGAGACGGAACCGCGGATCGTCCCCGAAGCGCGTCAGGAGCGGCCGGAGGTTCCGGGTGAACTCGGCGGCGACGGGGATGTCGGCCCCCATGTCGGGCCCGAACCGTTCGAAGACGGCCCGATCGTGGTTGCGATACGCGCCGACGTGGAGCTGCATGACGAGGCCGTCCTCGGCGCTCATGCGGGCCAGCTCGATGAGCATGTGCCCGGTGAAAGCCCGCGTGTCGTCCGCACTCGCCGCGCCGCGCAGGGCACGCGCGAAGATCGCCTCCGCCTCCGTCGCCGCAAGGGTCGCGGTAAACGCGGTCTCCACGCCGTGGTCGGTCGCGGTGGCGCCCATCGACCGGAAGAAGCTGCGCCGCTCCTCGATCGCCGAGACGAGCCCGGCGGCCGTCAGGATCTCGCGCCCGACGGCGGACGAGAGGGCGTCGAGCTTGTCCCGCCAGCCGGGTGCCAGCAGGTTGAGGACTCCGTCCGGGCGGAACGTCGGGCGCACGTCGCCGGCCCAGCCGCTCGCCCGGATGGCGGCGTGGTGCGTCAGCGGATCGGCTGCGTCGTCGGTCGTGCACAGCGTCTCGATGCGGGAGCGTGCGAAGAGCGCGCGCGGCGAGAACTCGGGCCGCGCCAGCCTGTCTCTCAGCTCGTCGTAGATCGCCTGGGCGTTGGCGCCGCCCAGCGGCTCGCGGACCCCGAAGACGTCGTGCAGCTCGTGCTCCAGCCAGATCCCCGAGGGTGTGCCCCGGAACAGGTGGAGGTTGTCCGCGAGCGCCTGCCAGATCCGCCGGTGGTCCGTCTCGACGGCCGGTCCCCCTTCGCCGGTGCCTGCGTCGCCGTCGGTGCCGGCGGGGCGCGGCCGGATCCCCAGCGACTCGAGGGCGATTCCCTGCGAGTGGAGCATCCGGAAGACGTAGTGGTCCGGGATGACGAAGAGCTCGGCCGGCGTGCCGAACGTCGCGCCCTCGTCGGCGAGCAGGCGCGGATCCACGTGGCCGTGCGGGCTGACGATCGGGAGCTCCGCGATCTCGGCGTACAGCTCACGCGCCACGCCTCGCTGGCCGGGGTCGGGCGGGAGGAATCGGTCGGGCGGGAGGAATCGATCGAGCGGGAGGACGGGCAGGAGGAGTGGCGGCAGAAGGTTCATGAGCCCTCCGGACGCGCTCGATGGTAGTTGATCGGCCGATGTGCCGGTCACGCGCGCCGCGCCAGCGCCTCCACGAGGCTCGCTTCGGTGGGCGTGCTCCCGACCCCCAGCCGCGCCCCCACCTTGGCGGCCAGCGGCGGCTCGAGGTACGTCGAGGCCAGCACCTCCCAGTTCGGCTCCGCGAAGACCTCGGCCGGCGTCCCGTCCAGGACGATGCGCCCCGCACGCATCACGACGATACGGCCGAACGTCTCGGCGACGAACCGCATGTCGTGGCTGATCGCGATCACGGT
>DAOTXE010000060.1:0-7260 GCA_034435355.1 Chloroflexota bacterium
CGCACGTCGTAGACCCGGTAGTTCCGGGTCGATGCCACGACCGGGAAGCGCGCCGCGTAGGCGGCTTCGTTCGCGTGGAGCGTCGAGCGCTCGTCGGGGCCGATCACCACGTAGTCGACCCGGTAGCTGCGGAGCAGGGCTTCGGCCCCGGGGCCCATGGCGTAGATCGTTTCGACGTCCGCCTGGCGCCCCTGGTAGGGGATGCCGCTCACCCAGAGCTGGCCCCAGTAGCCCATCAGGAGGCGCCGGCCGGTCAGCTCCATGACCGGGTCCTGCGGCTGCATGCCGCTGACCATCAGCGCCGTGGGGGCTGTCACATCGCGAATCTCGGCTGCGAGCTGGAGCTGCTCGCTGGTGAGCATCCGGTACTGGCCGTGCCCCTCCATCTGGTCGAGGTTCTCCAGCATCGGGCCGAGGGTCATCGTCAGCACGACGCCGATCAGCAGGAGGTGGAGGGTCGCCGACCGCGTGGACCGCCACGCCCGCACGAGCAGCGCGGCGACGAGGATCGTCAGGGCGAGGAACCAGTAGATCAGGATCTTGTGGTTGTCCCAGTTCCATGGCTGGAACGCGAAGAGGTTCGCGGCCACGAAGATCGGCATGAACGCGAGCAGGACCCGGTGGGCCCGCGGCGGCAGGATCCGCCGCGCACCGAGGGCCAGCAGCCCGAGCGGGATGAAGAGGCCGAGGTTCTTGAGCCAGAACCACCACCAGGGATCGGGATCGGCGACCCAGCCGATGTCGAGCCGGAAGGCCGCCAGTGCTCCCGCGCTGCCGCCGAGCTGGGTGAGCAGCTGCGGGACGGCTACCGCGATCCAGATGAGATGGAACCCGATCCATCCACGCCACGGGATGGCCCGCAGATGCCACGGGCGTCGGGCCAGGAGGAAGACGAGGAACGGCGTGACCATCGCGAGCGCGAGCAGCGTCGGCAGGTGGGCGAGCGGGAGGAGGCCCGCGACGACTCCGGCCAGCGCGAACGTGCGCCGCGCATTGCGGCGGGCGGCGCGGACCAGCAGCGTGATCACGAGCGTCGCGATCGGCAGGCCGTACAGGTAGGCGCGCTGCGACATCAGGAACGCGAGGTACGGGTTGAAGAACCGGATGTGCAGGTCTGCCTGGGCCTGCGCATCCCAGGGCGCGTTGATCAGCGTCCCGAACAGGTCGTGGCTCGAGTCGATCCGGGCCACCGTGGCGATCCAGCCGAGGCCGGCGCCGAACAGGAAGAGGATCACGGAGAGGGTCGCGATCGCGCGCACGCCGCTGAGCCGGCGTGCGAACGCGTACAGGCCGAGGGCCACGAGGACCGAGAGGACGAAGCTGTGGAGCGGCAGGACCGAGAGCGGGTCCATGCCCAGGACCACGAAGGCGGCCGGCGTCAGGTCGCTCAGGTAGTGGTAGCTCAGCGGGAGCCCGGCATAGAGCGTGTTCTCGGGCGGGAAGTTCCCGCCGAAGGCGAATTGGGTGACGATCCCGAGGTGGGTCGGCCAGTCGCTCCAGATGTACTCGTGCCCGGCCCACAGGCCGTCGGCTCGCACCGTGAGCGCGCTCGACCAGAGCAGGGCCCAGCGGACCGTCAGCAGCCCAACGAGCGCGGTTGCCCATGGGTCCAGGCGCCCGACCAGCCCGCGAAGGAGCGCGCCGACCGCCGAGAGTCGTTCGGGGCGCCGCCGGTGTCGTCCGGGCCCGTACGCGAGGAGCCCAGCGACGATGACGCTCCCGACCGCCGTGCCGGCCACGACCGGCGGGTTGAAGCCGAGCAGCGTCGCGCCCGGGACCAGGGCGAGGGTCCCGGCGACGATCCCGAGCACGGCGCCGTAGGCGAACCGCTCGAGGGGGGTCAGCCAGCGTGCGAACCGGTCGAGCGCGGCGATCCCCGCCGACGCGAGTGCCGCGAGGAAGAGGAGCGAGAAGAGCGCGGGCAGCACGGCCACGAGCGGCATCATAGGGGGCATGGACGCTGCGACGATCCTCCACGTGGACCTCGACGCGTTCTTCGCCTCGGTCGAGCAGCGCGACCGGCCGGAGCTCCGGGGGCGGCCCGTGATCGTCGGCGGCGACCCGGGCGCACGCGGCGTGGTGAGCGCGGCGAGCTACGAGGCCCGCCGCTTCGGGGTCCACTCGGCGATGCCGCTGCGAACCGCGGCCGCGCTCTGTCCCGAGGGCGTGTTCCTGCCTGTTAACGGCGCGAAGTATCGGGCCGCCAGCCGGGCGGTCATGGAGATCCTGGGCCGCTACACGCCGCGCGTGGAGCAAGTCTCGATCGACGAGGCGTTCCTCGACGTTGCGGGATCCGAGGCGCTGTTCGGTCCGCCCCCGGCGATCGCCGCCGCCATCCGGGCCGCGATCCGCTCGGAAGTCGGGCTGACCGCGTCGGTCGGCGTGGCGACGACGAAGCTCGTGGCGAAGATCGCGTCCGACCTGCGCAAGCCGGACGCGCTGGTCGTCGTCCCGGCCGGCGACGAGGCCGCATTCCTCGCGCCGCTGCCGATCGCGCGGCTGTGGGGCGTCGGTGCGCAGACGCGGGCTGCGCTCGCGGAATACGGCGTGCGGACGATCGGCGACCTTGCCGCGGTCGATCCCGCGCTCCTCGTCCGTCGTCTGGGCAGGCACGGCGCGACGCTCGTGGAGCGCGCCAGGGGCGTGGATCCATCGCCGGTGACGGGCGAGGCCGAGGCGAAGTCGGTCAGCCACGAGCACACGTTCGACGTCGACACGAGCGACGCCGACGAGATCGAGCGGACGCTCCTTGCGCTCTCCGAGGGAGTCGCTGCTCGCCTGCGCGCCGGCGGGGTGCGAGCCTCGACGATTGCCGTGAAGGTCCGCGACAGCGCCTTCCGCACGGTGACCCGCCAGCGGACGCTCGCGGAGCCGACCGACCTCGCGGAGCCGATCTGGCACGTCGCCCTGGATCTCGCCCGACCCGAGATCAAGGGCCGCCGCATCCGCCTGGTCGGCGTCGGGGCTCACGGGCTCGGCGAGCCGGCCCAGCTCGGGCTCTTCGCGCCGGATGACGATCGCCGCCGCCGGGCGGTCGAGGCAACCGACGCCGTTCGACTCCGTTTCGGAGAGCGCGCCGTCACCCGTGCCCGCCTGCTGGGGAACGAGTTCACGGCCGCGGGCCGCGATCCGAGGCAACCCCTGGACCCGCGGCGGGTCGGGCGTCAGCGACCCGCGCCGGATGGCCGGTCGCGCACCGGTGCGCCATCGGACGCGGCACTTGCCGGCGATCTCGACGGCCGGCTGCCGACGACGGAGGTCGACGAGGACCTGCCGCTCCCGTGACACACGAGATGGCACGCGCGTCCGGGAGATTCCGGGCAACGCAGGTTCGGGCTTGACATCGAACAGGCGTTCGGTCTACAGTTCGGTCGTATTCGAACACCCGTTCTGTCCCCCCAGTGCCCTGGGGGACGACGACCCCGCCGAGAAGGAGCCGTCGAGATGGCAATCACCCGCGTCGAACCAGTTCGCGTCCGGGTCCGGACGGACTGGCTGCATGGCCGCCCCCGCGAGATTCACTGGGGTGAGCAGATCTACCCGGTCACGAACATCGCGGCGGTGCGCCGCGAGACTGCGGCCTACCCGTTCGAGACCGGCCCCTCGACGACCTTCGAGGTCGACACGGCGGGCGCTCGCCTCGCGCTGACGTTCCGCCACCGCGGGCGAACCTGGACCGTGGACGGCGTCGACACGTCGGAGCGCCGGGCGGCGTAACGCACGGGTGCGGCAGCCGGCCGGCGCTCCGAGCACGGCCGGGCGCGGCAGGTCGGAATCATGCCCGGACGATGCTACCCGGGCGGTTCGGTGGATTCCTCGCGCGCCGCCGTCCCTCCGCGGCGGCGCGTCCTTCGGGCCCGGGGCGGTTGTCACCGGTACGGCCGCCGCCCCGGGCCCGGCCATCCTGGCGCGGATCGGAGACCATGTGACGGGCATGGCCGGCCCATACAATCGGCTCATGGCGGATCAACCGGCCCCGAGCTTCGGGTCGCTCACGCTCCAGGCGTTCATCGACCGGCTGGCGTCGTCGGCGCCGATCCCGGGCGGCGGGAGCGCCGCGGCCGTGGCCGCGGGTCTTGCAGCAGGCCTCGTGGCGATGGTGGCGGGGCTGTCGGTCGACCGCCCCGCGTACGCGCCCTTCGCGGCCACCCATGCGCGCGCCGGCGCCTCGGGACGCGAGCTCGCCGGTCGCCTGCTCGGACTCGCGGACGAGGATGCGGCGGCCTACGGCGCGTTCGCGGCGGCGATGAAGCTTCCCCGCGCCACGGACCCCGAGAGGGCGACGCGAGCGACCGCGATCCGTGGCGCCGCGGTGATCGCAGCCGGGGTGCCGCTGCGGACGCTGGAAGCCTGCCGTGACGTGGTGCTGACTGCGGACGCGCTGGCGGGGCGGAGCAACCGGAACGCCGCGAGCGACCTGGTGGTCGCATCCCGGCTGGCCGAGGCTGCCGCGCACGGCGCCGCGGAGAACGTCATGGTGAATCTCCCGGCGCTCGGCGACGAGCGACAGGCGGACGAGCTGGGCGGGCGCGTCGCGACGCTCCTGGCGGAGGTCGCGGACCACGCGGAATCCACGCGCGCGTTCGTGGAGCTCGGGGAGCTTCGGGAGCCGGAGCCCGAGCCGCTTCCCGCGTGACGGCGGACGAGGCGGCATGACGGCACAGCAGATCGGGACCGGGGAGCCGGCCGGTCCCCGGTTGCTGCGTGGCGGCCCGATCGCGGCCGAAGTGCGCGAGGCCGTCGCGGCGGATGTCGTCGCCTTCCGCGAGGTGCACCGGTTCTCGCCGGCCCTGGCGGTCGTGATCGTCGGCCGGGACGCGCCGTCCACCGTCTACCTCCACAAGATCCTCGACGGCTGCCGGAGCGTGGGGATCGTGGACCGGCTCGTGGAGCTGCCGGAGGACTCGGGCCCGGCACGGGTGGCCGCCGCGATCACCGGGCTCAACGACGACACGGCCGTCGCGGGGATCATCGTCCAGATGCCGCTGCCGCCCGCGATCCCGCTCCGGACCGTGATCGACGTGCTGGACCCGGCCAAGGACATCGACGGCCTCCATCCCCTCAACGCCGGCCTGCTGGCGCTGGGCTACGAGGGCTTCCTCCCCGCGACCGCGCATGCCGCCGTGGAGATCCTCAAGCGGTCGGGAATCGAGCTCGCGGGACGGCGCGCGGTCGTGATCGGCCGCTCCAACATCGTGGGCAAGCCGGCCGCGCTGCTGCTCCTCCGGGAGAACGCCACGGTCACCGTCTGTCACTCGCGCACGGTGGACCTCGCGCGGCATGTCCAGGACGCCGAGATCGTGATCGTCGCGGTCGGCCGGCCCGGACTCATCACCGGCGAGATGCTCCGGCCGGGGGCAGTCGTGGTCGACGTCGGCATCAACGTGCGGGACGGCCACATCGTCGGCGACGTGGATGCGGCATCGGCCGCGGCTGTGGTCTCGGCGATCGCGCCCGTTCCGGGCGGCGTGGGGCCGCTCACGAACGCGATCCTTCTCACGCACCTCATGCGCGCCGCGCGGAACCAGGCAGAGGGCCGGGTCGCCCTCGGGTCCCGCTCGATGGCCCCGACCCCGCCCGTGGAGTCCGCCCGGTGAGCTTCCCGTCCGACCTCGAGATCGCCCGCGCCGTCACGCCCCGTCCCATCGGCGACGTCGCCGCCGACCTGGGACTCCGGCCCGACGAGCTGGAGTTGTACGGGCCGACCAAGGCGAAGGTGACGCTGGCCGGCGTCGAGCGCGTCGAGCGGGAGCGGCCGCGCGGGAAGTACGTCGTGGTCACGGCGATCACCCCGACGCCGCTGGGCGAGGGGAAGACGACGACGACGGTCGGGCTGGCCCAGGGCCTCAACCGGATCGGGCGGAAGGCGTCGGTCGCGATCCGCCAGCCGTCGCTCGGCCCGGTGTTCGGGATCAAGGGAGGCGCGGCCGGCGGTGGCTACAGCCAGATCATCCCGATGGAGGACTTCAACCTCCACCTGACGGGCGACATCCACGCCATCGGCGCCGCCCATAACCTCGCGTCCGCCTTCCTCGACAACCATCTCCACCACGGGAACGCGCTCGGGATCGACCCCTTCTCGATCAGCTGGCCGCGCGTCGTCGACATCAGCGACCGCGCGATCCGGCGGGTGATCATCGGGCTGGGTGGCCGCGAGAACGGGATCCCGCGCGAGAGCGAGTACGTCATCACCGTCGCCTCGGAGGTGATGGCGATCCTGGCCCTCTCGAAGGACCTCTTCGACCTGCGCGCCCGGCTGGGCCGGATCGTCGTCGCCACGAACGGCGCGGGCACGGCCGTCACGACCGAGGACCTCGGCGTGGCCGGCGCGATGTCGGTCCTCCTGCGCGACGCGATCAAGCCGAACCTGCTCCAGACGCTCGAGGGCGGTCCCGCCTACGTCCACTGCGGGCCGTTCGCGAACATCGCCCACGGCAACAGCTCGATCATCGCCGACCGGGTCGCGCTCTCGACCTCCGACATCGTCGTCACCGAGGCCGGCTTCGGTGCCGACATGGGCGCCGAGAAGTTCTTCGACATCAAGTGCCGGGCCTCGGGGCTGCGGCCGGACGCGGCCGTGGTGGTGGCGACCGTGCGGGCCCTCAAGATGCACGGCGGGGTCGGGAGGATCGTGGCCGGCAGGCCGCTGGACCCCGCCCTCACCACCGAGAACGTGGAGGCCGTCCGGAAGGGCGGGGCGAACCTCGCCGCCCAGGTCGAGATCGTCCGCTCGTACGGCGTCCCGGTCGTCGTCGCGATCAACTCGTTCCCCACCGACACGCCGGCCGAATACGCGGCGATCCGGGAGATCGCCCTGGCGTCAGGTGCCCGGGACGCGGTCGTGGCGACGAACTGGGCCGAGGGCGGCCGGGGTGCCGAGGCGCTCGCCGCCGCCGTGTGGGACGCCGCTGCCTCCGCCGGCGGCGAGTTCCGCCTCCTCTACCCGGACGCGATGCCGCTGGGCGAGAAGATCGAGACGATCGCAACGCGGATCTACGGCGCGGCCGGGGTGGATTTCGCCCCCGCTGCGACGAAGGCGCTGGCCGGGTTCGAGAGCCTGGGCTACGGGCACCTGCCGGTCTGCGTCGCCAAGACCCACCTCTCGCTCTCGCACGACCCGAATCTGAAGGGCCGCCCCACCGGGTTCCGCCTGCCGGTCCGCGATGTGCGGCTGGCCGCGGGTGCGGGCTTCATCTACCCGCTCGCGGGGGACATGCGGACGATGCCGGGCCTGCCCAGCCACCCCGCGGGCGAGAAGAT
>DAOTXE010000061.1:0-49204 GCA_034435355.1 Chloroflexota bacterium
TGAAGGCGGTGGACAAGTTCGAGTACCGCCGCGGCTACAAGTTCTCCACCTACGCGACCTGGTGGATCCGCCAGGCGATCACCCGCGCGATCGCCGACCAGGCACGCACGATCCGGATCCCGGTTCACATGGTGGAGACGATCAACCGGCTGATCCGGGTCTCCCGCCAGCTGCTCCAGGAGCTGGGCCGCGAGCCGACGGTCGAGGAGATCGCCGAGGCGATGTCGAAGGGCCAGGAGGTCGTGGTCACGCCCGAGAAGGTCCGCGAGATCATCAAGGTCTCCCAGGAGCCGGTCTCGCTCGAGACCCCGATCGGCGAAGAAGAGGACTCCCACCTCGGCGACTTCATCGAGGATCGCGGCGCGCTGGCCCCGGCAGAGGCGGCGTCGCACCAGCTCCTCAAGGAGCAGGTCGAGGCCGTGCTCGACTCGTTGACCGGCCGAGAGCGACGAGTGCTGCAGCTCCGCTTCGGCCTGGAGGACGGCCGTGCCCGCACGCTCGAGGAGGTCGGCAAGGAGTTCAACGTCACCCGCGAACGGATTCGCCAGATCGAGGCGAAGGCGCTGCGCAAGCTCCGCCACCCGTCCCGCTCGCGCAAGCTCAAGGATTACCTGGAGTAGGGGACCTCCGTTGGCCGAGCGCTCGGCGGTCCCGGCGATCCAGCACCCCGCCGGGCTCCTCTCGGGGCCGGGACACGTCGTCGTCCACGTGAACGAACCGTTCCGCGAGCTCTTCGGCCCTGGGCTCGCGGGGATGCCCGCCGCCGAGGTTCTCCTCGACCTGCCGCGCAGCGCCTTCGAGCTGCTGGATCTCGTCTACCGCGAAGGTCGGCCGCTGGCCCGCTGGATCACCCTGCGCGGCGCCGAGTGGCGCCTGACCGTCGCACCGCGCGGAGACATCGGCACCGGCGAGGTCTACGGGATCGCCCTGCACCTCGTCCCGCGGGAGGATGGCCGGCCCATGGGCTGAAGCCGCGCGCGGCGCGGGTCGTGGTCAGACGCTCGGCCGAGGGATCGCGCCCGGCGCATCGCCCGTCGTGATCGGCATGCGCGCCTGCGTCCAGTCGCTGTACGACCCCGGGTAGAGGAGGGGGTCGGGAAGCCCCGCGGCGCGCATGCCGAGGGCCAGGTGGCAGGCGTTCACGCCGCTGCCGCACGAGACGACGACCGGACCGCCCCGGCGGGCTGCGCCGGTGCGAGGCGGCCCGACCCCCGCGCCCTCGAACCGGGATGCCAGCGCGGCCCGCTCGAGGAACCGGCCATCGCCGGCCAGGAGGGCGCCGGTCGGCAGGTTGCGTGCCGTCGGGATGTGGCCGGGAACGCGGTCGATCGGCTCGATCTCGCCCCGGTAGCGCTCCGGGGCCCGGGCGTCCAGCAGCGTCAGCGTGCCCAGCCGTGCCGCCAGTCGGATGCGGTCGATCGTCCGCGGCCAGGTGGACCTCTCCCCGGGTGACGCCGCGGGCTCCGCCGGCGCGAATGCCGGGACAGCTCCCGTCACGGGGAGGCCCGCGGCCTGCCATGCCCCGATGCCGCCGTCGAGGACGGCGGCCGACGTGTGGCCGAGCACGTCGAGCATCCACCAGAGCCGCGCTGCGACCGTCCCGCCGGAGTCGTCATACGCGACGACGCGGTGCCCGCGCCCGATCCCGAGCGCGGCAATCGCCGTGACGAAGGCTGCCGGGTCGGGGAGGGGGTGGCGGCCCGGTCCGGCCGGGGCCGTGAGCACGGACTCCAGGTCCACGAAGACGGCGCCCGGCAGGTGCGCCTTTGCATAGGCCGAGTGCCCGCCGGTCGGATCGGCCAGCGACCAGCGAATGTCGACGATCCGGAGGTCCGGGTCGTCGATGGCCGCCGCGAGCTGGACGGTCGAGATCAGGCTCATGCGGCGAGTATCGCATTGGTCGCCAGCCAGCGGTCCGGCCTGCGAGCCGGCCGTTCCCGGATGCCGCGCGCAGGCCGCGGTGGCCCGCGCTCCCACCTGGCCCGCGCCCCGGCGGGGCACCATGCTATCCTTCCGCGCGGCGCGGTCCCCATCGCGCGAAGCGCCCGGCCCGAATGCGGCTGGCGCCTCCGCTCCGGCGTAGCTCAGTGGTAGAGCGGGCGACTGTTAATCGCTTGGTCGTAGGTTCGAATCCTACCGCCGGAGCCATTCAACTCCGAGTCTCGACGTCTCTGCCCGGCTCATCTCGGTCGCGCCGAACGCGGTGTAGGCCGGCTACGTCCACGCCGTGGTCGCAGGTGGGACCGGCATGAACGGACACGAGGCTCGTGCCACGGTGTCGGCGCGGAGCCCGGTCACGTTCCGACGTAGGCCGCGAGGTGCTCGCCGGTGAGGGTGGAGCGGGCGGCGACGAGGTCGGCGGGCGTGCCCTCGAAGACGATCCGGCCGCCGTCGTGGCCTGCGCCCGGGCCGAGGTCGATGATCCAGTCGGCATGCGCCATGACCGCCTGGTGGTGCGAGATGACGATGACCGACTTGCCGGCATCGACGAACCGGTCGAGCAGGCCGAGCAGGTGTTCGACGTCGGCGAGGTGGAGCCCGGTGGTCGGCTCGTCGAGGACGTAGACGCCGCCCCTCTCCGCCATGTGGGTAGCCAGCCTGAGCCGCTGCTGCTCGCCGCCGGACAGGGTCGTGAGCGGCTGGCCGAGACGCAGATAGCCGAGCCCGACATCGGCGAGCCGCTCGAGGATCGCGAGCGCGGCCGGCGTGCGCGCCTCGCCGGCGCCGAAGAAGGCGACCGCGTCGTCGACGGGCAGGTCGAGCACGTCGGCGATGTTCAGGCCGCCGAGCCGGTAGTCCAGCACCGAGGCCTCGAACCGCCTCCCCTCGCACGCTTCGCAGGTGGTGGCGACGGTGTCCATGAAGCCCAGCTCGGTGTAGATGAGCCCGACCCCGTTGCAGCTCGGGCAGGCACCCTCGGAGTTGGCGCTGAACAGCGCGGCCTTCACGCCGTTGGCCTTCGCGAACTCGTTGCGGATCGGGTCGAGCAGTCCCGTGTACGTCGCCGGGTTGCTCCGTCGCGAGCCGCGGATCGGGGCCTGGTCAACCGACACCACGCTCGCGCCGGCGGGTATCGAACCGTGGATCAGCGAGCTCTTCCCCGACCCGGCCACGCCGGTCACCACCACCAGGACGCCGAGCGGGATGTCGACATCCACGTTCCGCAGGTTGTGGGTGCTCGCGCCGCGCACTTCCAGCACCCCCGACGGCGCCCGCACCGACGGCTTCACGGACGCCCGGTCGTCCAGGTGTCGTCCGGTCACCGTGCCGCTGGCGCGCAGCCCTTCGACGGTGCCCTCGAAGCAGATGCTGCCGCCAGCCGTGCCGGCGCCGGGGCCGAGGTCGACGACGTGGTCGGCGATCGCGATCGTCTCGGGCTTGTGCTCGACGACCAGCACGGTGTTGCCCTTGTCGCGCAGCGCCACGAGAAGGCGGTTCATCCGAGCGATGTCGTGCGGGTGCAGTCCGACCGTCGGTTCGTCGAAGACGTAGGTGACGTCGGTGAGCGCCGACCCGACATGGCGGATCATCTTGACACGCTGTGCCTCGCCGCCCGAGAGCGTGCCCGCCGGCCGGTCGAGCGAGAGGTAGCCCAGACCGATCTCGCTGAACGAGTCGAGCGTGTGCCCCAGCGCGCCGAGCAGGGGCGCCACCGACGGCTCGTCGAGGCCGCGAACCCAGTCGGCGAGGTCAGTGATCTGCATCGCGCAGGCGTCCGCCATGTTGGCCCCCCGGATCTTCGACGAGCGGGCCGCTTCGGCCAGCCGCGTGCCGCCGCACGCGGGGCAGGCGGTGAACGTCGCCACCCGCTCCACGAACGCCCGGATGTGCGGCTGCAGCCCGTCGACGTCCCTGGACAGGAACGACGCCCGGATTCTCGGCACCAGGCCTTCGTAGGTCATGTTGATGCCCTCGATCTTCATCCGGGTGGGCTCCCGGTAGAGAAGGTCCCGGCGCTCCTGCGGGGTGTAGTCGCGTACCGGCTTGTTGGGGTCGACGAAGCCGGAAGATGCGTAGAGGCGGTAGTTCCAGCCGCCCGCTGTGTAGCCGGGGACGGTGATCGCCCCATCGGCGAGCGACCTGGCCTCGTCGAGGAGCTGGCTGAGGTCGACATCGGAGACGGTACCCCGGCCTTCGCAGCGCGGACACATGCCGCCGGTGATGCTGAACGTGCGCCGCTCCTTCACGGTCTTCCCGCCGCGCTCCATCGTGACCGCGCCCGCCCCGCTGACCGATGGGACGTTGAAGGAGAAGGCCTGCGGCGAGCCGATGTGCGGCTGCCCGAGCCGGCTGAAGAGGATGCGCAGCATTGCGTTGGCGTCGGTGGCGGTGCCGACCGTGGAGCGGACGTCGCCGCCCATGCGCCGCTGGTCCACGATGATCGCGGGCGTCAGCCCTGCGAGCACGTCGACCTCCGGCCGGGCGAGCGTCGGCATGAAGCCCTGCACGAAGGCGCTGTAAGTCTGATTGATCATCCTCTGCGATTCCGCGGCGATCGTGTCGAACACCAGCGAGCTCTTGCCCGAACCGGAGACGCCGGTGAACACCGTGAGCCTGCGCTTCGGGATCTCGAGGCTGACGTCCTTGAGGTTGTTGACCCGCGCGCCGTGCACGCGGATCAGATCGTGGCTGTCGGCAACGTGCTGCGGCGCCGGAGGGCCAGCCGTCCCGGCGGCCTCGCTCACCGCGGGCCGGTCTGCGGCGCCACGCCGAGCAGAGCTGCGCACACCGCTCTGGTCGTCGCCTGGTCGGACGGTGGACGCAGCACGGTCTTGATGCCCAGGGTGGACGAGCCGGTCATCAGTTACTCCTCGTCGGGGTGCAGTCCGCCGCGCCGGCCGTCGATGGAGCTGTTGGCGGACTCGCACCATAGGTCATGGCGCGCTGTTGCTCAAGCGGTGCGTGATCCACTGACTCGGAGCGCCGAGCCGACCTCAGCTGCGCCGGAGGTCGACACGGACCGCGGCCGCGGTGCCGATCGCGGGCCGCACGATCGCCCACCGGATCGGGCCGGTGAAGCAGTGCCGGAGCATTGTGCAGAGGCCCCCGGACAGATCCCACAGGCGGCCCGAGACGTACGGCCCGCGGTCGATCACGGGGGCGACGATCGTGCGGCCCGCGTAGTTGAAGGCGACCAGCGTGCCGCACGGGAGCGTTCGACTGGCGACGCCGACGACCGTCTGCGTGTAGAGGACGCCGCACGCGGTCAGCCTCTGCCCTGCCGCCCGCCCACCCTGCGGGTCGCAGCCGGCCACGCTGTCAGAGACGCAGTAGAACCCCGGGCCGTAGAACGAGGCGGATGCGGTGTGCATTCCACCGAGGCCGACGAAGGCGGGCAGGGCGTACGGCTGACCATCGGTCGCGACCGTGGCGATGGCGCCCAGCGGCGGTGCCGGGCTCGCAATCGGTGTCGGCGAGGGCGCGACGGACGGGACGGGCGATGCGGCTGCCGAGGGATCGGATGCCGTGCCCGGATCCGCGGAGGGCGCGGGGGACGCGCTCGGCGCAGGCGAGACGGCCGGCCCGGGGGACGCGCTCGGCGACGCGGCGGGCACGAGGTCGGCCGCCGCGGCGATGGTCAGCGGCGGGATGCCCGCGCCGGCAAGGACGGTCAGGCCGACGAGCAGGATGGCGATCCACGTCGCGCGGCGGGTGCGCTGGGTGCCGTTGGAGTGGCTGCGTGCAGGCACGGACAGCTCCTTTCGCGGAATGCGGGAGGCTGCCCGGGGTTGCGGCGCGACAATGCGGCGCTGGAACGTGATCGTGGCGAGCACCGGTTGAACCAGGGGCGCCGCGAGCCCGAGGGGGAGCGGCGCCCGGTACCCGGGCAGCGAGCGATTCGGTTTGGCTCCACGTGACCCCGCGGAGGTGCGGGGATGTCTCCTGCGCGGGAGCGGCGGCCGGCGATCCGGCACCGCACAAGCCCGGGCGGGCGTCCCCGTGGGGCGGGGACAAATGAGGCTCGCGTCACGGATCCCGGAGCGCCCTGTCGGCGACCGGCTGTTCCGCCCGTCATGGAGCGGTGCGCCGCGAGACCTGGACGCGCCTGCCGGTGCGGCTGGCATGTCCGGGGGCGGAGTCTACCCAACCTCCGCGGATCGCGCTGGTGGGACGGCCCGCCAGCCCATCGGGGAACACGAATCGCGGCCGCGCCCCGTCCGTCGCCCTGCGCCACCCTGGGAGCGGCGGCCGATCCGATAACAGAACAGGGATGCGCCCAGGGTCGGCTGGGCCAGCCGGCAGGCGTGGGGTTGCAGCGGGTCGGTCACGAACTCGCGGGAGGCGCGAAGACGGTGTCGGCAAACTCGCGAACGGCCGCATTGAACGCCTCAGGCTGCTCGCTGTTCACCAGGTGCCCGGCGTC
Source organism: Chloroflexota bacterium (assembly GCA_034435355.1). GTDB lineage: Bacteria > Chloroflexota > Limnocylindria > Limnocylindrales > CSP1-4 > CTSoil-043. The sequence continues at coordinate 6,365 of DAOTXE010000061.1, forward strand.
GTCGATCACGCGCAGCCGGCCATCGGCGCAGGCGGCCAGGAACTCGCGCTCGCCGCGGCGGAAGAGGGGGTCGTTGGCCCCGTTCACGAGCAGCACCGGGCCCGGATACGCCGCCAGGCGGGGAGCGAACGAGGTCCGAAGCGCCGTCACGAGGGCGCCGTAGCCGCCCTTGAAGAGGATGCCGTTCGTCGCCGCCGGCCTCGACCCGGAGGCGTGGCCGGCCGCATGGACGGGGACGCCTCGTCCGAGGTACCGCTCGCCGACGCGTCCCGCGAGATAGGCGCCGACCGTCCGGGGCGCGCGTCGCGCCACGGTGCGAGGCTCGGTTGCCGCGTTGCACAGGACCAGCCCCGCCACGAGCCCGGGATGGGCCGCGGCGAGTTCCATCGCCACGTACCCACCCAGCGACTGTCCGATCACGATGGCCGGCCCCCCGGTCCGCCCGATCACCGACTGGGCACTCGCGACCGCATGCGACAGCCGGAACCGAACGTCGACGAAGACGCCGTGGCCCGGCAGATCCATGGTCACGACGCGGAAGCGGTCGGCAAGGCCGGCGACCTGCGGGGCCCACATCGCCCGCGTGACGCGCGTGCCGTGGAGGAAGAGCAGGGTCGGTGCGTCGGCCGGCCCGGCCGTGTCGAAGCCGTCCGACAGGTTGAGGAGATCGAGCCGCACGCCCTCCTCGACTCCGGAGCCTGCGACCTCATCCCGGCCGTTGGCGGTCGTCTGAATCGCTCCCTCCCCTGCGCCGGTGACCGTCGCGCCGGCGCGGCATTCCCGCAAGTCTAGCGGGCAGCCTCGCCGCCGGTCCCGCCCGGTTGAGCGGGAGGGAGCCCGACCGATGGGAGGGCATCGACGGCAGGTCCCGCGTCGAAGAACGGCCGTGGCGTCCAGCCCAGCAACCCGGCGAGGAACACTCCGGGGACCTGCGCGATCGTCGCGTTGTACCGGTAAACCTGGTCGTTGTAGAGCTCGCGCCGGTCGGCGATCTGCTGCTCGAGTCGCTCGATCTCGCCCTGGAGGCGCAGCACGTTCTCCTGCGAACGGAGCTGCGGGTAGTTCTCGACCACGGCGAGGAGCGAGCGGACCGCCTGACTCGTCGCGGCCGAGACGGTGCCCTGCTCACCGATCGGGGCAGCGGGCTTGTACCGGGCGCGCTGGCGGGCCACCTCGCCGAGGACCGCCTGCTCGAAGGCCATCACGTCGCGGACGGCGGCCACGAGCTCGGCGAGCTGGTCGTACCGTTGCTTCAGGGCGACCTCCACGTTGCCCCATGCCTTGTCGATCCGGGAGCGCAGCGCCACCACCGCGTTGTAGCTCGTGACGCCGAGGAAGAGGACGACCAGGCCGGCGAGCACCACGGCAAAGGCGGCCGCAGCCCCGAGCGGGCTCATCCGAGCGTCCCCTGGGCGGCGAGGGCCAGGACGAGCGCCGACGCGATCGCGAGCGCGGCTCCGGCCAGCCCCCGGAGGAGGGCGCCCTGGTCGCGCGCCACCGCCGCACCCGGGCTTCCGCTGCGCACGACGAGCGGGTCTCCCGGCACCGACGCGATGACGAGCTCGCCGGGCGCGATGTCGAAGGTGGCCGTGGCAGCCGCGGCCTCGGCGCCGGTCGCGATGGGCATCGGTCGCGCCTCCGGGTCCAGGTCGGGAGCTCGCGTCGGGCGTCCGATCCCGAAACCGGGGATGGCCGCGTTGCCCCAGGCCTCCTCCGGGGACCCTTTCAGGAGCCCCGCCGCGCGGGCCTCCTCCAGGTTCAGCGCCACCTCGGGGTCGTCGAGGGCGAGCGTCGGGTTGTCGCGGTCGGCTTCGGCGGGATCGCCGAGGTCCTGGAAGGGCAACGCGCTGCCCACGATCGTCACGACGTCGCCGGGTGCCAGCCGGCGCTCCTGGTAATGGCGTCGCCCCGTCGCCAGGCCAAGCCGCGCTCCGCCGCCGCCGACGCCGCCCATCTCGGTCTCGAGGGCCGGGTGCACGGTCAGCAGCGAGGCGATGGCGGCTTCGGCGTCGGGAACGCCCGCGGTTACGCCGGGCCCGCGGTTCAGGTTGAGGCCGGGCGGGTCGTCCCCCGACCATCCGCTCTCCTCCGCGAAGCAGACCGGCGCGTCCCAGCGGGCACCTCGCGGGAACACCCGCACAGTCCCGCTCGCGTCCCGAAGCTGGAAGCCGATGGCACGTGTCTCGTTCAGCGTCGTCGCGCGTTCCCGGCCGCGCTCCTCCTGGATCGTGGAGCGGTAGTAGACGCAGGGCACGCTCTGGAGCGGCGATACGAGCGCGGCGGGTCCCGGCTCGATCGTTCCCACCAGCCGGACCTCGCCCGCGGCCAGCGACTCGATCCTGCTCGTGGCGGTTCCCCGGACGGCCTCGCCGGCCCGGTAGGCGGTCAGCCCGCGGACGAGCAGGTAGAGCCCGGCGGCGATGCCGGCAATCGCTGCCGCGACGAGGAGCCCTGGTGCATGTGTCACCCGGAGCGGGGCCGGAGCGCCGCGACGAGGATCAGGACCCCCAGCGCAAGCAGGGCGACCGGCCAGACGACCGACCAGTCGATGTCGATGGTCCCTCGCAGGAGGAATACGGCCCCGAGGCCGACCAGGAAGAGGCCGACGATGATGCCGGGAAGGGGATTGTCGCGGTATTGCGCATGCCGGGCGGCCCGAGCGGCATGACGGGCGGCACGCTCCGCCCTGCGCTGGTCGCGCCAGGTCCACCGCTCGAATGTTCCCGCCGTGCCCGGCGCGATCCAGTCGGGAACCGGGCTCGCGGCGCCCGGGCCGGCGCCCGTGGACCCTGGGCCGCCGGTCGGCGCTGCGCCGGCTGCCGCGGCGGCCTCGCCCCCTGGGCCGGATGCCGGCGATCCGGAATCCCCGTGCGCGCCGGTCGGGATCGCGCCACCGGCCGGCCAGCCCGGAACCGGCCCCGACGGGTCGACAGGCCGCACCCCTGCCCAGGCTGGCTCCTCGGGGATCATGACGACCATGATGATGTAGAGGACCAGCAGCGGGAAGATGCCCGTCAGGAGCGCGAGGACCGCGTATCCGACCCGGACCAGCGCGGGGTCCATGTCGAGGCGATCGGCGATGCCCGCGCAGACGCCCGCGAGGACGCGGTCGTCGACGGAGCGGTAGAGGCGGTCGTTCACCGGCATCCCTCCGAAGGATTGAGCGTGACGCTGGCGGCCGCGCCCTCGAGGGCGAGGTCGACGACGTGCGCGGCCGAGCCGATGCCGGGTGACTCCCAGGTTGTGCCGGACTGGACGAGGCCCGCCGATGCGAAGTTGTTGCCCGTGATGACGGAGGTGCTCCGGAGGCGGAGCCCGGTGCCCGGATCGGCGCACAGCGCGATCGACGCCGCGTTCGCCTCGATCTGGCCGGTGAGATCAGCGGCGGCGGGCAGCGCGATCTTCAGGTCGCCCGCGTTGATCTGCACGTCGAGGCGGCCCACTCTGGCGTCGTGCAGGAGCAGCCGTGAGGTTCCCACGGCGTTTCCCTGGGCGGTGAGCGTGTCGACCCGGAGGCCGCTCAGATCGACGGTTGCCTCGCCCGCGTTGAGGTTCAGGTCGAGTGCATATGGAATGCCGGCTCCGAGCGTCACGTTCCAGGCGGAGTGGCGCCCACCGTCGAACGGGAAGGCGACCGTCCGGTCGGGCGACCGGACCTCCAGGCGATCTGGCGCCTGGTCGAGCATCGGTCGCGCGTCGGCCGCACCCCTGACGATCACCCCCCAGGACGCGCCCGCGGCAGGCGAGATCACCAGGTTGGCGCACGAGGCGTGCAGGACGACGTCGGATGTGCCGCTCTCGAAGCTGCCCTGCTCGTCGAGGATCGTCGGATCGCCCGCCGCGGTCGTGTTCCCGCAATCGAACGACGCGAAGTCGATACCAACGGCAAGGAGCGATCCCAGGATCGTCCCGAACGTGGCGGCGACGAGCAGGCCGCCCGCGAAGTGGAGGGGCGTGCGGCGCAGGATCAGCCCGAGCCCGATCCCGATGAGGATGAGCGGCCAGAGCTCCCACGCCTGCGAGATCGAGGTCCGGGCCAGCCAGCCCTGGCCCACCGCCAGCGGAATCGCCCCCAGGATGATCAGGAAGACCGCGAGATTGACCAGGCGTCGATCGACCGACATGCAGACCCGACCCTCCGTAGGCAGGGCAGCGTACCGGGTCGCGCGGTCACCTGTGAACGGCCGAACGGCCCGTCCCGGTGGCCCTCTGGCAAAGACGCCGTGATAGCCTTCCACCCGTCCGTCGAGCCGGTGCTTCGCGCGGCAGGAGGTGGCGCAGGATGCGGAGGAGCGATGAGGGCGCCCCCGCGCCACGCCGGAGACCGGCGGACGCCTGGGCGGAGAGTATGGCATGACGCGGGCGGCCACGAGGTCGGTTCCCATCGAGGCTGTGCTCTTCGACCTCGACGGCGTCATCGTCGACTCGGAGCCGTGGTGGAATGCAGCGCGCGCGGAATGGGCGGCGGCCCGCGGCCTCCGCTGGACCGAGGCGGACAATCGGGCCTGCATGGGACGCAACTCCCGGGCCTGGGCCGCGGTGATGCAGGAGCGGCTGAACCTCGATCTCCCGCTCCCGGAGATCGTGAGGATCGTCGTCGACTCCCTGGTCGAGCGGTACGCCCGCGAGCCGGTGCCACGCGTGCCCGGGGCCGTCGAAGCCGTCGAGCGGATCGCGGCGACCCTGCCGTCCGCGGTCGCCTCGTCGGCCCACCCGGCCGTGATCGCAGCCGCTCTCGACGCCGTCGGGTTGGCCGGGTGCTTCCGCGCGGTGGTCTCGGCGGACGACGTGGCCGAGGGAAAGCCTGCCCCGGACGTCTACCTGGAGGCGGCCCGCCGTCTTGGAGCCCGGCCCGATCGCTGCCTCGCGGTGGAGGATTCCCTGAATGGCGTGCTCGCCGGCCGGGCAGCCGGGATGACGGTGGTTCTGGTGCCGAACGCGAGCGTCCCACCGGGGGAGGGGGCAGCGGAGGCCGCGAGTTTCGTCATCGCCCGGCTCGCCGACCTCGATCCGCGCCACCGCCCGGGCTGAACGCGTGCCGCCCTCGATTCGGAGGCCGGGCCGGGTGCCCTACTGGTTCACGACGCTCGGGATCCGGCTCCTGGTGCATGCCTACCTCCGCATGCGCGTCTCGGGCGAGCCGTTGCCGCCGGGACCGGCGATCCTGTGCTTCAACCACCAGTCCTGGGCCGACCCGTTCATCGTGGTCGCGGGCCTTCCGGCGAGGCCCGATCTCTGGTTCTTCGGGCCGAAGGAAGCCGACATGTCCGTCGGCGTGCGCAACCGGCTGATCGCGTGGTCAGGTCGCAGCATCCCGTACAACCCCGAGCAGTCCGATCTCCTCGGGGCGACGCGCCGGGTGTCAGCCGTGCTCGCGAGCGGGGCGCGCCTCGCGATCGCCCCCGAGGGCCGAATCCATGCCGGCGAGCGCGACCTCCTGCCGATCAGCGACGGCGCCGCGTTCTTCGCGCTCCGCACGCGCGTCCCGATCGTCCCGGTCGGGCTGACAGGGACCGGCTGGCTGCGCTTCGGCAAGACGATCCGGGTCCGGGTGGGTACGCCGATCGCTGCGAACGGTCGCCCGACCCGAGACGCGGTCGCGGCGCTCACCTCGCAGGTCCAGGAGGCGCTCCTCGCGCTCATCGCCGACGCCCAGGACGAACCACCTCCCGGGCGGCTCGGACGCTGCCTGACCGAGCTGTTCAACGACTGGCCCGAGGGCAGGCGGCCATCCCCGCCCCGCCTCGGCTGAGACGGCCGGATCAGAACATCTGTTCGATCTCGCCTCCGGCGAGTCGGGCACGAACACGACCTGCGATACTCGCCCGGACGAACGCACGCCGACAGGAGGCACGCCAGACGTGGGAGCCACGGGACTCGCGGCGAATCGGGACGAGTACCGCGCCCGGCTGGGTGAGGTCGCGGACGCGCAGATCGATACGTGGGCGGCCGAAGCCATGCGGGACATCGCCATCCGGCGTGGCGTGCTGGCCGTCCTGGCTGACTACCGAACGGCGTCCGGCGCGGATGACCACGTTGTCGCGCGCGCGTTCGCGGCCGGGGGCGGGCCGCCCGCGGTGATCGGGCGGGACGACCAGGGCCGCCTCCTCGTCCCGGCGATCACCCTGTATTGCCTGGTGGCCGGGACCCGGGCCGTGCTCCCTGACCCGCGACAGACGCTCATCGAGTACCTCGTGGAGAACTTCGAGGAGCTCGTCTATCTCTGATCCGGCGTGAGCCGGTGCGCCGTCGGCCGGCAGAAGGGTGGCGCACGCGGGGGCGCCGACGGCCCTGCCCGCGCGCCGACGGCCCTGCCCGCGCGAGGGTACGCGGGCGGCGGGGAGGGGACCGCGACCCCGGCCCGACCGGCGTCCGGGTCAGTCGCGGACGCCGGGTCCGCGCACCACGGTGATCACGTTCTCGAGGGTGAGCTTCGAGATCGTCAGGTACTTGGCGAGGTTCTGCCTGTCGACGGGGGACGCCGCGGAGGTGAACTCCGCGCTGCGGAGCACGGCAATGAGGGCCTCGAGGGCGTCGTGGAACTGGGACTTCGCTACGAGAAGGGCATCGTCGCCGGCGGGGGCTGCGGCCGGTGCGGACGGCTCCGGGGGGGCGGCACCAGCGGCGGGCGCATCCGGTTGCGAGGTGGGAGTCACCTCCCGCACCGGCCGCCCCTCGACCTTCTCGCGAAGCTTGACCAGCGACAGCTCGCCGCGCGCAACCTGGCCGGCAAGTCGTCGGCGCTTCCGCGGGTCGTCGATCTTCATCAGCTCATAGGCATGTGAGAGGGTGTCTTTGCGCACGGACACCAGGTCCCGGATCTCCTGCGGGGCGTCCGCCAGCCGAAGCCGGTTCTCCAGGTATCCCTTGTCCTTGCCCAGCTTCTGGGCGAGCTTGCGGACGCTGTATCCGTGGTCCTTGATCATCCGGTCGTACATCGAGGCTTCCTCGAGCGGCGAGAGATCCTCGCGCTGCAGGTTCTCGATGATCGCGATCTCGAGCGCGACATCGTCGTCGAGCTCCTCGACGAGCGCCGGGATCGCGTTGAGCCCCGCCCGTCGCGCAGCGCGCCAGCGGCGCTCGCCGGCGACCAGCTGGTACTGGTTCGGTCCGTGTGGCCGAACGAGCACGGGTTGCAGGACGCCATGCTCGCGGATCGACGCCGCGAGCTCGTCGAGGGCAGCCTCGTCGAAGACGACGCGGGGATTCTCCGGGTTCGCCTCGACCCGATCGATGGGAATGTTGCGGACGCCCGATGTGCGACCGCCCTCGGCCGACAGGAGGCTGACGATCGACGGCGAGAGCTCGCGTTCCTCGGAGAGGCGCTGTGCGGCGTAGGCACGGAAATCAGGCCTGGCCAACTTCGACGACCTCCTTCGCAAGCTCTCGGAATGACCGGGCGGCCTCGGAGCTGCCGGCATAGGCGGTGATGGGGCGCCCGGTGAGCGGGGCCTCGCCAAGCTTGACCGTGTTGCGGATGATCGTGTGGAAGACGTGGTACTCGCCGAGCTCGCGCAGCTCGTCGAGCATCTCGCGGCCGAGGATGGTGCGCCCGTCGTAGAACGTCGGGAGCAGGCCCAGGATCCGCAGGTCGCGGTTGAGCTTGGTCCGGATCGTGTTGATCACCTTCACCAGCGCCGTGAGACCCTTGAGCGCGTAGTACTGCGTCTGGACCGGGATGATCACGCTGTTCGCTGCGACGAGCCCGTTGATGGTCAGCAGACCCAGCGTCGGCGGGCAGTCGATCAGGATGTAGTCGTACGTCTCGCGGATCCCCTGATCGAGGGCTTCCCGCAGCGCGTACTCGCGTCCGATCGCGGAGAAGAGCTCGACCTCCGTTGACGCGAGCTCGAGCGTCGACGGGACGACGTCGATCCGTTCCGTCTGGCTCGGAAGGACGATGCTCTGGAGGCGGGCGGTTCCGTCGTCGAGGATGTGTGCGATCGACCGCTCCACCTGGCCGAGGTTGATCCCGAGGCCGACCGTGAGGTTCGCCTGGGGATCCATGTCCACCGCGAGGACGCGGTAGCCGGACTCGGCCAGCGCGCCGGCCAGATTGATCGCCGTGGTCGTCTTGCCGACGCCGCCCTTCTGGTTCGCGATCGCGATGACCTGTGCCACCGGGGATTCACCTCTCCGTCTCGGTCGGCCGCGTGCTGGTCGCGTGGCGCGGGTCATGAATGCTACCCCACCGCCGACCCGCCGGGAGCGGGCGTTGTCCACACTTCGGGCGAGATGTTCACCATTCTGTGGATAAGACGCGGATCTCAGCCTGCCGATTCCGGCCGGCTGCGTATCATGACGGCCCATCGCGCCCGAGAGCCGAAGTCGAGGCGCCGCGAGGAGGTCGGACGTGCCCACAAGCGACGAACGGCTCGCACAACTTCAGCACATGCGAGATCAGGCGAGGCTGGGAGGCGGTCCGGTTCGCATCGAGCGCCAGCACACCTTCGGGAAGCTTACCGCCCGGGAGCGCCTGGACCTGTTGCTGGATCCGGGATCCTTCGTCGAGCTCGACGCTTTCGTGACGCACCGGGCCACCGGTTTCGGTCTCGACGGACAGCGTGTCCTCGGGGACGGCGTCGTCACCGGCCACGGGACGATCCAGGGCCGCCTCGTCTTCGTCTTCAGCCAGGACTTCACGGTCTTCGGGGGCTCGCTCTCCGAAACCTATGCAGAGAAGATCTGCAAGATCATGGACCTCGCCATGAAGGTGGGCGCGCCGGTCGTCGGTCTCAACGATTCCGGGGGCGCGCGCATCCAGGAGGGCGTCGCTTCCCTAGGCGGCTACGCGGAGATCTTCCTGCGCAACGTCCTCGCGTCAGGCGTCGTGCCCCAGGTCAGCGTGATCATGGGGCCGTGCGCGGGCGGTGCCGTGTACTCGCCGGCGATGACCGACTTCACGATCATGGTCGAAGGCACCAGCTACATGTTCGTGACAGGACCGAACGTCGTGCGGACCGTGACGCACGAGGAGGTCGATTCCGAGTACCTGGGGGGCGCCACGACCCACACCACAATCTCCGGGGTGGCCCACCTGGCCGCCCCCGACGAGGCGACCGCGATGGACCACGTCCGCCGGCTCCTGGCGCACCTGCCCCAGAACAACCTTGGCGAAGCGCCCCGCGTTGCGTCGTCCGATCCAGCCGATCGTCGCGATTCGGAGCTGGACCACGTGGTCCCCGACGACCCCCAGAAGCCGTATGACATGCACGACGTGATTCGGCGCGTCGTGGATGACGCCGACTTCTTCGAGATCCAGCCCGCCTGGGCACCGAACATCGTGGTCGGGTTTGCGCGGCTTGGCGGCAGGAGCGTCGGGCTCGTCGGCCAGCAGCCGGCATTCCTGGCCGGGGCCCTGGACATCGAGGCATCGATCAAGGCCGCTCGCTTCGTCCGGACCTGCGACTGCTTCAACGTCCCGCTCGTCACGTTCGTGGATGTGCCGGGGTTCCTGCCCGGCGTCGGCCAGGAGCACGGGGGGATCATCAAGCATGGAGCCAAGCTCCTGTACGCGTACTGCGAGGCGACCGTGCCGAAGCTCACGGTAATCACCCGCAAGGCATATGGGGGTGCCTACGACGTCATGAGCAGCAAGCACATCCGCGGCGACATGAACTTCGCGTGGCCGACGGCCGAGATCGCGGTCATGGGCGCGGCGGGGGCAGTCAGCGTCATCTTCAAGGACGAGATCGCGCGCGCCGCCGATCCCGCGGCTGAGCACCGGCGTCTCGTCGCCGAGTACGAGGCAGAGTTCAACAACCCGTACGTCGCGGCCGCGCGCGGCTACATCGACGACGTCATCGCCCCGTCGGAGACCCGGCCGCGCCTGATCCGTGCCCTCGAGATGCTCGCCGACAAGCAGGATGCGAACCCCCCCAAGAAGCACGGCAACATCCCCCTGTGAGCGGCGGGGGAGGGGATCGAACCCGGATGAACCCACCCGTCTTTGCGCAAAGACATCGCCGGGCGGCGCGAGCCGTCGGTCGTCCGCGAGGCGACACGTGACCCCGCCGTTCGAGCGGATCCTGGTCGCGAACCGCGGGGAGATCGCGCTCCGGATCATCCGGGCGGCGCACGATCTCGGGATGCAGGCGGTCGCGGTCTACTCCGATGCCGATGCGATGGCGGCGCACGTTCGGGCCGCGGACGCTGCGGTGCGACTGGGGCCCGCCGCGCCGGCCGAGAGCTACCTTCGCATCGACGCGGTCGTGGAGGCGGCCCTGGCCTCGGGAGCCCAGGCCGTGCATCCCGGGTACGGGTTCCTGTCCGAGCGGGCGACCTTCGCCCGCGCAGTCGAGGATGCCGGCCTCGCTTTCGTGGGGCCGCCGGCCGCGACGATCGCAGCGCTTGGCGACAAGCTGGCCGCCCGCCGGACGGCGCGCGCGCTCGACGTGCCCGCCGTACCGGGCACGATCGAGCCGGCTCCCGTCGACCGTCCCGACGAGCTCGAGGCCCTGCTCGAGGCTGCGAGGGCCGTCGGGTTCCCGCTCCTCGTCAAGGCCGCCGCCGGGGGAGGCGGCCGCGGGATGCGGCGCGTCGTCTCGGCCGACGAGCTCCCGGCGGCGCTCACGGCGGGCTCGCGCGAGGCTGCGGCTGCGTTCGGCGACGGTGCCGTCTACCTCGAGCGCGAGATCATCCCGGCCCGCCACATCGAGGTCCAGCTCCTCGGTGATGCAACGGGCAAGGTCATCGCCCTCGGCGAGCGTGACTGCTCGACCCAGCGCCGGCATCAGAAGCTCATCGAGGAGGCACCGGCGCCCGGCCTGACCGAAACGGAGCGGCGCAACCTGCACGCGATGGCGATCAGGCTGGCCAGCGCGGCCGGGTTGCGAAACGCCGCGACGGTCGAGTTCCTCTACGACCGCGACCGCCGGTTCTGGTTCCTCGAGGTCAATGCCAGGCTCCAGGTCGAGCACCCCGTGACCGAGCTCGTTAGCGGCGTGGACATCGTTCGCGAGCAGTTCCTGCTTGCCGGTGGCGCCCCGCTGTCGCCCGTCGTGGTTGCTGCGGCCGACCGGGCCGCGCGCCCGACGAGTCATGCGATCGAGGTGCGAATCTCTGCGGAGGATCCGGCGCGCGTCTTCGCGCCGTCGCCGGGCCAGATCACGCGATGGGTGATGCCGGCCGGGCCGCGGGTCAGGGTGGACACGGCGGTGGAGGCCGGCGACCGGATCCCGCCCGAGTACGACCCGCTGATCTGCAAGCTCATCGTCCACGGAACGGATCGAACGGCCGCGCTCGGAGGGCTGCGTCGCGCGCTCGACGAGACGGAGATCGGCGGGATCCAGACCACCCTCCCGTTTCATCGGGCGATGCTCGGCGAGCCTGCCTTCATCGATCCGGCCCGGCTCTCGACGAGCTGGGTCGACACCCACTGGGACGGTGCGGCGTCCCGATCTGCTGCCGTGCGCGTCGCCGCGATCGCCGCCGGCCTCGCCGATCTCGAGGGATCACCCGCGGCCGGTGGTCCGGGTCTACGGATGGCCCCCGAGTCATCGGCAGGGGCTCGGCCGGCTCTCGCGGAGGGCGACGGCTCCGCATGGCGAGCTGCCGGCCGGGCGCGCGGCACGCACCGGTGGCCGTCGTGAGCCCGGGTCGGCTCCCATCCCGCCGCACGTCGATCGCCGGACCGACGGGTGAGGCCGGCTGGCCCGACGTTGCGATCCACGAACGGGCCGTCCGCGTCCGGGTGGCCGGCTCCTCCAGGCTCGAGGGAGATCCGTCGCTCCGGATCTCGCCGGCGCCCGATCCGGCCGCACGCTTGCCGGGAAGCGGCGCCACCATGCCGGCGCTCCCACTCGTCGACGGCGACCCGGCGGCCGTCCGGCTCGAGCGCTTCGGCGAGGTGCGCGCTCGTCTGGTCGAGTCTGACGCGGAGCGCGGTGGGCCAGAGGTTCGAACGGACGTTCTGCTCGGCCCGGTGCGCGTCGACCGCGCTCACGGCGTGCGCCACCGCGAGGTGATCGTGAACGGCTGGCGGATCGAGGTCGAGGTCGAGTCGGAAGGCCGCGCAGCCCTGCGCGAGCGGGCCCGACGGGGTGCCGGGGCCGTATCTCCGGGCGGCCCGATAGAAGTCCGCGCGATCATCCCGGGTCGCATCGTTGCGATCTCCGTCGAGGCCGGCGACCGCGTCGAGGCGGGCCAGCAGATCCTCGTCGTCGAGGCCATGAAGATGCAGAATGAGCTCCGGGCACCCCGCGAGGGTGCCGTGGAGCGAGTCGGGGTCACTGTCGGAGACACGATCGAGGTCGGCGACCTTCTCGTCGTGATCCACTGAGCGGAGAAGCCAATGTCGACCGACGACGCCGCGAACCCCACCAAGCGAGTTGATCCGGGCCGCGACCGGTGGCGCGCGACGGTCCGTGCGAAGGCGATCGGCGCGACCCCCGAGCGCAGCGCTCGGTTCGAGACGACGTCCGGCATCGAGGTCGCGGACCTCTACACGCCGGCCGACATCGCCGGCCTTGACGAGGCGCGGGACCTGGGACGGCCGGGCGAGTTCCCCTTCACGCGCGGCGTCCAGCCTACGATGTACCGTGGCCGGTTCTGGACCATGCGCCAGTACGCGGGGTTCGCGACGGCGACCGAGACGAACGAGCGCTTCCGCTACCTCCTGGCGCAGGGACAGACCGGCCTGTCAGTTGCATTCGACCTTCCCACCCAGATGGGCTACGACAGCGACGCTCCCGAGGCGGAGGGAGAGGTCGGCCGGGTCGGCGTGCCCGTCTGCTCCCTCGCCGACATGGAGGCGCTCTTCGCGGGGATCCCGCTCGGCGAGGTCACGACCTCGATGACGATCAACGCCACGGCCGCGATCCTGCTCGCCCTCTATGTCGCCGCGGCCGGCAAGCAGGGCGTGCTCCGGGACCGCATCGCCGGAACGACCCAGAACGACATCCTCAAGGAGTACATCGCGCGCGGCACCTACATCTACCCGCCGCGCCCGTCGATGCGCCTGGTCACCGACGTCTTCGAATTCTGCGCCCGCGAGCTGCCACGCTGGAACACCGTCAGCATCTCCGGCTACCACATGCGCGAGGCAGGTGCGACGGCCGTCCAGGAGCTCGCCTTCACGATGGCGGACGCCATCTCCTACGTCGAGGCGGCGGTCGCCCGCGGGCTCGATGTCGATGCCTTTGCCGGCCGCCTGAGCTTCTTCTTCGCCGCGTGGAGCGACCTCTTCGAGGAGGTCGCGAAGTTCCGGGCCGCCCGCAGACTGTGGGCCCGGATCATGCGCGACCGGTTCGGCGCGCGCGACCCGCGAAGCATGATGTGCCGCTTCCACGTCCAGACGGCGGGCAGCTCGCTGACAGCGCAATCCATCGACAACAACGTCGTGCGGACCACGGTCCAGGCGCTTGCCGCGGTCCTCGGCGGGGCCCAGAGCCTGCACACGAACTCCCGGGACGAGGCTCTCGCGCTGCCGACTGCCGAGGCCGCGCGGCTTGCCCTCCGGACGCAGCAGATCCTGGCGAACGAGGCCGGCATCACCGAGACACCGGACCCGCTGGCCGGGAGCTACTACGTGGAGACCCTCACGGACCAGCTCGAAGCGGCGGCCCGGGAGCTCCTCGACGAGATCGAGGCGCTGGGCGGAACGCTGGCGGCCATCGAGGGCGGTTTCCAGCAGCGCCAGATCCAGGAATCGTCCTACCGGGTCCAGCGTGCGATCGAGGATGGCAGCCAGGTCGTCGTCGGGGTGAACCGCTTCCGCGACGAGAGCCTTCGAACCCCGGCGCTCCAGCGGATCGACCCCGACGGCGAGCGACGCCAGGTCGAGGGCCTCCGGCGCGTCCGCGAGGGGCGCGACCCGGCGGTGTGGGCGGCGGTGCTGCAGCGGGTGGACGAGTGCGCGCGAGGCGGCGAGAACCTGATGCCCGCCCTGATCGAGGCAGTGGGCGCCTATGCGACGGTGGGAGAGATCTCGGACCGCCTTCGCGCCGTCTGGGGCGAGCACCGCGAGCTGGTCACGCTGTGACGCCGCAACGTGACGAACGGGGCTCCGCCCCGATCCGCGACCGACGCCTGGGGACGCGGTGCCAACGGCGGCGCAACCAGGGGAGGGATGCCTGATGTCGGACCCGCTCGCGGTCTTGCCGATGACCGCCCACCACGTCGGGCGCATTCACCACGTGGCGGTGGTCGTCCACGAGATGAGCGCTGCGCTCGGCTTCTATCGCGACATCCTCGGTCTGGCACCGGGCCCAGTGGTCCCGATCCCGAAGGACCGGGTCAACATCGCGTTCCTCCCGGTCGGCGAGACCAGGATCGAGCTCGTCGAGCCGACCGACGACACCACGGGGGTCGCCCGCTTCCTGGCGACCCGGGGCGAGGGTTTCCATCACGTCTGCTTCGAGGTTGCCGACCTCGCCGCAACCCTGACCCGGCTCGCCGTCGACGGCGTCGAGCTCATCGACACCGCGCCGCGCGCCGGCGCCGAGGGCCCGGTGGCGTTCCTCCACCCCCGAAGCTGCCACGGTGTCCTCGTCGAGCTGATCGAGGCGCCCGGTGGTCCCGCCTGGGCCGCGCTCTACCCGGCGGGGTTCCGGGCGCCTGACGCCGCGGGCTGACGTGCCCTCGGCCTAGTCGCGATAGCCGGCCTCGCGCAGGATCGCAGGGAGCTCGGTCGGGGAGCCGGCGACCCGGATCCCCGCGGCCTCGAGCGCGGCGACCTTCTCCGCCGCCGTCCCGCGGCCGCCCGAGATGATCGCGCCGGCGTGGCCCATGCGCTTGCCCTCGGGGGCGGTCCGGCCGGCGATGAAGGCGGCCATCGGCACGCCCCGGAGGTGCTCTGCGGCCCACGCGGCGGCCTCCTCCTCGGCCGACCCGCCGATCTCACCGATCAGGACGATCGCCTCGGTCTCGGGGTCGGCGGCGAAGAGCTGGAGGACGTCCAGGAAGGTCGTGCCGATGATCGGGTCACCGCCGATCCCGACGCAGGTGGACTGGCCCAACCCGGCGTCGGTCATCGCCTGGACGGCTTCGTAGGTCAGCGTCCCGGACCGCGACACCACCCCGACCCGCCCCTCGCGGTGGATCGAGCCCGGGATGATCCCGACCTTGGCTCGGCCCGGAGAGGTCGCGCCGGGGCAGTTGGGGCCCACGAGCCGGGCGCCGGCCGCCCTGACGACCTCCACGACCGGAAGCATGTCGAGGGTTGGTATCCCTTCTGTGATGCAGAATATGGTCTCGATTCCTGCTCCGACCGCTTCGAGGATTGCGTCGGGGGCGCCTGCGGCAGGGACGAAGATGCACGAGGCGTTGGCGCCCGTCTGGCGCACGGCCTCGTCCACGGTGTCGAACACCGGGACCCGGTTGTCGAGCGCCCAGAGGCCCCCCTTGCCGGGTGTCATGCCCGCCACGATGCGGGTGCCGTAGTCGAGCATCTGGCGGGAGTGAAACTCGCCCTCGCGACCGGTGATGCCCTGGACCACGAGCCGTGTCTCCCGGCCGACGAGGATGCTCATGCTGCGCCTCCGGCGACCTGGCGGGCCGCGGCGACCGCCTTGGCGGCCGCCTCGTCCAGCGTGGCCGCGGTCTCGAAGTCCGCCTCCCGGAGGAGGCGCGCCGCCTCCTCGGCATTCGTCCCGACGATCCTGACGACCATGGGCACCGCGCGTTCCTGGCGGGCCCGGGCGTCGATCAGGCCACGGGCCACCTCGTCGCCGCGGGTGATGCCGCCGAAGATGTTGACGAGGATCGCGCGCACCTTCGGATCGGCGAGGATGAGGCGCATCGCGGCTGAGACCCGATCGGCCTTGGCGCCGCCACCGATGTCGAGGAAGTTCGCAGGCGCCCCTCCGGCCCGGTTCACGAGATCCATCGTCGTCATCGCGAGGCCGGCCCCGTTGACCATGCAGCCGATCGAGCCGTCGAGGTGGATGAAGCTGATGTCGTAGTGCCGCGCCTCCGCGTCCGCCGGGTCCTCCTCGTCGAGGTCGCGCAGCTTCTCGAGGTCCGGATGCCGCGGCAGCGCCGAATCGTCGAGCGTCACCTTGGCGTCGAGGCAGGCGAGCCGCTCCACGTGGCCCTCCGGTCCGCTCTCGCGGACGATCGCCAGCGGGTTCACCTCGACGAGGTCGGCGTCGTTGACCCGCATCGTGGCGACGATGCCGCGCGCGATCCGCACGAAGTCGCGCAGGTGTGGCCCGCCGAGCCCGATCGCAAAGGCGAGCCCGCGAGCCTGCCAGTCCAGCAGTCCAAGGAGCGGGTGGGCCGCGACGCGGTGGATCGCCTCCGGGGTCGTCCGGGCGACCTCCTCGATCTCCACGCCGCCCTCGGCAGAGGCCATGAGGACGATGCGCCGCGACGCCCGGTCGAGGATGGCGCCGAGGTAGTACTCCTTGACGATCACCGCCGCAGGTCCGACGAGAACCTTGCGGACCGGGATCCCCTTGATCGTCAGGCCCAGGATCCGGCCCGCGACCTCCTCCGCCTCGGCCGGTGAGCCCGCGAGCTTCACGCCGCCGGCCTTTCCGCGCCCCCCGACGAGGACCTGGGCCTTGATCACGACCCGGCCCGCGCCGTCGGCGAGGAACCGCTCGGCAGCCGCGCGCGCGTCGGCTGCGGTGCGGGCGACCGCCCAGGGAGGGACCGGCAGGCCCTGCGCGGCGAGCAGCGACTTCGCGTCGGCTTCCTGGATCTTCACGGTGGCTCCTGTGATCTGCGAGGGCGGGGCGCGAATCGATGGTACCCCGCTGCGGGCTCCCGGCGAAGGTTCCCGGCGGCGGCTCACGGGCACGAGCCGCAGGATCCGCGCTCCCCGGACCCCGTACAATGGCGACGTCCACCCGGACCAGCCCGGCCACGTCGAGTCGGCTGCGTCCCCGGCCGGTCACGGAGGCGAGTCTCCCGGTGCGCTACGTCCAGTACCGAGGCGGCGAGGGAATGCTCGCGTGGGCATTCCACCGGATCTCCGGCGTCGCCATCTGGGCCTTCGTGCTTCTGCACGTCCTGGACATCTGGCTGGTCGGCGCGAACCCCAGCCTGTACAACGAGGTCCTGAAGCTCTACGCGAGCCCGGCCGGACGGGTGGGGGAGACGCTCCTGGGCGCTGCGCTCCTCTATCACGCCCTCAACGGCCTGCGGATCATCGTGATGGACTTCTGGCCCGCCACGACGGTCTTCCACCGGCAGCTCTGGTACGCGATCTGGGTCGTCTTCGTGCTCGTCGGACTTCCGGGTGCCTACATCATCCTGCGCCCGATCTGGGCCGGAGTCGCCTGATGGCGCTGTACAGCCGCTCCGGCCGGCCCCGCCCGCGCGGAAGCGGCTTCGAGATGGCCGTCTGGTACCTGATGCGCCTGTCCGGGCTCGCCCTGTTCGTGCTCGCTCTGGGTCACTTCTCGATCATGCACTTCATCTTCGACCCGGCCTCCCAGTCGTCGCAGTGGATCATCGACGACCGGTGGGGGAGCGTCCTCTGGCGCACGGTCGACTGGATGCTGCTCACGATGGTGGTGCTGCACGCGTTCCTGGGCGTCCGGACGGTGCTTCAGGACTACATCCACGGAGGAGCCCGGACCGCCCTCACGCTCCTGCTCTACCTGGCGGGCGTCTCACTGGCCCTGCTGGGAACGATCGCCGTCATGACCCTCCCGTTCCCGGTCCAGTAGGAAGGCCGCCCGATGCGAATCGACCACGATGCGCTGGTCGTCGGCGCCGGCGGGGCCGGCCTGTGGGCGGCGCTGGAGCTCGCCAAGGCGGGCGTCTCCACGGGCGTCCTCACCAAGCTCTACCCGACCCGCTCCCACACCGGCGCCGCCCAGGGTGGCGTATGCGCCGCCCTGGGAAACCAGGAGGAGGACCACTGGGAGTGGCACATGTTCGACACGGTGAAGGGGGGCGACTACCTCGTCGACCAGGATGCCGCGGAGATCCTGGCGCGGGAGGCCATCGAGACCGTCATCGAGCTCGAGCACATGGGCCTGCCCTTCAACCGGACGCCGGACGGGAAGATCGACCAGCGCCGCTTCGGCGGCCACACCCGGAACTTCGGGGAGGGGCCGGTCAAGCGATCGTGCTTCGCAGCCGACCGGACCGGTCACATGATCCTCCAGACCCTGTACCAGAACTGCATCAAGGCCGGGGTCCGGTTCTACGACGAATACCACGTCGTCGACCTGGTCTTCGAGGGCGGTGATGGCGGTGACGGCGGCCGGGCGGCCGGTGTCGTTGCCTACCGGATCGCCGACGGCGGGCTCCACACGTTCGGGGCCAAGGCCGTGCTCCTGGCCACTGGCGGCAACGGCCGCATGTTCGCGATCACCTCGAATGCCCACTCGCTGACCGGCGACGGCATGTCGCTGGCCTATCGCCACGGGATCCCGCTCGAGGACATGGAGTTCTACCAGTTCCACCCGACCGGCCTGTACGGCCTGGGGATCCTCCTGTCCGAGGCCGCCCGGGGCGAGGGCGGCACGCTCCTCAACGCTGACGGCGAGCGGTTCATGAGCCGCTACGCCCCCAAGCTGATGGAGCTGGCACCCCGGGACATGGTGAGCCGGGCCATCTACCTCGAGATTCGCGACGGGCGCGGAGCAGGGCCCAGGAAGGACTTCGTCTACCTGGACGTGCGGCACCTCGGCCGGGCTGTGATCGAGGAGAAGCTTCCAGACATCACGGACTTCGCGCGCGTCTATCTCGGCGTCGAGCCGCTCAGTGAGCCCGTGCCCATCGTGCCCACGGCTCACTACGCGATGGGCGGGATCCCGACGGACGTCCGCACGCGCGTCATTCGCGACGAGCAGAACACGGTCGTGGCGGGGCTCTTCGCCGCCGGCGAGGCGGCCTGCGTCTCGGTCCACGGCGCGAACCGGCTCGGGACGAACTCCCTCGTGGACCTCCTGGTCTTCGGACGGCGCGCCGGGCGCGAGATGGCCGCCTACTGCCGGGCCGCCGAGGCGCCGTCGATCGCGGCCGACGTCGAGGAGCCCGTTCGGGCCGAGCTCGAGGCCCTCCGGACGCGCCCGGACGGCGAGAGCCCCTCGGCGCTCAAGGCCGAGCTCGCCACGCTGATGATGGACAACGTGGGCGTCTTCCGGACCGCCGAGATGATGCGCACGGCCGTCGCCGGTGTCTCGGCGCTCAAGGAGCGCTACACCCGCGTGCGCGTCGGTGACGCGGGCAGGACCTTCAACACCGACCTGCTCGAGGCGCGCGAGCTCGGCTACCTGCTCGACGGCGCCGAGGCGATGGCGGCCTCGGCGATCGCCCGGCACGAGAGCCGGGGTGCCCACTCCCGCGACGACTTCCCGGAGCGCGACGACGTCAACTTCCTCGCCCACACGCTCGCGTACCGCGGCGAGGCAGGGCCCTCGCTGCGCTACAAGCCGGTGACGATCACCCGGTTCGAGCCCAAGCCACGCACGTATTGAGCCCTGGAGCCGCGTGATGCAGGTCGATCTCCGCATCCTCCGCTTCGACCCCGAGCGCGATGCCGCGCCCCACTGGGAGTCCTACCGGGTCGAGGCCGAGCCGATGGATCGCGTGCTCAATCTCCTGACCTCGGTGAAGGCGAACCAGGACCCGACGCTCACGTTCCGGCGCTCGTGCGCCCACGGCATCTGTGGCTCGGACGCGATGCTGATCAACGGGCGCAACCGCCTGGCCTGCAAGATCCGGGTCGACCAGCTGGGCCGGAAGGTCAACGTCGCGCCACTCACGGGCCTGCCGGTCGTCAAGGACCTCGTGGTGGACATGGACGGGTTCTTCTCGAAGTACCGCAGTGTCATGCCCTTCCTGATCGCGGACTCGCCCGCCCCGGAGCGCGAGCGACTCCAGAGCCAGGCGGATCGGGCGCGCTACGACGACACGACCAAGTGCATCCTCTGCGCCGCTTGTACCACGGCCTGCCCGTCCTTCTGGGCGCAGCCCGCGTACGTCGGCCCGGCAGCGATCGTGAACGCCCACCGCTTCATCTTCGACTCGCGTGACGACGCCGCCAACGAGCGGCTCGAGATCGTGGCCGACAAGGACGGCGTCTGGCGCTGCCGGACGATCTTCAACTGCGTCGACGCATGCCCGCGCGGCATCAACATCACGCGCGCGATCCTCGAGGTGTCGCGGGCCGTGGTGGAGCGTTCGGTCTGAGCGGATCCGCCGCCGGCCGGGTGCGCCGGCTGATCATCCGCACGGATGGCGCGGCGCGCGGAAACCCGGGCCCCGCATCCGCCGGCGCGGCCCTGATCGACGCGGACCGTCCGGGCGCCGAGCGCCCGGACGCGCAACCGATCGCCACGATCTCCGAGGCGCTCGGGCGTCAGACGAACAACGTCGCCGAGTGGACGGCCGTGATCCGGGCGCTCGACCTGGCGGCGGAGCTCGGCGCGGATGACCTGGTCCTGCTGCTCGATTCCAAGCTGGTCGTGGAGCAGATCCAGGGTCGCTGGCGGGTAAAGGACCCCAAGCTCGCCCCCCTCCACGACGAGGCCGTCGCGGGGCTGCGCCGGTTCCGTCGCTGGAGCGCGCGGCACGTCCCGCGCAGCGAGAACGGCACGGCGGACGCGCTGGCCAACGAGGCGCTCGATCGCGTGGCGGCCGGCGGGCCGGCCCTCGTCGTCAGGCGGACGCAACCTGCGGCGGGCGAGGAAGGGCCGGCGTCGGGGCAGCTCGGCCTGGAGCTTCGTCCCGGCCCGGCCGAGGACGGCGCGGTTGCCCTGGAGCCGGGTTTCGACCCGGCGGACGCGGGGCCTGACCCCGGCCGCCTCGTCGTTCGCATCCTGGGCAGCGGGACGAGCCAGGGAATCCCCCGGATCGCGTGCGACTGCCCCGTCTGCAGGTCGAGCGATCCGCGCGACCACCGCTACCGTGCGTCGGCGCTCCTCGCCTTCGGGGACCGGCGGGTCCTCGTCGATTGCGGTCCGGATTTCAAGTGGCAGGCGCTCGCGGCGGAGATGCGCCGGGTCGATGCGGTGCTCCTGACCCACGAGCACCAGGATGCGGTCGGGGGGCTTGACGAGCTGCGGCGCTTCAACGAGCTCCAGGGCGGATACCTGCCCGTCCACGCGCTCCCGGAGGACCTCGCTGTCATCGTCAGCCGGTTCGCGTATGCGTTTCGGCCCTTCCAGGGTCCGTTCTTCGGGGTGCCGCAGCTCCGCCCCGTCGCCGTCCCGGGCCCGTTCCTCGTCGGCGGCAGGCGCTTCGTCCCGGTCCCGGTGGTTCACGGCGACCGGGTCATCACCGGCTATCGGACCGGCGGCTTCGCCTATTGCTCCGATGTCCAGCGGATCGACGCGGACGGCCGGGCTCTGCTTCGAGACCTGGACGTCCTGGTTCTCTCTGCGCTCCGCGACCGGCCGCATCCCACCCACCAGACGGTCGCCGAAGCGCTGGCCCTCGCCGAGGAGCTCCGGCCCCGGCGCACGTACCTGACCCACCTGGACCACGAGCTGGGCCACGCGGCGCTGTCGGCGCGGCTGCCCGCCGGCGTCGAGGTGGCCCGTGACGGGCTCGAGATCGAGACCGGCTGAGCGCTGCGCCTCCGGGCGGCCGACGGCGCGGGCTGCGGGAGGTAGACTTCGGCGGCCAGCGAGGCGGCTGGACGGTCGCGCGTCGGCGGGCAACCGCAGGCGTGAGGAACGTCCGGGCTCCCCGGCGCAGGGTAGCGGGTAACGCCCGTCCGCCGCGAGGCGAGGACCAGCGCCACAGAGACGAGTCCGCCGCCGGGCAACCGGCGGCGGGGTGAAACGCGGCAAGCTCTACCCGGAGCAAGGCCAAGTAGGAGGGCGTGTCCCGGTTCGCCGGGGCAGCGGCGCGCCGCCGCGGACCCTCGGGTCGGCCGCATGAGCCGCCGGGCAACCGGCGGCCCCAGATGGATGACCGTCGCCGCTCCTTCGGGCGCGGCACAGAACCCGGCGTACAGGCCGCCTCGCTGGCGCCCCCGCCGCAGCCGGTCGTGGATCCGGTGCGTCAGTCCTCGTCGGCCCGGAAGATGTGCAGCGCGGTGCAGGCGTTGCACACGGGCATCGCCGACTCGAGGTCTCCGAGGGGCAGCGGGACCGTTCGGTCGGGGAAGAGGCAATCCACGTCGTACACGCGCCCGCCGGCGCGATCGACGGCGATGAGCCGGCGGAAGGTGCAGCGTCGGATCCGCACGGCGGCCATCGGGTGGAGCTGTCGCTCCCGGATGCCAGCAGGGAGCGCGTCCGACACCGCCGGATCAGTTCGCGGCAGGGCTGTCATCTGCGAGTCCAGACCTCGTTTGGTGGCGGAGACGGTGCTCGGCGACCGAGCCTACACCCGGCCGGGCGACGCCGACAAGGCGCCACTCGTACTACCGCCCTCGCCCCCGGGTGGCCGCGACAGGCGTCCGGCGGATTGCCGGCGGGGCTCGATCTGCCGACCGGATTCCCCCGCCTGGTGGCGAGAACGGCGTTGACTCGGGTCCATCGCGATGTATCATACCCAGCAAGTCCCACGAAGTGGGGACAAGTGGTGAATCTTGGTGGCGGACGAGCAGGGCTCGGCCATTGCCGAGGGCACCGGGCCACGCACCGGCCGAGCCTCGGGCACCTGGCCCGCGGACGGCGGAGACCGACAGAAGGAGCCCGGGCTGGTGTTCACCGGCGAGTACCGGCACACGGTGGACGCGAAGGCTCGGCTGGCCGTGCCGTCGAAGTTCCGCGCCCAGCTCTCGGGCGGCGCGATGGTGTCGCGCTGGCTCGACCTCTGCCTGGCGATCTGGCCGAGGGACGGATGGGAACGCCTCGCCAGCCGGGTCGCGGCGCTGCCGACCGTCGAGAACCCCGGTGCGCGCGCCTTCAGCCGGTTCGTCTTCGCGAGCGCCGTCGAGATCGAATTCGACGCCCAGGGGCGCTTCGTCCTGCCGGCGTACCTCCGCGAGGCAGCCGGGCTCGAGGGCGAGGCGGTTGTCGTCGGCTCGCTCGACCATGCCGAGATCTGGGCGCCCGCCCGGTGGGAGGAGTACCGGAAGGCGCTCGAGGTGCCGGATGCGCTGGCCAAGCACCTGGCCGGGCTCGGCATCTAGCGACCACATGCGCTTCCAGGATCCGCTCGGGATCCGTTCGTTGGCGGAGAGGTGGACATGGAGCTTGGGCACCTGCCGGTGCTCGCGGAGGAGGTCATGCTGATGCTCGCCCCGCGCCCCGGCAGCCTCCATGTCGACGGAACCGTTGGTGGCGGTGGGCACACCGAGCGGATCCTGGAGGCCGCCAGCCCGGACGGCCGCGTTCTCGGGCTCGACGCCGACCCCGCCGCGATCGCGCGGGTGGGGGAGCGGCTCGCCCGGTTCGGGGACCGGCTCGTCCTCAGGCAGGCCAACTTCCGTGATCTCGCGACCGTCGCCCCGGCGGCCGGGTTCCCGGCGGTCGACGGAATCCTGCTGGACCTCGGCCTGAGCTCGTTCCAGCTCGCCGACCCGACGCGCGGGTTCAGCTTCCGTTCCGACGGTCCGCTCGACATGCGCTTCGACCCGGCGGTCGGCCGGCCGGCCGCCGCGCTGCTGGCCGACCTCGACGCAGATGCCCTGGGCGACGTGCTCCTGCGCTATGGCGAGGAGCCGCACGCCCGCCGCATCGCGCGCGCCGTGGTCGAGGCGCGCGCGATGGAACCCGTCGCGACGGCCGCGCACTTCGCCTCGCTCGTCGAGCGCGTCGTTCCGCGGCGGCCAGGCCGTGCCGGGCGGATCCATCCCGCTACCCGGTCCTTCCAGGCGCTCCGGATCGCGGTCAACGGCGAGCTCGACGCGCTCGAGATGGCGCTCTCGGCCGCGGTCGAGCTGCTGCGTCCCGGCGGCCGGCTCGTGGTCCTTGCCTACCACTCGCTCGAGGATCGTCTCGTCAAGCGTTTCGTCGCGGCCGAGCGTCGCGGCTGCACCTGCCCACCCAGCTTCCCGGTCTGTGTCTGCGGCCGGGCCCCCCGCCTCCGGCCCGTTGGCCACCAGCCGACGGTTCCCTCTGAAGCGGAGGTCGCCGCGAATCCCCGTGCCCGGAGCGCCCGACTCCGGACCGCGGAACGGCTCGCCGCGTGAGCCGTCCACCCGTCGACGCGAAGGAGGGTTCGCAGAGATGAGCAAGGGCCACCAGTCCCAGCGCCGCCGGTCGTACGGCCGCCGGGAGCACGAGATTCGCGAGCGCCGCGATCGGACATGGTCCGCCCTCGACGAGGCGCACGAGCTCGCCCGGGAGCAGTTCGTGGGGATGGACATCGCCGCCCGTGAGCTTGGCCTGCCGGCCTACGGCACTGCCTACCTCGGGGCGGACTGATGGCGGGCTACGCCGGCGCGCGTCCGCGGGCCGGAAGCCTGGCGCCGCGCCGCCGGGATGAGATGCCCGTCGCGCGGCGCGGCGCCGAGCGGTCGGAGCGGGCGGCGGATCTCCCGCGCCGGAGGCTGCGCGGTGCGACGGCGGTGCGATCGCGTCGGCGCCAGGGCCGGGTCGGTCTCGCGGTCGTGGGCATCGTGGTGGTCTTCCTGCTGGCGCTCTTCTCGCTGTCGCAGACGGTTCGGGTGTCCGCGACGGATTTCGATGTCGATCGCCTCATGGCTGCCCGGGCCGACCTGCTCTCGAATGAACGCGACCTGATCGCGAGCCTCTCGAGCCTGGGAAGCGAGCCCGCGATCCGAAGGATCGCTCTCGGCGCGGGCCTCGGCCAGCTCGTCAACCCGCTCGTGGTGCCAGCGCGCTAGACCGCGCCGGCGCCGACCCGATCGACCGAACACGAGGATGCCCACCTGATGCCCGGCCGGACCGACAGCCGCCTGCGCAGCCTCCTCGTGCTCGCCCTCCTCGGCTGCTTCGGCGCCGCCTGCATCGCGCGGCTCGGCTACTGGCAGATCGCGCGCCACGACGACCTGGTGGCGCGCGCCCGCGAGCAGGTCACCGCGACGATCGCGGTCCCGCCCGTCCGCGGCACGATCTACGACCGGACCGGAACGGTGATGCTCGCGACCTCGGTCGAGCGCGACCTCCTGGCTGCCTACCCGGCCCAGATGATCGGAGCGACCGACGCCGACACGGCAGCCCTGCGGCAGAGCGTGGCGGCCAGGCTGGTCGGCATCCTGGGCCTGGCCCCGGCCGATGCCGATGCCCTGCGCGCGAACCTCGACGGCGGCAGCGCCTACGTGGTCCTGGCCCACGGCCTGAGCCCGGCTCAATCGAGCGCCATCAAGGACGGCCTCGCCGATGGGTCGCTCGTGCAGCTGAGCCTGGAGCCCGAGCAGGTGCGGGTCTACCCGCAGGCGGGCGGCGCGGCGGGCACCAGCCTCGCGGCGCAGCTGCTCGGATTCGTCAACCGCGACGGGACGGGCCAGTACGGCGTCGAGGGTCGCTGGCAGGACCTGCTGGCCGGAAGCCCCCAGGTCCTCCTGGCGCAGCGAGATGGCTCGGGGCTCCCGATCATGGACACCGCGCAGACGCTCCAGGCTGGCTCGCCCGGCACGTCGCTGACCCTCACGATCGACGCGAGCCTGCAGCTCAAGCTGGAGCAGGAGCTCTATGCGGCCTGGGTCGCCGATCACGCGAAGAGCGTCTCCGGCGTGGTGATGAATCCGAAGACCGGCGAGGTCCTCGCCTCCGCCACCTACCCGAGCTACGACGGGAACGACTACGCCGCGATCGCCGCGAGCGACCCGTCGCGCTTCATCGACCCTGTCGTCTCGAGCGTCTTCGAGCCCGGTTCGGTGCTCAAGCTGCTGACTGCGACAGCCGCCCTGCAGGCAGGGGTGGTCACCCGCACGACGGTGCTCCACGACCAGGCCAGCCTGAGCCTCGACGGGGGCCGGGCGTCCGTCCAGAACGCCGACCGCGGGAGCAAGGGCGCGATCACCTTCCAGGACGCCGTGGCATGGTCGCGCAACGTCGTCCTGTCGAAGGTGGCGCTGATGCTGGGCCAGACCACCCAGCAGGCCGCCGAGGTGCTCTATTCCACCTGGGCCCGCCTCGGCTTCGGCGCTCCGACGGGAATCGACGTGGCGGGCGAGGTTCCAGGCCTTGTCCACAACCCGGCCGTCCAGCCCTGGCAGCAGATCGACCTGGCGAACGGGTCGTTCGGCCAGGGGGTCGCGGTCACCCTGATCCAGCTGGCAACCGCGTACAGCGCGATGGTCAACGGCGGGACGCTCCCGACGCCCCACGTGGTGATGGCGACCGGCGACACGCCGACGACGACGGCCGACCGGGGCCGCGTGATGACACCCGCCCTCGCTGCCCAGCTGACCGCGATCCTGGAGCGGGTGGTCAATGTGGTGCCGTTCTACCGGTCGCGCACCCTCATCCCGGGCTATCTCGTCGGGGGCAAGACCGGGACGGCGCAGATCTGGGACTCAAAGGCCGGCAGGTTCCGGTCGGACGTCTACAACTTCTCGTTCATCGGGTTCGTGGGCCGGACCGCGCCCCAGCTCGTCATCGCCGTCCAGATCAACCAGGGGAAGCCGGTCATCAACCGCCCGGGCGACGTGGAGAACGCGGTCGAGTCGTTCGAGCTCTTCCGGCGGATCGCAACCGATGCGATGGAGTCGCTCGACGTGCCGCCGGTCAAGCCGTCGGCGTCGGCGTCGGCACCCGCCGCGTCGGCGCACCCGTGAGCCCCGCCTGTGGGACACTCCCCGGCGTGACGATCGTGCCCGCCCCCGCGCTGGGTGCTGCCGACATCGTCGCGGCGACCGGGGGCACGTTGCTCCGCGACGCCGGTCGTCCGGTCCGCGGCGGCGCCGTGGACTCACGGGCGGTGGAGCCGGGCAACCTGTTCGTGGCTCTGGCGGGCGAACGGACCGACGGTCACCGGTTCCTCGGGGCCGCCGTGGCGGCCGGGGCGGCCGCCCTCCTCGTCGGTCGCCCGCTCGGCCTCGCGGAGCTCGATGCGCTCGGCGACGTCACCGTCGTCCGGGTGCGGGACACGCTGCTCGGGCTCCAGGCGATCGGGGCCGCCTGGCGGGCGCGCTTCGACCCGCTGGTCGTCGGGATCACGGGCAGCTACGCGAAGACGTCCACCAAGGACGCGACTGCGGCCGTCCTCTCGGCCGCGCTCCCGACCCTGAAGAGCGAGGGGAACGCCAACAACGAGATCGGGCTTCCACTCACGCTCCTGCGCCTCGGCCCAGCGCACCGCGCCGCCGTCCTCGAGATGGGGATGTACGTTGGGGGCGAGATCGCGACGCTCGCCCGGCTCGCCCGGCCCGGGATCGGCGTCGTGACGGCCGTGGCGCCCGTTCACCTCGAGCGCGCGGGAAGCCTGGCGGCGATCGAGAACGCGAAGGCCGAGCTGGTCGAGGCACTGCCGGCCGACGGCACCGCGATCCTCAACGGGGACGACGCCCGCGTGCGCACCTTCGGGACACGCACGAAGGCGCGGGTCATCTTCTACGGCCTTGGCAGCGGCGCCGACGTGACCGCGGAACGCATCGTCGGCCACGGCGCCGCGGGCATGGCGTTCGACCTCGTGGCTCGCTCCCCGCGCCCGGCGCGATTCGGCGTCGAGTTGGTCGCGCTGGGTCGCCACAGCGTCCATAACGCGCTGGCCGCCGCGACGGTCGGACTGCTGGCGGGGCTCCCGGACGAGGCGATCGCCGCCGGCCTCGCGACGGGGTGGGCCGCGGCGTCCCCGCACCGCGGCTCGGTCGTCGAGGCGCCCGGCCTCACCATCCTCGACGACTCGTACAACGCATCGCCGCCCGCGGTGCTCGCGGCGCTCGAGGTGCTCGCCTCGCTGCCCGGCCGGCCGGTCGCGGTGCTCGGCGAGATGCTCGAGCTTGGCGACGCCCACGGGCCGGGCCATCGGGCGGTGGGCGAGGCGGCCGGCCGGGCCGCCGCCGAGCTGGTCGTGGTGGGGCCGCGCGCAGCGGGCATCGCGGAGGGGGCCATCGCGGCCGGCATGTCACCCACGCGCGTTCACCTCGTGCCGGACCGGGAGGCGGCGATCGCGCTCCTCCCGTCGCTGCTCCGCCCGGGCGACGCCGTGCTCGTGAAGGCATCACGCGGCGCCGCGCTCGAGGCCGTCGTGGATGTTCTCCGCGCCGGGATCACGGCGTGACCGTCGAGCTGATCCAGGGGATGCTGCTCGCGTTCGTGATCGTCGTGATCCTCATGCCCGCCTACATCCGGCTGGTTCGCTGGGCCGGCTTCGCCAAGCAGATCCGCCTCGACGGACCGGAGTCGCACCAGGTCAAGAGCGGCACGCCCACCGCCGGGGGAGTGCTCCTCATCGGGGTGGTCGGCGTGCTGGCGCTGGCGCTCAACCTTGTCGACGCCTCCACCTTCGCGCCGCTCGCGGCGCTCGGGCTCGTCGGCCTGCTCGGCTTCGCCGACGACTGGCTCAACGCGAGCACGGGCGACGGGATCCGGGCCCGCCAGAAGCTCCTCTGGCAGACCGCCGTGGCCGTCTTCGCAGCGTGGCAGATCCAGCGCACCTACGCCATCGCGGCAGTCGGGGTTCCATTCGTGGGCGCCGTGCCGGTGGCGCCCTGGGTCTACATCCTGTTCGCCGCGTTCGCGATCGTCGCGATGAGCAACGGCGTGAATCTCACCGACGGCCTCGACGGCCTGGCCGGCGGCACGCTCATCTTTGCCTACGTCGCGTTCCTGATCATCGCCCTCCTCAACGTTCCCGCCCAGCCGAACCTGGCAACCCTGTGCTCGCTGCTCATTGGGGCGCTGCTGGGCTTCCTGTGGTTCAACGTGCACCCGGCCCAGGTGTTCATGGGCGACGCGGGCTCGCTCGGCCTGGGTGCGACGCTTGCCGTCGTCTCCCTCATCACGGGCCAGATCCTCATCCTCCCCCTGATCGGGATCATCTTCGTGATCGAGGCGGGCTCGGTGGTGCTGCAGGTCGCCTTCTTCAAGGCGACCGGCGGCAGGCGCATCTTCCGGATGAGCCCGCTCCACCATCACTTCGAGCTCGGGGGCTGGCCGGAGACGAAGATCACGCTGCGCTTCTGGATCGTGGGCGCACTTGCCGGCCTGCTGGGGGTCACCCTCTTCCTCGCGACGCTGCAGCGGCTGGAATGACGATGCCGGGACCGTTCGACCTCGCCACGCTCACCCTCGACGCGGTCCGTGACGGCGCGCTCGCCGGCCTGCCCGTGACGGTCCTGGGGCTCGCGCGGACGGGGGTCGGGCTCACGCGCTTCTTCGTCGACGCGGGGGCGGACGTCACGGTCTACGACGGGAAGCCGGGCAGCGCGCTGACCGACCGGCTTGCCGAGCTCGAAGGCCGGCCGGTCAGCCTGCTCGCCGGACCGGGGATCGACCCCGCCTCGGCCTGGGCGGGGGCAGCCCTCGTCGCCTTCTCGCCGACGATCACGCCGGGCTTCCCAACCACCGAGCCCCGCCTGCGGGCCGCGCTCGACGCGCTCGCGGCACGGGTGGCGCGCGGCGACCCCGCGGCGCCGGCGCTCGTCTCCGAGCCGGACCTCGTGCTGCGCCTCTGTCCGGCACCGACGGTCGGCGTGACGGGGACCAAGGGCAAGACGACCACGGCGTCGCTCGTCGCACACCTCCTGGCCGCGGACCCGCTGCACCCGGTCGTGCTGGGCGGGAACATCGGCGTCCCCCTGATCGACCGGGTCGCCGGGCTCGACACCGCGAGCCGGGTCGTGCTGGAGCTCTCGGAGCTCCAGCTGCCGAGCCTCACGCGGGGAACCACGGTCGCCGTCTACACGAACGTCACGGCGGACCACCTGGATCGGCACGGTTCGCTGGCCGCCTACCGGGCGGTCAAGCGGCGCCTCGCCGAGCTGGTGGACCCGGCCGGCGCGCTCGTGCTCAACCTCGACGACCCGGTGGTCGGCGGGTACGCCGGCCTCGGAACCGCGCCGGCGGTCTGCTACCGGCTCGATCGTCCGATCCCGGGCGGGGTCGGCGTCGTGGACGGTTGGGTCACCGCCGCCGGGGTGGAGCGTCTTCCGCTCGCCGGCGGTGGCGCGGCCTGGACCGGTCCGTCCGGCCGCGTGATGCCGGTCGCGGAGTTTCCGCTGCCCGGGCTCCACAACGTCTCGAACCTCCTGGCAGGTGTGGCCGTCGGGCTGCTCTTCGGTCTCGCACCGGACGCCATCCGGGCCGCGGCTGCCACGTTCGCGGGCGTCGAACATCGCCTCGAGCCCGTCGCCCTGGTGGACGGCGTCCGCTTCGTGAACGACTCCCAGGGCACCCAGCCGGACGCCGTCGCGGCGGCCCTGCGCTCGTTCGAGGCGCCGCTCGTCCTCATCGCCGGCGGGCGCGACAAGGGGGTCGACCTGCGGGCGCTCGCCCCGGTCGTCGCGGACCGGGCCGCCGCGGCGGTCCTGATCGGCGAATCCGGCCCGGCGCTGGCGGCGCTCTTCCGGGCCGCCGGCCTGGATCGCGTCGAGGAGGCCGGGACGCTCGAGCGGGCCGTTCCCCGCGCCCACGAGCTGGCCCGCGAGCTGCTGATCGGCGCCGGACCGGGGAGTGTCGCCACGGTCCTGCTGAGCCCGGCGGCGGCCAGCTTCGACCAGTTCACCGACTACGCGGCGCGCGGGCGGGCATTCAAGGCCGCCGTCGCCCGGATTGCCACGGCCGCCCCCGCGACCGGCCCGGACGGGGGTCGCTGACGATGGCCGCTGCGGGCATCCGCCGAGCACCCGGCCCCAGCGCAGTGACGCGTCTGTCGGCTGCCGCTCCGACGGCCGCCGTGCGGCGATCGTCCGCCGTGTCGCGGGTCGCCGCCTCGGGTGGTCTCGCCGCGCCCGTCGACGCGCGCGAGCGGCACGCTCCGGACGCGGTCGTCCTGGCGCTCGTCGTGGCTCTCGCCGGGCTGGGCATCCTGATGGTCTACTCGAGCTCGGCCATGAGCGGGTACGCGGACGGGGACGGCACGCTCGCGACGGTGGGCCCCCAGTTCGTGTGGGCCGCCCTCGGGATGGGGTGCATGTTCGTCGCGATGCGATCCGACTACCGGTGGCTGCGCCTGTTCTCGCTGCCCGCGCTTCTCGGTGCCGCGGTCCTGCTCGGTCTCGTGCTCGTCTCGCCGTGGCGCGTCGAGGTGAGCGGATCGACGCAGTGGCTCAAGCTCCCCGGCCTGCCCGTCATCCAGCCGGGCGAGTTCGCCAAGCTGGCCCTCGTCGTGTACCTGGCGCACTGGATGGCGCGGCGCGGCGCTGCGGTCGGCTCGATCCGGGGAGGGCTCCTGCCGTTCGTCGTGATCGTCGCCCCGTTCCTCGTCATGATCTTCAAGTCCCCCGACCTCGGGTCGACCTTCGTGCTCGGCGTCACGGTCGTCGTCATGCTCTTCGTGGCGGGGGGCAACCTGCTCGGGATCCTCGCCCTCGGCGGCGGGGCCGTGGCGGCCGCCTCGCTCCTCCTGAAGGGGTACCAGGTCGAACGGCTGCAGGCCTTCGAGAACCCGTTCCAGAACGCCTTGACCACCGGCTTCCACAGCGTGCAGGGCCTGCTGGCGCTCGGGCTCGGCGGCTTGTTCGGGGCCGGCCTTGGCGACCGTGCGGCGGCGGGCGGGATCATCCTCCCCAACGCCCACAACGACTACATCTTCGCCGTGATCGGCCAGGAGTTCGGGTTCGTCGGGGGTGCGCTCGTCGTGGTCGCGTTCATGCTCCTCGCATGGCGCGGGATGCGGATCTCGCTCGCGGCGCCGGACACGTTCGGAGCGCTGCTCGCCGCGGGCATTACGACCTACCTGTGCGTGGAGGCGTTCGTGAACATCGGCGTGGTCGTCACGCTCCTCCCCGTCACCGGGATCACGCTGCCATTCGTGTCCGCCGGTGGCTCGTCGCTCATCGTCAGCCTGGTCGGCGCGGGCATCCTGCTCGCAATCTCGCGCGAGACCACAGAGCAAGGAGGACTCCTGGATGCGAGTGTTGATCGCGGCAGGCGGCACGGGCGGACACGTCTACCCGGCCGTGGCCGTCGCCCGTTCGCTCCGCGCCCTGCCGGCCGCGCCTGAGCTGGCCTGGATCGGCGGGCATCGGGGCCTGGAGGCGGGGATCGTCCCCGGCACCGGGATCCCGTTCTCGCGGCTTGCCCTGCGCTCACTCCGGAGCGCCGGCCGTGACGTCCACGTCGTCCTCGATCCCCTGCGGCTCGCGGCCTCGTTTCCCCAGGCGCTCTGGCGCCTGGCCCGACACCGCCCGGACGCGGTCTTCACGACGGGGGGGTACGTCGCGATCCCGCTTCTCGTCGCCGCACGCGTCCTGCGCATCCCCGCGGTGCTCTGGGACGGGAACGTGGTGCCGGGCCGGAGCACCCGGGCGACCGCCCGGCTGGCAGCCGTCGTCGCGGTCAGCTTCGAGGCCACCTGCGCCGCCCTGGGCGCCGAGAACTGCTACCTGACGGGCACCCCGATCCGAGACACCCGCGCCGTCGATCGCGAGGCCGCCCGCGAGCAGCTGGGCATCCCGGCCGCGCCCCGGCTGCTCCTGGTCTTCGGGGGGTCGCAGGCGGTCCGCCGCTTCAACACCGCAGTTGCCGGGGCGCTCGGGCGCCTGGTCGAGCGGTGCTGGGTCCTCCATGTGACCGGCGAGACGGGCCTGGCGGAGATGGTGGCCGCCCGCGACGCGCTGTCGCCGGAGCAGCGCGACCGCTACCGCCCCCTCCCGTTCCTCGCCGAGGAGATGACGGCCGCCCTCGCGGCGGCGGATCTCGTGGTGGGCCGTGCCGGTTCGTCGACGCTTGCCGAGGCGGCCGCGTTCGGCCTGCCGCTCGTGTGCGTCCCGTACCCGCATGCCGCGGGTCACCAGCGTGCAAACGCCGAGGCCTACGCGGCGACCGGCGCCGCCCGGGTCGTGGACGATGCCGAATTCGACGCCGATGCGCTGGTGGAGGCCGCCCGGCTGCTCGACGACCCGGCGGCGCACCTGGCCATGAGCGCGGCGGCGCGCGGGGCGGCGAAGCCGGCGGCGGCAGACGCAGTCGCCCTGCTCGTGCTGGCCTGCGCAACGCGATCCGCCTATCCGTCGGCCGCGGAGATCGCCCGCGTCGCGGCGGGCGGGGGAGCGTCCCGGTGAGCGAGAGCTTCGACGCGGTCCGGCTGGGGACCGAGATCCAGCGCCGGCTCGGGATCCGCACGTCCCGCGACGAGCCGCTCGCGCGGTTCACCACGATGCGCGTCGGCGGCCCGGCGGACCTGTACGCGGCCCCGGTCAACTCGTTCGAGCTGCGGTCCATCGTGCGGCTTGCCCGCGGGCGCGAGGCGCCCTGCACGCTGCTCGGCCGCGGCAGCAACGTGGTCATCTCCGACGCTGGCGTGCGCGGCCTCGTGATCCACGTGCGGGCCGAGGGCTACGAGATCGCCGACGGCCGCCTCGTCGCCGAGGCGGGGCTCCCGATGGCGAAGGCTGCCGCGGTGACCGCCGAGGCGGGCCTCTCCGGCCTCGAGTTCGGGCTCGCGATCCCCGGGAACGTCGGCGGCGCGGTCTGGGCCAATGCCGGGGCCCATGACTCGGACATCGCCGCGATCCTCGAATCCGCCCTCGTGCTCGGCGCGGACGAGAGCCAGGCGAGCCTGCCTGCGTCCGACCTCGGGCTGGCCTACCGGGAGAGCCGCTTCAAGCACCCTCCGCTGGGCGTTCCCGCGGACGTCATCCTGGGGGCCACCTTCCGCCTGCTCCCGGACGACCCGGCCCGGGTCCGCGCCCGGCTCGACGAGATCCGGCGCTGGCGCCGCACCCACCAGCCGCTGGGGTTCCCGAGTGCGGGGAGCGTCTTCCGGAATCCGCCGGAGGGACCGTCGGCTGGTGCGCTCGTCGACGGCTGTGGCCTGAAGGGTCACCGGATCGGCGGCGCCGTCGTCTCCGAGAAGCATGCCAACTGGATCCTCAACGACCGGCATGGAACAGCCGCGGACGTCCGCGCCCTCGGCGAGCTCGTTCGCGAGACCGTCGCCCGCGAGACGGGCGTCGCGCTCGCGTTCGAGATCCAGTTCCTCGGCGACTGGTCGGCCTGGCCGGAGGTGCCGGCGTGAGGGGGCCGGCCGCGGCGGCCGTGCCCGTCGCTGTCGTCTACGGCGGGCCGTCCGCGGAGCACGACGTCTCGATCGTCTCCGGGACCGCCATCGCCGAAGCGCTGGCCGGCCTGGGTCATCCTGTCAGCCAGTATCTCGTGGACCTGTCGGGCCGCTGGTGGACCCTGCCCGGTGACCATCGCCGGGACGGCCGCCCGGGAGCGGCGTACGACGCCCCGGAGACCCTCGGCGCCGCGGGCCCGCTCAGCGCCGGCGAGGCGACGGCCGGCATCGCCGGGGAACGCCCGCAGCCGGTCGTCTTCGTGGCGCTGCATGGGCCGTTCGGGGAGGACGGGACGGTCCAGGCGATTCTCGAGGCCGCGGGTCTTGCCTACACCGGGGCCGGGGTCGCCGCGTCGGCCATCGGGATGGACAAGCCACTCTTCAAGCGGATCTCCCGCGGCGCCGGCCTGCCCGTCCTGCCCTCGCTGGACGTCACCGCCACGCGCTGGGCGGCGGACCGGGCGGGCGTCCTGGACGACCTCGAGGCGTTCGCTGCCGGGGCACCGGGGCGCCGCGTGATCGTGAAGCCCGCCCGGCTCGGATCCTCGGTCGGGATGTCGATCGCCTGGGGCCCGGCTGATCGCGCGCCGGCCCTGGAGCTCGCTCTGCGCTACGACTCCAGGCTGCTCGTGGAGCCCTGCCTTCCGGCGCCGCGGGAGCTTGAGGTCGCCGTCCTCGGCAACGCGCCCGGCTCCCTCGAGATCCACGGCCCGGGGGAGGTCATCCCGAGCCGCGACTTCTACGACTACGTCGACAAGTATGTCGCCGGCGCCGCCCGGGTCCTGCCGCGGGCCGAGGTCGACGCGGCGACCGCCGCCGAGTGCCGGAGGATCGCCGCCGTGGCGTTCGGCACGATCGGTGCGGAGGGCATGGCCCGCGTCGATCTCCTGCAGGATCGCGAGACGGGCGCCATCTACCTGAACGAGATCAACACGATCCCGGGATTCACCCCGATCAGCCTCTTCCCGGCGGCGGCCGCGGCCGGCGGTCTCCCCTTCGATGCCCTGTGCGCGCGCATCGTCGCCCTGGCCCTCGAACGCCACGCAACGGTGCCCCGCCGCCGGCTCGACCCGGCGGATCTGCCGCGGTGAGCCATCTCCCGGTTCGGCCGATGGACGGCGCACGCCGGCGCGCATCCCAGCGGCGGGCGTCCTCCCGCCTGTCGCCGCGACGGGCCCTCGCCGCCCTGGTGATGGTCGGCGCCGGGGCGGCCACCTGGGGCGTCGCCGCGTCGCCCGCGTTCGTCGTCCGCACGACCGACGTGTCGGGCGTCGTGCTGACGAGCGACGCCTCCCTGCAGGCCGCGCTCACGCTCGGCAGTCCGGCCCCGAACGCGTTCACGCTGCAGACGGACGGGCTGCAGGCCGGCCTCGAGGCAATCCCGTCGATTGCCCAGGCCGACGTCCGGGTGACCCTGCCCGGGACGCTCCGGGTTCACGTCGTCGAACGGGTGCCGATCCTTGCCTGGCGGACCGCCGACGCGCTGCTGCTGGTCGATCGGGACGGGCTCGTAATCGCCGATGCGGCCGCCACGGATGCCTCGGCGGGGGCACGGGCCCTCGCCGCCGGGCTGCCCACGGTCGACGACGAGCGCGCGGCGGGCGTTCCTCCCGGCGGCGTGGTCGGTGAGGTGCAGCCGCTCCCCTCCGTCGGCGACCAGCTGGGCGCGCTCGAGATGGACGTCGCGACGCGCCTTCTCTCGCTCCGTCCGGCCGACGTCGGTTCCTCGGCGCCCGCCCTCCAGGTCGTCCAGGACGACCAGGATGGCTGGATCGTCCGCCCGGCGCAGGGCCAGGCATGGACGGCGATCTTCGGCTTCTACTCGGCCACGCTCCGGCCGCCGGACCTGGTCCCCGCGCAGACGCGCCTCCTGCGCGGCCTGCTGGAGGGGCGCGAGACGCGGGTCGTGCGCATCGTGCTGGCCGACGGCTCGCACGGGACGTACACGACCCGATGACCGCCCGGGTGGCGGGATGGATTGGCACCCTGCCGCGAGGTCGAGTAGCCTTGCGCAAACGACGTATGCAGAGGGAGAACCGACCCGTGCTCCTGCCACTGGCGGGTCTGCTCGTCGGCGTCCTTCTGGGGCTCGTCCTGAACGTCAATGTCGGATTCGAGCTGGCCCGGTATTCGGCCGTCGCGATCCTGGCCGCGCTCGACTCGGTCCTGGGGGCCGTGCGCGCCGAGCTGGAAGGGACGTACAACAACCGCATCTTCATCAGCGGGTTCGTGGTGAACGCGATCGTGGCGGTCCTGCTCACCTTCGTGGGGGACCGGCTGGGGCTCGACCTCTACCTGGTCGCGCTGATCACCTTCGGACTGCGGATCTTCCAGAACGTCGCGCTTATCCGCCGGCACTTCCTATAGGCCGGCACAACCGCACGGAGAGGGACGGAACGAGTGGAACGTGAGGCGGTCCTCGTCGGGATCGACGTCGGGACGACCAAGGTCGTGGCACTCATCGGCGAGGTCGGCCGAGACGGCGGCGTCACGATCATCGGGAAGGGCACCGTGCCCGCGTCGGGGCTTCGCAAGGGCGTCGTCGTGAACATCGACCAGACGGTCCACTCGATCACGGCGGCGGTCGAGAAGGCCGAGCGTCACTCGGGCTGGAAGATCGACCGCGCGTTCGTGAGCGTCGGCGGCCAGCACGTCGACGGCCTCAACTCCCCGGGCCAGGTCGCGGTCGCCGGGCCGCGCCGCGAGGTGACCCAGGAGGACGTCAACCGCTCGATCGAGGTCGCCCGGGCCGTCTCGATCCCGTCGACCCGCGAGGTCCTGCATGTCGTGCCGCGCGGCTACACGGTCGACGGGCAGGAGGGCGTGATGAACCCGCTCGGGATGAGCGCGGTTCGCCTCGAGGTCTCGACGCACATCGTCACCGCCTCCGCCACGGCCGTCCAGAACCTCACCAAGTGCGTCACCGCGGCGGGCGTCAAGATCGACGAGCTCGTGGCGGGCGGCCTTGCCTCGGCCGAGGCCGTCCTGTCCCCGACCGAGCGAGAACTCGGGGTCGCGGTGGCCGACATCGGCGCCGGCACCACGGAGCTCACCCTGTTCGTGGACGGCTCGCCCTTCCACACCACGGTCCTGCCGGTCGGAGGTGCGAACGTCACCAACGACATCGCGATCGGTCTCAAGACGAGCCTCCAGGTCGCGGAATCGCTCAAGATCGACCATGGCACCTGTGACATGGCCGGCATGGACCCGGACGAGGTGATCAACGTCACCGTCCTCGGTGACGAGGCCGGCCGGACCGTGGAACGGATGGAGGTCTGCCGCATCATCGAGGCGAGGATGCGCGAGACGTACGAGATGCTCCGGACCGAGATCGTGGCGGCCGCCCCCGGCATGCTCCCCGCCGGGCTCGTCCTCACGGGCGGCGCCGCGCAGCTGGGTGGGGCAGCGGTCCTAGGCCGCGAGATCCTGGAGATGCCGGTCCGGGTCGCCGCGCCGACGGAGGTGGGCGGGCTCGTGGACGGCATCACGGAGCCGGCCTACAGCACCGCGATCGGGCTCCTGCTCTGGGGCGCGCGGCATCTCGGCGCCGCCGATCTCACGACCTACGAGTCCGCCCCCGCCGGGGGTCTCGTCGCGCGGATCCGGGCAGCCCTGCGGAGCGTGTTCCCGTAGGTCCGCGGGCGCCGGGGCCTCGCCGGCGCGCGCGGGCGGGCAGCCCGATCGGCGGGTGACCTCCGGGACGTTGTCTGCACGCGGGCACCGGCCCGGCTGATGGACGGGGTTCCCATCGGCAAATCCGGCGCTATACTCCCCGGACAGTCCGCATTCCGGCGCGCCGTGCCCGCCCGCCGGACGGGACGGTCGCGCGCAACCAGACGTCTTGATCACGGACGGCCCGAACAGCCGCTCACCACCCCGGAGGACCAGCGATGCCGCTGCGGTCGGATTCCGAGAACTTCGCCCTGATCCGCGTCGTCGGTGTCGGCGGCGGCGGTAGCAACGCCGTCAACCGGATGATCCGGGCCGAGATGATGGGCGTCGAGTTCATCGGGATCAATACGGATGCCCAGGCCCTGCTCCAGTCGGATGCACCCCACAAGATCCGCATCGGCGACAAGATCACCCGCGGCCTCGGGGCCGGCGGCGACGCCGCGATCGGGCAGCGCGCCGCGGAGGAGGACGTCGAGAAGATCACGGAGGCGCTCCGCGACTCCGACATGGTCTTCATCACGGCGGGGCTCGGCGGCGGCACCGGATCGGGCGGAGCCCCCGTGATCGCGGAGATCGCCAAGGACCTCGGCGCGCTCACGATCGGCGTGGTGACGAAGCCGTTCTCGTTCGAGGGCAACAAGCGCAAGCTCATCGCCGAGAAGGCCGCCGAGCAGCTCAAGGCGAAGGTCGACACGCTCATCACGATCCCCAACGACCGCCTGCGCGACGTGGTCGCCAAGAACACGTCGATCCTCGACGCGTTCCGCGTCGTGGACGACGTGCTCCGCCAGGGCGTCCAGGGGATCAGCGACATCATCACGGTGCCCGGCCTGATCAACCTCGACTTCGCGGATGTGAAGGCGATCATGCACGACGCCGGCTCCGCCCTCATGGGCATCGGCCGGGCGGCCGGCGACAACCGCGCCCTCGAGGCCGCCAAGCAGGCCATCGCGAGCCCGCTCCTCGAGGTCAACATCACGGGCGCCCAGGGAATCCTCTTCAACATCTCCGGCTCCTCGAACCTCACGCTCTACGAAGTGACCGAGGCGGCAGAGGAGATCCGCGCAGCGGCGGACCCGGAGGCGAACATCATCTTCGGGGCGAGCTTCGACGAGCGTCTCGGCGACGACGTCGTGATCACCGTCATCGCGACGGGCTTCGACGGGACGCGCCGCCGCGAGCCTGCCCGGCGCGAGACCGCCGAGCGCCCGTACGAGGTTTCCCGCTCCGTTCGCCCGGAACGCGACTTCCTCGGCGAGCTGGAGCGCCAGCGCACGGTGGCGGACGCGGACGTCCGGCCCGAGCGCCCGGCCGTCGACCGCGCCGAGCCGGTCTCGGTGCGGGCCGAGCGGACGGTCGCCGAGACATCCCCGGCGTCGAACGTGCGCCGGACCTACGACGCGGACGACCTGGAGATCCCGAGCTTCCTTCGGCGCAACAAGTAGCGCGGCCGGTGCCCGACCCGTCGGGCGTCCCGCTGGCCGCCCCGCCGCCCGACGCGGCCGCCGTCGCCGAGTTCGCCGACGCGCGCGCTCGCGTGCTCGCCGAGATCGCGCGCGTCTGTGCGCGCTGCGGCCGTCGACCGGCCGGGGTGACGCTCGTGGCGGTCGGCAAGACCGTCGACGGCGCCCGGCTTCGGGCGGCCGTCGCCGCCGGCTTCACGGAGCTGGGCGAGAACCGCGTCCAGGAGGCCGCCGACAAGGTTCCCGTCGTCCCCGGCGCCACGTGGCACCTGGTCGGCCCGCTCCAGGCCAACAAGGCCCGGCGGGCGGTGGCGATCTTCGATGTCCTCGAGACCGTGGACTCGGTCGCGCTCGCGGCGCGCCTCGACCGGGTCTGCGCGGAGGTCCGGCCGGGCCGGCCCCTGCCGGTCTTCCTGCAGGTGAACGTCGATGCCGATCCCGCGAAGGCCGGCTTCGTGCCCGGGGAGCTGGTGGTCGCCCTGCCTGCCCTGGCCGACCTGGCCAACCTGGAGCTGCTGGGTCTGATGACCGTGGGCCGGGCCGTGGCGTCCCCGGAGGCCGCCCGGCCGACGTTTCGCGCCCTGCGGGAGCTCTCCGAGCGTCTGCGCGACCGCGGGCCACGACTGGCCGGCTCCGGCGGTCCAACAGGGCTGGCCCCGCGGGGCCTCGGCCCGGGGCTCTCGATGGGGATGAGCGACGACTACCCCGTCGCGATCGAGGAAGGCGCGACGCTCGTGCGCGTGGGCCGTGCGATCTTCGGGCGGCGGCCCATTCCGTCCCCGGGAGGCGCGGCCGGCGGAGCCGGTCGGAATGGGGGACCGTCGCGCGAGCGGTCCGTCGCGGGGTCGCACCCGGGTAGACTCCTGCCATGAGCGCGTTCGCGGGCAACTTCCTCCAGCTGCTCGTGCTCGTGCTCTGGGCGCTCGTCCTGGTCCGGGTCGTCGTCTCGTGGGTGGATCCGCCGGGTCGCAACCCGATCTCGCGGCAGGTGATCCTGCTGACGGAGCCGTTCCTGGCGCCGATCCGGCGGCTCCTGCCGGCAACCGGCGCCCTCGATCTCTCGCCGCTGATCCTCATGCTCGTGCTCAGCGCGCTGCTGGGGGTCGTCGGTCGCTGAAGCGGGACGCCGGCGTTCGGTTCACGGTCCGCCTCACGCCGCGCGGAGGCGCAGACCGGGTGGACGGGGTGGGGGAGGACGGATCGCTCCGCGTCCGGGTGGCCGCCCCGCCGCTCGATTCGGCGGCGAATGGCGCGCTCTGCCGCCTGCTGGCCCGCGAGCTCGGGATCGCGGTCGGCCAGGTCCGGATCGCGACCGGCGCCACGGCCCGGCGCAAGGTCGTCGCGGTTGCGGGCGTGGATGCTCCGGCCGTCCGTTCGCGCTGGCCCGGGCTGGCCCTATAATCCGCCGCACGGGCGATTAGCTCAGCCGGTCAGAGCGCACGGTTCACATCCGTGAGGTCACTGGTTCGAACCCAGTATCGCCCACCACCCGGAGCCCGTGCCGATGACACAACAGGCAACAGACGTCGATCGCGCGGCCTCGATCGACGCGGTGCCGGGCCAGGCGTTCGCTGCGCCCGAGCGCGAAGATGAGATCGTCGACGGCGATGCGGCGACGCACCTCGAGGCGCTCGTCGCATCGGCAGTCGCTCCAGCAGCACCCACCGCGGGCGCGGAGGGCCTCCCGATCGAGCTCGTCGGCCAGCATCTGCGGCTGTCCGGGACTGTGATCATCGGCTTCCACCGCAGGCTGTCGGACTTCGTGAACAACCACGACGGGCTGATCCAGATCCGCGACGTGACCGTCCTGCGGCGAAACGGCGATCCGACGAAGGTCACCTCGCCCAGCTTCTGGGTGAGCCCGGAGGAAGTCACCCTGATCGGCCAGGCGACCGACGTGGACGAGCGCGAGACCGGCGGACCGGAGTTCATGCGCAAGCGCTCCTTCCAGCTGATCATCGTGACCCCGGGACATACGCTCACCGGCGAGGTCCACCTCAACCCGGAGGCGATCCTGGCGGCGTTCATCGAGTCGCCCAGTCCCCAGTGGATCCCGCTGACCGATGTGCGGACTCGCTCGCTGGCCGATCGCCGGGTGATCTCCAGGTACGGCTTTGCGCTCGTCAACCGGCACCACATCGTCGCTGCGACCGAGCTCCAGCCCGGCATGGTGCGGGGCCGCAGCGTGCTCTAGGCCTGGGCCGGCCCCGGCGCACGCGCAGCCTTCAAGGCGACCGGTCGCGCGTCGCGCGATTCGTGAGAGGCCTCGATGGATGGCTCGAGCACGGACAGATGGCTCGAGCACGGTCGACGGCCGCGTTATCCTGAGCGCACGGGTCGGACCGCAACCGGGCGCGAGGTCGAGCGGCGCGGAAGCACCGGCCCCTCGCGCCAATGAACGGAGGTGGCTCCGATCGTTTTCCTGCTGCGGCTCCTGGGCTTCGGGCGCCCTCGTGAGCAGGTCGAGCCACCCGTCGAGCTCGCGGCTGCCCCGCCGCCCGTCCCGGATCCCGCGCCGGCCGCCACGGCTACGTGCCCCAACTGCGCGGTCGTGCTGGATCCACCCCCGGACCACTCGCGCCTCTGTCCGCGCTGCCGTCGCCCGATCGTCGTCCGCCACGTCGAAGGCCGGACGGCCTACCTCACGGAGGCCGCGGTCGCGATCTTCGAGGCCGAGCGCCAGCGCGAGCACGACGAGAAGCGCTGGGCGCACGAGCGGCGCAGCTGGCTCCAGCTTGCGCAGCTCACAGGGGTCCCAGCCGATCGCCGCCGTCATGTCGCCGCTGCGCCGCTGTCGGCCGCATCGGTCCAGTCCGCGCGCAGGCTCTACCTCGCGGCCGCAGAGCGCGCGGTCCGGGCGGCCCGG
This sequence comes from Chloroflexota bacterium, assembly GCA_034435355.1. Taxonomy (GTDB): domain Bacteria; phylum Chloroflexota; class Limnocylindria; order Limnocylindrales; family CSP1-4; genus CTSoil-043. Next base: position 48,299 of record DAOTXE010000061.1, read on the forward strand.
CACAACAGGCGCTGGGACGAGGTTGCGCAGATCCGCCGCCGGCAGGCAGCCGCGCTCTACGCGGAGGCAGGCGCCACTCCGCCACCGGCAGACGAGATCGTCGCGCTCCATCGCGAAGGCGTGGCTGCCACCCTCCGGAAGATCGCGGAGGTGTCGCGCAGGGCCGAGCTCGTGGCAGCGCGGTGCTGTCTGACCTGTCGCGCCGACAACGAACGGGTCTTCCGCATCGCCGATGAGCTGCGGACGCCGCGCCTGCCCCATGCCGGCTGCCCGCGTGGGCTGTGCACCTGCGACTGGTGGCCGGTCGTCGACAGCGCACCCACCAGGCGCCGCCGGCGTCGTGCTGTCCAGGCGCAACCGCCGGGGGCACAGATTGCCGCCTGCGCGGGCTCCGACGCCGCGGGTGCCGCGCCACGCACCGTCCCCGCCACGAGCCTGGCCGACGCGGATGCCGCCCGGGCGTCGGCACCCTGACGCCCACGGGTGGTCGCGCACGCCACCCGACGCTCGCATTGCCGGGCGCCGCGCATGTCGCCGCGGCTGGCGTCAGGTCGCGCCGGACTCCCGGGCGAGCCGCCGCAGCACCGCCGGCAGGATCCCGCCCTGTCGGTAGTAGTCCACCTCGATCGGACCGTCGAGCCGGCAGTCCACCGCGAAGCGAACCTCGGTCCCGGCGTCCGTCTCGTCGGGCGTCGCGACGACCGTCAGCCGTGCGCGCGGAGCGAGATCCCCCGCGAGACCGGCGATCGTGTAGCGCTCGCGCCCCGTGAGGCCCAGGCCCGCCGCGCTCTCGCCGGGCAGGAACTGGAGCGCGAGCACGCCCATGCCGACCAGGTTCGACCGGTGGATCCGCTCGAAGCTCTCGGCGATGACGGCCCGGACTCCGAGCAGCCGGGTTCCCTTGGC
>DAOTXE010000062.1:0-40055 GCA_034435355.1 Chloroflexota bacterium
GGTTCGCTCGAGCTGCCCGACTACCGACCGGGCGACGAGGTCGTCGTCGAGATCGACACGGCGCCCGACGGCTCGAAGTCGATGATCCTGATCGACCGGTGGCGCCTGCCGCTCCTCGAGATGCTCCTCGGCCTCTTCGCGGTGACGGCGGCGGCCGTCGCCGGCTGGCGCGGTCTCCGCGCGATCGCCGCGCTCGCCCTGACCCTCGTCCTCACCCTACGGCTCTTCGTCCCGCTCGTCATTCGCGGCTGGGACCCGGTGGCACTGGCGATCGTGTTCGGGATCCTCGTGACGACGCTGAGCTTCATGCTGACCCAGGGGCTCAACCGGACGACGTACGCGGCGATCGCCGGGACGTCGCTCGGCCTCGGCGTGACCGGGATCCTCGCCGCGGTCGTGACCGCGGCGGCGAACTTCACGCCTGCCCAGGGCTCGGACCAGGTGATCTACCTCGCCCAGCTCACGAACGGGAGCATCGATCTCTCCGGGCTGCTGCTCGCTGCGGTCATCTTCGGCGGGCTTGGCGTGCTCAACGACGTCGCCATGACGCAGGCGGCCACTGTCGAGGAGCTCCACGATGCCAACCCGTCCCTGACGCGGTGGCAGCTCTTCGGCCGAACCATGAACGTCGGTGTCTCCCACCTCGCGGCCACGATCAACACGCTCGTGTTCGCGTACCTCGGCACCGCGCTCCCGCTCGTGGTCCTCATCGTGCTGCAGGTCTCGAACATGGCCGCCACGCTGAGCGAAGAGGGTGTGGCCGTCGAGATCATCCGGACCGTGGTCGGCGCGATCGGTGTGCTCTCGGCCGTGCCGCTGACCACCGCCATCGCCTGTCGCTGGGTGGTCGGTTCCGGCGTTCCGGCACCGGTTGCGATCGAGGGCCCCGGGCCGGAGGACGCCGGCGACACGGCCGGCGTCGTGGGGTAGGATCGAATCTCGGGCGGCCCGGGCTGCCCACGTCGAGGAATGCGCATGGAAGGCCTCTCTCCCCTCCACCTGGTTATCGTCCTCGTGATCGCGGTGCTCGTCCTCGGGCCGGGCAAGCTCCCCGAGGTCGGTGCGGCCCTCGGAAAGAGCCTCCGCGAGTTCCGCAAGGCGGCGACGGAGATCTCGGAATCCGTGCGGCTCGAGGCTGCCGCGGCGCCGGCCCCCGACGCGGCGCCGGCCCCCGCGGCCGTGTCCGTTGCGACGCCGGGGATCGCCTCGCTCGCCGGACCCGAAACCGGCCTACCGGAACCATCCGCCGACCCGCCGCAGCCGGTTACGCCGAGCGGGACGCCCTGAGGGCACGGAGCGCCACCAGGACCTGCCAGACCCCGGGAATCGCCACGTAGATCCGCTCCAGGAGTCCCAGCCACGCTTCCAGGGGTCCGCCGATCGCCAGCGGCACGAGGAGCGTGGCCACGCCCATCAGCGCAGCCGCCCCGGCGGTCGGGCGCGCCCACGGCCGCCAGGCAGGGTCGCGCCCGAAGACCCACGCCGTCGTCGCGAGCGAGATCGGGGTCGCGACCGCGTAGACGAAGAAGGTGAGGAGGTGGAGGTCCCCGACGAGCGTCACCGGGGCGCCGGCCGCGTCCGTCGGGAGCAGCGCGAAGGCGAGCGCGATCGCCGCCTGCACCGCGAAGATCGCCCGCACGACGGTTCGTTCGCGTGCCGTCGCGCCGATCACCCGCCCGGCACCGGCCGCCCAGGCGAGCGTCAGCGGCGCGCCGATCGCGAAGGCGAGCACCTGGAGCCAGCCCAGTGGAGCGTGCACGAGCGAGCTGATCGAATCGGCGATGACGTCGTAGCCGGGCCATGTCGCCGCGGCCACGCCCCCGAGCACCCAGAACGCGACCGGCCCGATCACCCCGCAGGCGAGCAGCAGGCGCGTCCCGGGAATGCCGAACCTCCGCGGACGGACGAGCCCGCGCCCGGACGCGTATCCCCGGCGATCGGTGCCGCCGGGCGTCGTCGCGTCGCGCATCATCCGAGGGTACCAGCACGGGTGGCCCGCGCTGCCCAGCGGCCCTGCGCCGTGGCCGGCACGCCGGACATGGTCTGCGGAGGACGCGTCACGGATCCACGGCCGCGGAAACCAGGACGCCACTCCGGACGTCCCCCCGGCATGACCGTGAAGCTCGCGACCCTCCTCGCTCTCATCTTCGGGCTGGGTGCCTGCGCTCCGGCCGCGCCTCTCGGCAACGACGTCGGCTTGGCGCGCGCGGACGTCGCTCGCGCAGCGGCTGATCCGGGCGATGCGCTCCGGGCCGCCGCCGCCGTCGATGCGTTCGGGCTGGACCTCTACCGGGCCATCGCTCCGGGACGGACGAACCTGGTCTTCTCCCCGGCCAGCATCTCGCTCGCGCTTGCGATGGCCCGCGCAGGAGCGCGCGGCGTGACGGCCTCGGAGATGGACGCGGTCATGCACGGTGCCGCCGCCGACGATCACGCCGGCTGGCTGAACGCGCTCGACCAGGCGCTCGCCACGCGGAGCGAGACCTTCCGGGACGAGAGCGGGAAGGATGTCCCGGTCACCCTCAGGATTGCGAACGCCCCGTTCGCCCAGGCGGGGATGCCCCTCGGGAAGTCGTACCTGGAAGCGCTGGCCGAGCGCTTCGGCGGGGGCCTGCGCCTGGTCGACTACGAGCGGCAGACCGAGCGGGCTCGCGGGCTGATCAACGGCTGGGTCGATGCGCAGACAGAGCACCGGATCCCGGAGCTGCTCGACCCGGGCGTCCTCACGCCGGCGACCCGCCTGACCCTCGTCGACGCGATCTACCTGAAGGCGGCGTGGGAGACGCCGTTCCCGGTGGACGCCACGACGGCCGGCACGTTCACGCGCGCCGACGGCTCGACGGTGCAGGTGCCGTTCATGGCGAGGACGGCATCCCTCCGCTACGCGTCGGGGAGCGGCTGGCGCGCGGTGGAGATCCCGTACGTCGGCGGATCACTGGCGATGACGATCATCGTCCCGGACGACCTCGCCGCGTTCGAGCCGACCCTCTCGGCCGGTACCTTCGCCGCGATCACGGGCGCGCTCGGCGACACCGAGGTCGCGCTCGCGTTCCCCAGGTTCGGGATCGAGACGAAGACCGACCTCGCCGCGACACTGGCGGCGCTCGGCATGCCGTCGGCGTTCGACGACCGGGCGGACTTCAGCGGAATCACGACCGCCGAGCGGCTGGAGATCTCGGACGTGGTCCACCAGGCCACCATCGACGTCGATGAGAAGGGAACGGAAGCCGCCGCCGCGACCGCCGTGGTGATGCGGGCGACCGCGATGCCGGCCGAGCCGGTGAGCCTGCGCGTGGACCGGCCCTTCCTCTTCGCGCTCCGCGACGTGCCGACGGGCAGCATCCTCTTCCTCGGCCGCGTCGGCGACCCCTCGATCGCCCGGTAGGACCCGGCCAGGGCCGGTGGCGCCGGACGCGGGTCACCGACGCGGCCTGACCCGGTCGGATTGCCTCCCGCGGCGTCTTCAGCCGGCCGGCCGATGGCCGACGAGGCGCAGGGCCGCATCACGCAGCGCGTCCCGCGGAATCGCAGGCCACCGGTCGGCGCAGGTGGTGATCAGGCCGTTGAAGAAGGCGAAGTAGAAGCTGGCGAGCTGGTCGGGGTCGGCCGGCGCGATCGCGCCCTCGGAGCGGGCCTCCGCGAAGACACGTCGCAGGTTCGCGTGACAGCGACCGCCGATCTCGGGCATGTCGATGCCGAGGGTGCGGACCAGTGCCTGGCCCCCGTGGCCCATCAGGCCGCCGAGGATGACCATGAAGGGCGCGTTCTGGTCGTAGAGTGCCAGTGTTCGCTCGAGGAGGAGGTCCACCTTACGGCGGGCCGGGCCGTACGCCGTCGCAACGTCGGCGGTCATCGCCTCGACGTTCCCGAAGCCCTCGGCCAGGATCGCTGCGAGCAGGGCCTCCTTCGAATCGAAGTGCCAGTACACGTTGCCCGTACTCATCCCAGCGCGTTGCGCGACGTCCGCGACCCTGCAGGCGGCGTACCCGCGCTCGGCGAACAGGGTGCGGGCGGCTTCGAGGATGCGCGTCCGGCTCGCGGCCCTGGCGCCCCTGTTCTCCTCGCTCGCCCTCGCAGACATCGGTAGCCTCTTTGTGACTGAGTGTTCAGTCACTAACCTAGGACTGAATGACCGCTCAGTCAATAGCCGGATCGGCGGCCAGGTCCCGGGTTGACCTCGTCGAAGTCCTGCAGCCCATCGAGCAGGGATGTTCGTGGCTGCGGCCAGGCTGTGTCCCGCAGCCGCCGGCTGGCACGCCGCCAGGAGGAGCGCCATTCCGGCGACGACGGCCGAACGCATCGAAACCATCCTTGAGGACGTCCCCTCCTCCCAGCGGTTCATGCTCGTGCGCGATTGAACGTTTCGCGGGCGCCGATCGTCGGATGAGCATGACCGCAGTGGAGCAGTTTGCCGTGGTGAAGGCGGAAGACCAGGGCGTCGGGCGCAGGGACGATCCGCGCGCCCGGACGTTCGCCCAACTCATGGATCGGCCTGCCCTGGAGCGTGCGTACCGGTATGCCACGCTCATGCTCGGCGATCGGGCGGAGGCCGAGGACGTGACGCACGACGCGGCGCTCACCGCCTGGCGCCATCTCGGCGAGTTGCGCGACCCGGCGAAGTTCGAGGCGTGGTTCGGCCGGATCGTCGTCAACGCCTGCCGTGACCGGCTCCGGAGGCGCCGCCGCCTGCCCGTTCATGTCGAGCTGGACCCCGAGCTCTCGAGCCCGGACGCCAACGACGGGTTCGCGCCGCGGGACGCTCTTGACGCCGCGATCCGATCGCTCGGCGCCGACCACCGCGAGGTCGTCGTGCTGCGCTTCTATGCGGACCTCACCGTCGACCAGATCGCCGCCCGGACCGGGGTCGGCGCGGGGACCGTGAAGTCCCGCCTCCACTACGCACTGCGCGAGCTTCGCGCGGCCGTCGATGCCCAGGACCAGGGGAGATTCAGGCCATGAAGAGCGACGAGTCCATCGAGCAGGACGTGCGGGCCTCGCTTCGGGCCTCCGCCCTCCGGCAGGTCCCGGAGGACCTCGTGGTCCGGATCGCGGGGATCCCGGTCGAGGAACCGGTTTCCGGCGGCGTCCACGGGTTGCACCTGTTCGCGCGGTCCGCGGTGAACCTGGCCGCGGCCGCGATCGTCGTCGTGGCCGTCGCGGCGCTGATCATCAGCCGCAACGGCGCGAACGTCCCGGTCGGCGGGCTGCCGAACGGATCGCCGAGCGCCGCGGCACCGGGCGCGACCTCATCGGCCCCGGCTCCGGCCGTCGCGGCCTCTCCCTCGCCCTCGCCTGCGGCCGCGCCCGGGGCGGTTCCGGCCCTCGGTCTCAGTCCGGCCTCGGTGACGTTCGTCTCGGCGACCGACGGCTGGGTCCTCGGCACGGCGACGTGCGCACGCGGCCAGTGTGCGGCGATCGCTCGGACGGCCGATGGCGGGCGGACCTGGGTCGCGGTGTCAGCACCCGATGCCCCGATCTTCCCGAGCCCGAGCGACGCGTCGCCGGGCATCAGCGAGCTCCGCTTCGCCGACGCGCTCGACGGGTGGGCGTTCGGGCCGGACCTCTGGTCGACCCACGACGGCGGAACCACCTGGCTGCGGCAGACCATCCCTGGCGTGGCCGCGGGCCCGAATGTCGCCGCCCTGGAGACGGCGGGCGGGACGGTCTACGCGGTCGTCTTCGACGGCGGCGCATACCGCGTGGCGTCGAGTCCCGTCGGCTCCGATGCCTGGACGCTCGCGGCCGTCCGCGTCCCGGTGGGGGCCGGACCGGTCCCGACCATCCAGTTGATCCTGCAGGGTGGGGCGGGCTGGCTGCTCGAGAATGACCGGACCGTCGTCGCCGGAGCGCGCCTCGTCAACGGCGCCTGGGTGACCTGGCAGCCGCCGTGCGCGACCGTGGTCGGCCCCGCGTTCCTCGCCGCATCCAGCCCCAGGGATCTGGCCGCCGCCTGCGACGTGGGCCTGTGGAGCAACCCGACGGGCGAGCGCCTCTTCCTGTCGCATGACGGCGGGTCGACGTTCACGGAGTCGGCGACCGCGGTCCCGTTGACCATGGGCGCCAAGGCCGCGGCGGCATCGCCGTCGGTGATCGTGGTCGGCGGCAGCGACGCGACCGGCGCGCTTCTCGTCGCCACGTTCGATGCCGGGAAGTCGTGGAGCGTGGTCGCGCGGCTGGGATCCGTCCAGGTCATGGACCTCGGGTTCACGACGCCGACACAGGGCGTCGTCGTCGCCTCGGGGGCAAACGGGCCGGCCACGCTCCTGATGACCCGGGATGGCGGGCACACGTGGAGTCCGGTGGGGCAGGCTGGGAGCTGATCGCCGCGCCGGCACCGGGCGCCCGGAGGCAGACCGGGCGCCGGAGAAGGACCTCAGGCCACGCTGACCGTGATGCGATGATGGCCGCGAGCGCCGTCTGGGGCGGGGCTGGTGACCTGGTCGGTCTGGACGACGCCGGTCCCGTCGATCGCCTCGACCTCCAGGGTGTGCTGGCCCGGCGCGGCGGTCCACGGCAGCACCCACTGGACCCAGGTGGCCTTCGAGATCGGGCGGCTGATCGTGGCGTTCTGCCAGGCCCCGCCGTCCACCCGCACCTGGACCGCCGCGACCCCGCGGTCCGGCGCCCACGCCACGCCGCCGACCTGGACGACGCCGGCGGGAACGGTCGCCCCGGAGGCTGGCAGGTCGATGCGTGATTGGGTCAGGATCGGGGCATCCTTGGCCCAGCCGAGGGGCACCCAGTAGCCGTCGACCGCCTCGCGGGTCGTCAGCTGGATCTCCGAGAGCCACTTCGTCGCCGAGACGTAGCCGTACAGCCCAGGCACGATGAGGCGCGCCGGGAAGCCGTGGTCGGCGGGGAGCGGCTCGCGGTTCATGCCCACCGCGATCATCGGCTCCCGCTCCGGCGCCATCGCCCAGGAGGTCGGGAACCCGACCGTGAAGCCGTCCACCGAACGGCCGACGATCTGCGTCGCACCCGCCTGGACGCCCGCTGCCTGGAGCACGTCCTTCAGCCGCGCGCCGGTCCAGAGGGCGTTGCCGACGAGGTTGCCGCCGACCACGTTGCTGACGCAGGAGATCGTCACGTACTGCTCGAACAGCGGCATCGCGAGAAGCTCGTCGTAGGTGAAGCTGAGGGGATGGTCGACCATGCCGGTCACGTCCAGCTTCCACGTTGCGGGGTCGACCCGGGGCACGAGGAGGGCCGTGTCGATCCGGTAGAAGTCGCCGTTCGGCACGACGATCGGCGTCAGGCCCGGGGCCGTCAGGACCTGGTCGGCGGTGAGCGAGGGGACCGCCTGCAACGGCACGGGGATCTTCGTCGAGCTGACGATCTCGTTCGCGTGCGCCTGGTCGACGAGGTAGCGGCCGGCACCACCGGCGACGATGACTCCGCCGACCGTGCCCGCGCTCGCGATCAGGAACCGCCGTCGGGTCCACTCCGGTGTGTTCCGGTCCGCCTCCCGGTCGCCGGGTCCGGTCTGCGCACCCGTGCCCTCGGCGAGCGCGAGGAGCACCAGCAGGGTGATCAGGCCGGCCGCGACTGCCACGCCAGCGTTGACCACGGCGAGCGACGGCGTCGAGAGTGGATCGCGGAGTGCGGCCGCTCCGGCGAGGGCGCCGAACGCGACGAGGACGACGACCCCGATCCAGCGCCGCCGAGCCGCCAGCACGCCGGCGACCGCGGCCACGACGAGCGCGACGACGACGACCGCCACGTTCAGGGCGAGCTTGTCGTTCGTGCCGAACAGGCTCACCATGACGTCCTTCGCGCCGGGTGGCTGCAGGCTGATGACGAGCGATCCCATCGCGGTGACCAGCGAGGGCGCGCCCTGCACGACACCCGCGACGAGCTCCGTGGCCGCGATCGCGGCACCTGCCGCAAGGAGCCCGGCGAGGGACGGTCGCCAGGTACCGGCGAGCAGGCGGCGCGGACCCGTCCGTCTGCGGGCCGGTCCCGTGCCGCGGCGAGAGTCCTGCATGCTGGTCATCGTCCCACCGTTCGGCCGCCCGTTACGGTCGGATTGGCCGCGCTGGGCTGACCGCCCTCCTGCCGGTCCCAGGCTGCCCGCAGCGGGTACCCTGACCGGGACGTCCGGCGCCGTCGCCGGCGCGGGGCCAGGGAGTTGCACGTGCGGGGCATCCACGCCGAGGTTGTCGTCGCGGGCCGCGCCCTCGCCGTCGTCCCGGCTTTCAACGAGGCGTCCCGCATCGGCGACGTGGTGCGCGGCGCGCTCATCCACCTGCCGGTGCTCGTCGTCGACGACGGGTCGTCGGATGCGACCGCTGCCGAGGCCCGGGCAGCAGGGGCGGACGTGCTCGTGCAGCACCCCAACCAGGGCAAGGGCGCCGCGCTGCGAGCCGGCTTCCGCTGGGCGCTCGAGCGTGGATTCGACGCCGTCGTGACGCTCGACGGAGACGGCCAGCACGAGCCGGCGGCGATCCCTTCGTTCCTGGCCGCCCGGTCCGCCGCGGGCGACGCCCTCGTGATCGGGCGCCGTGACTTCCGCCGGATGCCCCCGGTCCGGCGCCTGGCAAACGAGCTCGGCGGGCGCGCATTCTCGTGGGCCGTCGGTCGTCCGATCCCGGACAACCAGTCGGGGTACCGGCTGGTCGACCGGCGCCTGATGGACGCACTGCTCGCGAGCCGCGAGTCCGGGTTCGCGTTCGAGGTGGAGATGATCACCACCTGCATCCGGGGCGGCTGGCCGATCGCGTGGGTTCCGATCCGGACGATCTACGCCGGCGAGCCGAGCCACATCCGCCCGCTGACCCACCTGGCCGGCTTCATCCGCATGGTGCGGAACGCTCGCCGGACGGCCCGCCGCCCGCTGCCGTAGCGCGCGGGCAGCACGGCCCGATCTCCGCGCAGCGGGTGGATGCCGCCGCCCGGGACCCGCGGGCGGCCGCACAACGCGGCCCGGGTGGCCTACCCTTGGCGACAATGCCACGCGCGAGGACCGCACGCCCGCTCGCCGCCGCGCCCGCCGCGGGGCCCGCCGCGCGCTGGCCGCGCTCCGCGAAGGTCGCCTTCATCGGCTCCCACGGGATCCGCAAGACGAGCGCCGTGCTCGCGTTCGCGGCCACGGTCCAGCGTGCGGCCTGCTCCGCGGAGCTGGCCCGCGAGATCGTCCGCGACAACCCGCTCGGGATCAACGAGGGCGCCACCGGCGAAGCCCAGCTCTGGGTCATCGTCTCGCAGATCCGGCAGGAGCTCGAGCTTGCCCACAAGGCGGACGTCCTGGTGACGGACCGGGGCGTGATGGACAACTTCGCGTACTACCTCCGTGCGTGCGGCGGTGACGACCGGTTTGCCGTGGAGACGCTGGTCCGGAGATGGTCGGGGACCTACGACCTGGTCGTCCGGCTCCTGCCCGACATCGAGCTGCAGGCCGACGGCGTGCGGAGCACGAACGACGCGTTCCGCGATGAGGTGGAAGCGATCCTCGACCGCGTCCTTCCGACGCTCGTCCCGCCCGACCGGCTCGTCACGATCCGCGCCTCGGAGGTGACCAGCCGCTTCGACTGGTGGTCGCTCCTCGAGCGGCTGGCGGTATCCGTCGGCGCGTCGATCCGCCCGCCGACGATCTGGACCTAGGGTTACAGCCCCGGGGGAGCGTGGGCCGCCGCGTCCGCCGTGCTCGGAGCAACGGAGCCCGGGACAGGGTGCGAGCCGGCGGCGAGACCGGCCGCGGTCGTGCTCGGAAGGGTGGCGCCCCGAACCGCGTCGGCGACGACCAGTGCGGCGACCAGGCCCACGGCGGCCGCGACCGCGAACATGCCGGGGATGGTCTGGGCCGTCGCGACCACCCCTGCGGCTGCGGTTCCCAGGATCGTGGCAAGTCCGGTCGTCGCCGAGAACACGCCCTGGGCCGTCCCCGCCAGGCCGACCGGCGCACGTGCCGCCACGAACCCGACCCCCCCGACGAAGAAGAGGCCGAATGCCGCGCCCTCGAGCGGGGCGATCGCCACCAGCGCGAGCCCGGTCGGGGCCAGTGCGGCCAGGGCGTCCCGGGTGGCGAACAGCAGGCCGCCCACCACGAGGAGCCGGCCGGCGCCGAAGCGGGCGGCGAGCCGCGGGAACGACCACATGATCGGGATCTCGAACAGGGCCCCCACCACCCATGCCATCCCGACCAGCGAATCGCCGCCGCCGAGCGCGACGATCTGGATCGAGTAGAAGCCGTTCACGGCGGCCAGGGCTGCCCAGACGATCAGGGCGCCCACGAGGAAGCGCGCCATCCGGGGCTGCCGGAGGAGCTGGGACACGCCGACGCGGAGGCTCGCGTGCCGGCTGACCGGTTGGCGCGGGACGCTCAGGGCGATGAGCGCGGTCAGCGCCAGGCAGGGGACGTAGACGAGGAAGAGCGCCCGCGTGCCTCCGGCATCCAGGAGCGGGCCGCAGAGCGCGGCCGAGACGACGAACGAGATCGAACCCCAGGCGCGCACGCGACCGTAGCGCTCGCGGTTCGACCCGAGCAGCTCCACGGTGCGGGCGTCGAGGACGGGCCCGATGCCCGCCAGCCCGACCGACAGGACCACGACCGCTGCCATCACCGACGCGGGCTCCCGGGCGAAGGCCAGGGCGAACGCACCGCCGGTGGCCAGGAGCGCGGCGGCCGGCAGCGTGAGGCGCGAATGCCGGAACACGTCGGCGATGGCGCCCCAGGCCGGGGCCGCGACGAGCTGCGTCGCAGCCGAGAGCGCGGCCAGCAGCCCGATCGTGTCGAGGCTCAGCCCGAGCGCGCGGTAGTGAACGGGCAGGTATGGGAACGACGCGCCGACCGCGACGAAGTAGACGATGTAGGTGCCGGCCGCCCGCCAGATTGGAGGCATTCGTTACTCCGCCACGTGATTGCGCCCAGGCCACCCCGGGTGCCCCGGGCCCCGCGTCGGCGATCAGAACATGGTGCTGCACCAGGGTGCGCGGGCCGCCGCGAACATGGCGTCCGCGCGGAGGAGCGCTCCCGGCGTGCCCTCAGCCGCCCGGCCCACCCGGGCGAGCTCGGACAACCGGAACGTGCCGAGATACGCTGCCGCGAGATCGGCCGCGTCGAGTGCCACGTCCGGCGCGGCCTCGGTCGGCTGGACAACGGCGGTTCCATCCTCGCCCGCGACGAGGCGCCAGCGCCCCGCGTTCCAGGGGCAGAACGCGTCGCCGACCTCCAGCACGAGGGCGCCAGGGCGACCGTAGGTCCGCGCTGCCAGGGCGGCCGGGAGGTCGACGATGCGCAGCCAGAGGCCGTCCCCGAACGTGAACCCCAGCCGCCGCGGCTCGGCGAGGAGCAGCTGAAGGGGGTGCGGGACGGGCGTGCGAACGGCGCGCACCCGGCTGACGAGGTCGACGTCGAAGAGCCAGCGCCACAGGCCGCGCGTCGCGCGCGGCGTGTCGGCGAGGACCTCGATCGCATGGAGGGTGCCCTTCGGGCCCTGTTCGTCCCAGTCGGGCTTGACGCGGTAGATGGCGCTGCCCTCGATCTCGCCGCCGACCTCGTAGGCGGCGAAGAACTTCATGCCGTTCGCGCTCCGCGCGTGATCCGTGTCGTGGAGCACCCCCCAGCGCCACCATGCCTCGCTGCGCGCGATCATGCCCGGCGTTCCGATCCGGACGCGGTCGAAGAGCGCGGGGAATATGCCCAGCGCCTCGTCCGGGCTCGCCAGGCGGACGGTCCCCTCGGGCGGCGTCGGGCGCGCGAACGCCGCGCGATCCCGGTCGACCGCGAAGCTGCCGCTGAGCGTGGCGAGGCCGTACCCGAAGCGCTGGTAGATGGAGCCCTCCGAGGCCCACAGGACCGCGAGCGGCTCGCCTCGCGCGCGGACGTCGTCCAGCTGGTGGCGCATCATCGAGCGCAGGATCCCGCGCCGGCGGTAGGCGGGGTTGACCCCGACGAGCGTCACGCCGGCCGCGGGCGCCTCCCCGCCGGGCACGCTCAGCCGGAACGTCAGGGCACCTGCCGTCGCCACGGGCCGCTCGCCGTCGAGTGCCGCGATGATCCTCTCCGGCTCCCAGAGGCGACGCTCCTCGTCGCCCGGGTCGGGCATCTCCGCGAAGGCGAGGTTGAGCGGCGCCGTGAACGCGTCGACGGTGTCCGCTGTCGCCGTCCGGATCGGGTACGGGCCGTCGCCCGCGTTCGCGTCCGTCATGCGTCGATCCTCCCGCCAGGCCCGGCACCGCCGGGCTTCTCGTCTCGCGCCCGGCGCACGGGCGCCGGCCCGCGCGTCGTCGTCGCCCCCGTCACCGCCGCCGCGACGGCGGCGATCTGGTCCAGCGTCACGCGGCAGCAGCCGCCGACGATCGAGGCGCCCTCCTCGACCCAGCGGCGGGCGGCTCGCCCATCGACCGTCGGCCCCCCCACGTCGATCCAGCGCTTCGTGGCCGCATCCCAGCCCTCACCGCTGTTCGGGTAGACGATCAGCGGCCTGGACGTCACGCTCCGGGCTCGGGCGAGCAGCTCGTCGACGTGCTGCGGCGCGGTGCAGTTCACTCCGATCGCCAGGACGCGCGACGACTGCTCGGCCAGCGCGAATGCCTCCTCCACCGGTGCGCCGCTGCGAAGCCGGGTGCCGTCGGAGCAGGAGAAGCTGAGCCAGCCCCGCGCGCCGGGCGTCTCGGCGAGGAGATCGACGAGCGCGAGCCCCTCCTCGAGCTCCGGGATCGTCTCGCACGCGAGCACGTCGGCGTCGCTCGCCGCGAGGACCTCGAGCCGCTCGCGGTGAAATGCCCGCAGCTCGGCCACGCTCCGGCCGTAGCGGCCGCGGTATTCGGCGCCGTTCGCGAGCATCGCGCCATAGGGTCCGATCGAGGCTGCCACAAGCAGTGGACCGTCGTCGCCGGCCGGCCGTTCCGCCAGCCAGGCTGCCCGGGCCTCGAGGGCGAGTGCGACGCTCCGCCGCAGGAGGCCGACCCCACCAGCGTGGTCGATCCCGCGCGCGGCGAACCCCTCGAACGTCGCCTGGTAGCTGACCGTCGTCGCGACCGCCGCGCCGGCCCGATAGAAGGCGAGGTGGGCGCGCATGATCTCGGACGGGTCCTCCAGCAGCAGGCGGGCCGACCAGAGCGGGTCCGCCAGGCTGTTCCCCTGCGCCTCGAGCTGCGTCGCGAGGCCGCCGTCGAGCACGACGACGCCTCGGTCGTCCAGGAGAAGCGCGAGCGGATTGCCCCGTGCCGCGGACCGGGCGTGGCCGTCCGACGCGACCGGGCCCATTCAGCCGGCGCCGCCGATGTCGACGGCGTAGGCCTCCCAGACCAGGTCCGAGCCGAGCTGACGGTGCCGGACCATGCGGCCGATGAGCCGCTGGACGTCGTGGCGGAGCCCGTCGATGTCGGTGCCCTCCGGGAATGGGCCGGCGAACCGGTCTTCGGCCTCCCTGATGGCCACCGTCAGCGGCGGGTGCTCTTCGCGGAGACGGCGGGCCTTGCCCTGCACGTGCGGCGCGATCTCCTCCATCTCGTCGTAGAGACCGCCGCTGCCCTCGGTCTCCGCCACGTGATCGGCGAACGCGTCGCGAAGCGCGGCCAACCGGGCCGCCACAGCGACGCGCCAGCGTTCGGCGTCGATGACGGGGGACGAGTTGGCGTCCTCGAGCGCCACGAGCGCGTCCCGCAGCTCGCGCCGCCGCCGGGCCGCGGCTTCCAACGCCTGGGTCGCCTGGTGCTCCTGGTTCACGGGTTCCCTCCGCTCGCGGGCTGTCCGCCCACCATGGTAGGCGCGGTCAGGCTTCGCGGCGCGGCCGGGCGGCAATCGGCCCGATCACCTCGCGCCAGGCACGCGTGAGGGCCCGGAAGTCGGCGGCCGGGATGCGGTCGGCGGCGACGACGGCCGCGGCGGTCTCCGCCGCGCACTCCGCCGCGACGCGGCGGAGTGCGCGGTCGGGGAGCGTCACGAGCGCCGCGAGCGCGGAGTCGCGCGCTGCGGTCGCGGCCGCGAGGGCGATCACGTCACGCTCGTTCGCGAACGCGCGATCGCGGGCATGGCGCGCGGCGGCGGGCGCCCGTGCCGCCTTCGGGTGGTACGCGAGGGCGACGCGCCTCGCTGCCTCGAGGCGTGCGGCATCCTCACCGTCGAGGCGTCCGGCACGGGCGACGATCTCCCGCACGACCTCGGCACGCGGCCCGTATTCTCCTGCCGCGCCGATCTCGACGACGCGGCGCCGCCGTCGCCGCCCGTCGACGACGTGGATCGCGGCGAGGATCCCGAAGGCACCGAGCAGGGCGATCCAGACCAGCAGTTCCGAGGCGAGGTTGCGTGCGTCTGCGGCGCTCACCGGGAGGGCCTCCCGCCCGCCGGACGGACGTGCGCCTGGGGGACCTCCGCCGCTCCGAGCATCCGCGCGCGTCAGAGACGCCGGGCCGCGTCGAAGCGCTCGGCCTCGCGGGTCAGTCGGGCCAGCTCGTCCGGATCGAGGACCAGGTCCGCGGCGGCCGCATTCTGCTCGAGCTGCTCGAGCGTGCGCGCTCCCGGGATCGCCGCACTGTTCGGGTGGGAGATCACCCAGGCCAGGGCGACCTGGGCCGGCGTGGCGCCGTGTGCGGCGGCGATCTCGCCCACGACCGCGAGCAGATGTCTCGCGCGCCGCCGTGATGCGTCGCGGAGGAGGGGGTTCATGCGCCGCAACCCCGTCCGCCGCCCGCCCGGGTCGCCGGCGGAAAGAAGACCCTGGGCGAGCGGACTGTAGGCGATGACCAGCCGGTCCCGCTCGGCCGCATAGGGGACCAGATCCCAGCGCGGCGACGGGCTGGCCAGGCTGAATCGGACCTGGTTCGAGAGAACCGGGCGCCCCAGTGCCCGCTCGAGCGTCCGCCAGCGGCCGAGCCCGAAGTTGCTCACGCCGACGTGGCGCGCGATCCCGGCGTCGAGCACGCGCCGGAGGCCGGCGGCCTGGGTCCGGCCCGGCACGAGCGGGTTCGGCCAGTGCAGCTGGTACAGGTCGATCGCCGGTACTCCCAGGCGGTCGCGGCTCGAGGCGGCTCGCGATGCCACGACCGACGGGATCGGGAGGATCGGCAGCAGCTTGGTCGCGATGAAGGCGCGGCCCGCCAGATCCGGCCCGGCGGCGGCCAGGCTGCGTCCGACGATCCGCTCCGACTCGCCGAAGGCGTAGACCTCGGCGCTGTCGATCAGCGTGATGCCGAGCTCCAGCGCGCGCCCCACGAGGGCGGGTGCCACGCGGGCCGCGTAGTCCGGCCCGTAGCCCCAGTCGCGCGACCCGAACTGCCAGGTCCCCAGGCCGATCGCCGACACGCGCACGCCGTCGACGTCCAGGTATTTCATTCGTCATCACTCCGTACGTACCGCCGGCCGATCAGGGCAAACGCGGGAAGCCGGTCCAGCCAGGCGGAGAGGGGCTGCGATGGGCGGCCCTCGCGCCCGGCGACCGCGAGCCGTGCATCCGCCTCTTCGCCGCTCGGCCGCGCGTCCACGATCGCGAGGTCGATCGCGACCCGGCCGGGAAGGCCGGACCCCAGGGTGGCGATCGCGTCGGCAGGGGGCGGTCCGGCCTCGAACTCGGCGCGCACCTCGGCCTCGGCGCGCCAGCGCGGCCGGCGGAGCAGGATCCGCGACCATGTCGCGGCCGTCTCGGGGGTCACGGACCCGTCGCCGGGCCGGGGTGACGCGGTCACCTCCAGCCCGCGAGTCCAGCGGGCTGCGCGATGGAGCAGCGCATATTCGTCCAGGTCGGCGAAGCGAGCAAGGTCGTCGGCCGGCGAGCCCTCGCCGACCAGCGCCGCGATCGAGGTCGCGAAGACGCTCGCGAGGTCCAGGTCGATCCCGCGCACCGTCCGGTGGAAGTAGACCTGCTGGTACATGAAGAGGCGCGCCCGCAGGAACATCTCGAGCGCGCTCAGCCCCGATTCGTAGAGGGTGAGGCCGCGCTCCGAGACGAAGGCGTAGCGGCGCAGCCGCTCGGCGTCGACCGGCCCGGCGGACACGCCCGTGAAGTACGCGTCGCGCCGCACGTAGTCCAGGTTGTCGACCGTGAAGACGCCGGACAGGAGCGGTTGGAGCCAGCGGACCCAGAGCGGCATCGCAGCGTCGTCGAGGGGCGGCTTCGAGATCAGGAACGACACCCAGGCGGGGTCGATCGTCTCGCCGGGGGCGAGCGCATCCCGCCCGGGCACGCCGCCGGGAGCGCGCCGGAGGGCCCGGATCAGCGGCGCCAGCTCGCGCGTCACGATGAGCTGCGAGAGGTCCTCATGGGTGAGCGCCTTGACTCCCGCGCGCCGGACATCCGCGGGGGCAGGGAAGCGTTCGAGGACGTGCTCATCGTAGAAGTGCGCGAACGGACCATGACCCACGTCGTGGAGCAACCCGGCAACCCGGAGCGTTTCGACCACGAGCCCCTCGGATGGGACCGGTGCGCCCGGCGTGGCGCCCGTGAGGCTCTCGGCGAGCGACGGGTAGAGCTGGCGCGCCCAGAGGCCGGCCTCGTGCATCACGCCGAGGCCGTGCGTGAACCGCGAATGCTCGGCGGTCGGGAACACCCACCGCGCGCTCTGCAGCTGGCTGATCCGGCGCAGGCGCTGCAGCCAGACGGTGTCGAGGAGATCCTCCTCGGCCGTCTGTTCGTCCGGGAGCCCGGCGGACCGGGCGGCGGCCGGGGAGAGCCGCTTGGTCAGCTCGATGTAGCCATGGATCGGGTCGCTGATGAGATTGACTGCGGCGAAGCGGGCCGGGCGCATACCCGGATTGTCGCCGTTCGGGGTCACGCGCGTGGATAGCGGGCGGCTGCTCGTCGGAGGATGCCGGCGACCTCGGCGCGCAGCGACCCGGGTGCCAGGACCTCCACGTCGGCACCCCAGCCCAGGATCCAGGGCAGGATCTCCAGGGTGCCCGAAACCTGCGCCGACCAGGTGAGCGAGCCGTCCGGGTGCCGCTCCTGCACACGGGTGGGGTGCCAGCTTGTCTCGGCCACGCGCGAGGCGACGGGACGGGCGAAGCGCAGGACCACCTCGACCACCGGCTGGTCCGCGACGATGCCCCAGGCCCGGTCGAGGGTCGCCTCGATCTCGCCGTCGGGCGGCGGCTCGAAACTGGCCGACGTGATCGCGAGGGATCGGATCCGCGCGAGCTTGAAGGTCCGCAGCCCACCCCGCGTCTCGTCGAAGCCGATCAGGTAGAGCGCGTGCGTGGCGGCGGACGGCTCGATCAGGTAGGGGCGCACGCGGGCCGCCCGCGGCTGGCGGGCCGGGTCGTATGTGCTGGTGTCGTACGTCAGCTGCACCACCCGCCGCTCAGCCCAGGCCTGGGTCAGGAGCTGGAGGTTGTGCCTGCCGGCGGGATCGAGCGGCCGGCCGGCCATCACGTCGAGCGTCCGCTGGACATGCCGGGCAAGCACCGGCGGCAGGGCCTCGCCGAGCTTCTGGAACGCGGCCGCGAGGTCGGGATCGTGGGTGTCCGCGTAGCGGGCCATCAGGCGCGCGGCGAGGAAGACGGCCATCGCCTCGGCGCGCGTCAGGCGGAACGCCGGCAGGAACGCCTTGTCGGAGATCCCCCAGCGACCGCCGTCCGCCCAGAGCGGGATGCCCATCTCGTCCTGCAGGGCGCGGAGATCGCGGTACGCGTTGCGCCGGGACATCCCGACGAAGGCCGCGATCTGGGCCGGAGTCGCGCCCTCAGGGTGGGCTTCGAGATAGGTGGTCACCCGGTAAAAGCGCGCGAGGCGGTCCCGCTTCCGGCCCGCGGCGTCGGCGCCCGTATCCCAGCGATCCATGCTCGTCACGCACCCGTCAGGGTGCCGGCGGAACGACCGTGATCGAGCTTCCTCGATCCGTCGCCGTCAGGTCGGCTTCGAGGCGGGCCTGGACGGCGCCGGGCTGGAGCTCGAACCCCTCGCCGGCGATCCACGCGTCGGCCACGCCGAGCTGGTCGTCCGTGAAGACCCAGTAGTCGAGCTCGCCCCGCCAGCGGTGCAGGTCGGTGTCCCCGGCCAGCCAGCGAACCTGGGGGAACGCCAGGCGAAACGTGCTCCCGTCGATGGCGACGCGGCAGTGGCGCGCCTCGGCGCCCTCCACGTAGGAGATGCCCAGATCCTCTGCGGCGGCACGCGCGTCGGTGTCGAGCCCTTCCCTGAGGACCGCGGCGTCGAGGGACTCGCCCTCGACCGCCGTGGCCGGCGCCCGATTCCACCCGCCCCCGGGCTCGCGGAGCCACCCCTGCGCCCCGACGAGCGCGGCCCCTCCCAGCCCGAGCTCGCGGACGCTGGCGACCTCGGACGTCCACGAGAAGCTGGCGCCCGCGCGCACGCCGCCGACGCGGGCCCCGCCGATCGAGCGCCCGTCGATCGTGCCGCTGAGCACCATCTCGAGGTTGGCGCTCGACCCGACGGCGATCGGCGCATCGCAGGTCGGGGGAAGTCGTGTCGAGTGGGTCGGGCCGAACCTGGACGACGCGGCGGGCTTGCCGGCGAGGGCCAGGTCGTTCGCGACGGCGACCGACGCGACCAGGGTTGCCGCGATCAGGCTGATGCCGAGACCCGTGCCGAGCGCGGCGGCGAGGCGGGTTTCGCGGCGGGGGCTTGGCCCCAGAACCCGCCGGGCGAGGCCGAGCCCGGTGAAGAGCGATGTCCCGACGATCGCGATCGCCCACGGGTAGGCGGCCTCCGGCGATGGCAGGAGCGTCTGGAGCCCGCGGTCGGCAAGCTGGCGCCACAGGCTCGCCAGCGACGGCACGAGGATCAGGCCGGTTCCAACCGCGAGGGCGGCGATGATCCGGAACGTCCGCGGGCCGTGGGCGGCGGGTGGCCACACGACGGCCGTTGCCGCGACTCCCGCCGGGAGCAGCAGGGCCACCCCGACGAGGAGATCGGCGGGACCGCCCGGGCGGTAGCCGACGAGGACGATGAGGCACGTGGCGGCCCACAGGGCGGTGAGGCCGACCGCGAGCAGGCGCATCTCGAGGATCCGGGCACGCACGGTCGGAGTCTAGCCCTTGCAGCCCATGATGAAGCCCACGGTGAAACCGGCGATGCCCCGATCGGCGCCGCCCGGACGGGTCGGCCGCTCGGCGGCGTCGCCCGGACGGGCGTCGCAACGACAGGCGCCGCCCGGACGGGTCGGCCGCTCGGGTACACTCTCGCCGGTCCCGTCACGGAGGAGAGTCTGCGCACCATGAGAACACCGATCCGGTTCGCGGCAGCACTCGCGCTGGTCGGCGCGCTGCTGGCCGCCTGCGCCGGCGCAGCGACGCCGACGCCCGCCCCGTCCCCCAGCCCCGCGGCGAGCCTCGCGGCGAGCCCGGAGGTCAGCCCCAGCCCGGCGGCCGCCTCCCCGTCGCCCGCGTCGTCGCCCTCGCCGTCACCGAACGCCTGCGCCCCGGCCAACCTGGCGACCCTCGCGGCAGGCAAGCTGACGATCGGCACGGACAACCCGGCCTACCCGCCGTACTTCCAGCCGCCGGCGTCGGGGAACGCGCCCAAGCCGTGGCAGCTGGGCGACCCGACCAACGGCCAGGGCTTCGAGGCCGCGTTCGCCTACGCGCTCGCCGGCCAGCTGGGCTTCACGAAGGACCAGGTGACCTGGACCGTCGTCCCGTTCAGCAACTCGTACGCGCCGGGGAAGAAGCCGTTCGACTTCTACCTTGCCCAGGTGTCGTACACGCCCGAGCGGGCGACCGCAGTCGACCTGTCCGACGGGTACTACTTCGTGGCCCAGTCGGTCGTCGCGCTGACGTCGAACCCGCTCGCCAAGGTGACCACGATCTCGGGCCTCAAGGGCTTCAAGTTCGGGGCCCAGGTTGGGACGACGGCCTACGACACGATCAAGAACATCATCCAGCCCACGACGCCGATCTCCGTGTACAACGACAACGATGCCGCGGTGAAGGCGCTCCAGGCCAAGCAGATCGACGGGCTGGTCGTCGATCTCCCGACGGCCTTCTACGTCACGGCGGCCCAGATCGTGGACGCCAAGGGCAACCCGCTCGCGAGCATCGTTGGCCAGTTCCCGGTCCAGGCCGGGCCGAATGCCGAGCATTTCAGCCTGGTTCTGGCCAAGGACAGCCCTCTTACGGGCTGCGTGAACCAGGGCATCGGCGCGCTCAAGGCCGACGGGACGCTCGACCAGATCACCAAGACCTGGCTGTCGGACAAGGCGAACGCGCCGGTCTTCCAGCCCTGACGCAGATCGCCGCTGATCGATGACCGCCCTCGGCGGTCTGGGTCCACGCGACCAGGGGGATCTCCTCGGCCCTCCTGGTCGCCGGTCCCGCTCGCGTCGATCGGGCCAGGGAGCGCTCCGGTCGACGGCGATCGCCTTCCTCAGCACGTTCGTCTTCTTCGGCTTTCTCGCCTGGATCGCCGTCAACTCCCCGGGCTGGCCCCTGGTCCAGCAGGCGTTCTTCAACGGCGAGCTGTTCGCGAACTCGCTGCCCGACATCGCGGGCGCCTTCTGGGTCAACGTCCAGCTCTTCCTGATCGCCGAGGTCCTGATCCTCGTCCTGGCGCTCGTGATCGCGGTCCTGCGCAGCAGCCCGGGCCCTGTCCTGTTCCCGATCCGCCTGCTCGCCACCGCGTACGTGGACGTCTTCCGGGCGCTCCCCGGTGTCCTGATCATCTACATCCTGGGCTTCGGGATCCCGGGCCTGAACGTGAACGGGGTGCCGACCGACCCGTTCTTCTACGCCGTCGTCGCCCTGACCCTGATCTACTCGGCGTACGTCTCGGAGGTCTACCGGGCGGGCATCGACTCGGTCCACCCCAGCCAGTCGGCCGCGGCCCGGTCGCTGGGACTCAGCCAGTGGCAGGCCCTTCGCTACGTTGTCCTGCCCCAGGCGATCCGGCGGGTCATCCCGCCGCTCCTCAACGACTTCATCGGGCTCCAGAAGGACACCGTGCTCGTCTCATATATCGGCGTCGTCGAGATCTTCCGCCAGTCGCAGATCACCGAGGCGGCCCACTTCAACTACACGCCCTACCTCGCCACGGCGCTCGTGTTCCTGGTCGTGACCATCCCGCTCGCCCGGTTCACCGACTGGCTCGTCGCTCGCGATCGGCGGCGGGCGGCGGCGAACCGGTGAACGGCCCGGGCGGCGTCGCCGGCGCACCCTCCGGATCGGGGCCGATGGCTCTCCGGATCGAGGGCCTGCGCAAATCGTTCGGCTCGCTGGAGGTGCTCCGGGGGATCGACCTGCAGCTCGCGGAGCACGAGGTGGTCTGCCTGATCGGCGCATCGGGGAGCGGCAAGTCGACGCTGCTGCGCTGCGTCAACCTGCTCGAGCCGATCGACGCGGGGCAGATCGTCGTGGAGGGCGAGGAGATCACCGCGCCGGGCGTGGACGTGGATCGCATCCGGCGCCGGATCGGGATCGTCTTCCAGGCGTTCAACCTGTTCCCCCACATGAGCGTGCTCGACAACGTCACGCTCGCCCCGCGCCGGGTCCTCCAGCTGTCCAGGCCGGAGGCGGACGCGCAGGCGGTCGAGCTGCTCGGCCGGATCGGGCTCGTCGAGAAGGCGCGCGAGTTCCCCGACCGGCTCTCCGGCGGGCAGCAGCAGCGCGTCGCGATCGTTCGGGCGCTCGCCATGCACCCCGACCTGCTCCTGCTCGACGAGGTCACGAGCGCCCTCGACCCGGAGCTGGTCGCGGAGGTGCTCTCGCTGGTCAGGGAGCTCGCCCAGGGCGGCATGACGATGCTGATCGCCACCCACGAGATGGGCTTCGCCCGGGACATCGCCAGCCGAGTCTGCTTTCTGGATTCCGGGCGGATCCTGGAGGAGGGGCCTCCCGAGCAGATCTTCCGCGCGCCGCGGGAGGAGCGCACCCAGCGCTTCCTGCAGCGCGTGATGGAAGCGGGCCGGCTGTAGCGTCGGCGCCGGTCGCCGACCGGCGGCGGGACGACCTGGTCAGGCGCGAGCCGCTGCCACCGGGTCCATCGGGGTAGGCTCCGAGAGGGTGAAGTCCGCGGCCAGCGCCAGCCCCTCGGGCGCGGTGGCGATCAGGTCGCGCCCGCGCCGTTTCGCGACGAAGCACGCCCGGTCCGCAGCCAGCAGGATCTCGGCGTTCGTGGCGCCGTCCGCCGGATACGTCGCGACGCCGATCGAGGCGCTCACCAGCGGGCCCCCTGACGACCGGCACCAGTCGTCCGAGAGGGCACGGAGGGCGTCGCGGACCCGGTGCGCCACGGCCATGGCGCCGGCAGGGTCCGGGGTGGCAACGAGCACGGCGAACTCGTCCCCGCCGTAGCGGAAGACGCGATCCTTCGCGCGGCTCACCCCTGCGATCGTCTGCGCGATCCGGCGCAGCAGACTGGTGCCCGCCTCGTGGCCCATCGACTCGTTGACCTGCTTGAAGTCGTCGATGTCGAGCATCAGGAGCCCGAAGCAACCAGCCGCCGGGGCCGGTGCGTCCAGCCAGGCCCGGAACATCCCCGCGTTGAGGAGGCCCGTCACCGGGTCGGTCTGGGCCTCGATCTCCTTGACCCGGAAGGCCGCCGCATTCCGCAGCGCGATCGACACCTGGGCGGCGAAGAGCTGGACGAGCTCGAAGTCCTCGTCGTCGAAGCGATCCTCCGTTCCAAGCCGCTCGAGGGTGACCACGCCGGTCGTGCCGGTGGCGCCACGGAGCGGCGCACAGATCAGGCTTCCATCCAGCGGTCCGGTCGTCTGGAACTGGTAGACGCGGGGGTCGGCAAGCTCGTCACGAACGAGCTGCGGCTCGCCATGCTCCAGCACCCACGGCCCCAGGCCTCCCTGGCCGGGCTCCCACGGCTCCATGTGGGCCGCGGCATGGACGCCGCGGGCGAGGATCGGCCGGAGGGTCATGGATTCCGGGTCACGCAGTGAGATCGCGATCGTGTCCAGGCGGACGATCGCGCTCAAGCGGTCGCAGACCTGCTCGAGGATCACCCGGGCGTCGAGCGTCCCGACGATCGACTCGGTGATGGCCAGCAGCGCGCGATGGCTGGCCAGCTGCCGCTCCAGCGTCGCGGACTGTGCGCGCAGGCGGTCCGCCCTTTCGGCGTTCGTGATGGCCTGGGCGGCCAGGCTCGCGTAGATGACGAGGAGGCGGAGATCGTCGTCGGTGAACTGCCACAGGCCGAGCTTCGAGAGGACGATCACGCCCAGGACCGTGTCCTCGTAGACCAGGGGCGCCAGCAGCATCGATTCGGCGAGGTCCGCCTCGGTTCCCGGGATCGTCATCGCTCGCGGGTCGTGGGCGGCGTCCCCCAGGTTCTGGGGCACGTTGTGGAGGGCGACCCAGCCGGTGATGCCCACGCCGATCCGGGTACGGAGGAGGTCCGGGGTTTCGTCCTGGAACTCACCGACGAGGCCGCGCATGGCGACGGGGACGAGCCAGCCGTCCTCGCGCAGCCGGTAGACCCGGACGTTGTGGTACGAGATCAGCGTCTCGAGCTCGTTGGCGATGGCATCGCCGATCTCCTGCTCGCTGGTGAGGCGGGCGAGCTGCGCACCGAGTTGCTGGATCGATTGGAGCTGGGCTGCCCAGGTCGCCATCTGGGTGTAGTTCTGGGCATTCCGGACAGCGGTGGCCGCGTGCGCGGCGAGTGCCGCGAGCGCCTCGAGCTCCTCCGCGTCCCACGGATGGGGCCGGTCGTGGTAGAGCGTCAGCAGGCCGAGCAGGCCGTCGCCGTCCAGGAGTGGCGCTGCCGCCAGCGTGTCGTATCCCTCCTGCACCACCGCCGCCCGGATCGCCTGCGCGCGCGGGTCGTCACGATAGCGGGCGGCGAAGCGTGGTCGCCGCGTCGCCTCCACCTCCGCGGGAAGGGCCGGCAGCGGAGCGTCGCGTACCGCTGCGAGATAGCCGGCGGAGAGCCCCCGGCTCGCCTCGGCCGCGATCGCGCCATCGGGCCGGCGGAGGTGGATCGCCGCGCGCTCGGCGCCGAAGAGGGTGCGTGCGTGCTCGACGACACCCGCGAGGATCCGCTCGATGTCCAGCTTGCCGCCGATGTCGTCCGCGATCCGGCGAAGTGCCTCGGCCCGACGGAGCCGGACCCCGGACATGCTGCGGAGCTCGTCGGCATGGACGGCGACGGCCACCGCCCGTGCGACGGCGGCAACGGAGAGCACCCGCTCCTGTGGAGCCGGGCCGCCCTCGTCGGCGACCAGCAGCACCCCCCACGCCTCCCCGGTTCCGTCGCGGATCGCCGCCGCGACGCGGCTCCCGAGCATGCTCCCGGAGCCGACGAGCCAGTCCATCCCGACCTGCGCCGTCTCGGTGACCGGCCCCGGGGTTCGCAGGGCCCGGGCAGGGAGGCCCTGCGACTCCGCGAACGGCCCGAGGCGCTCGGCGCCGACACCCCGGGCGGCGCGCACCACCAGGCGCCCCTCCCGGCGGTCGAAGATCGCCACGAGTTCGTGGCCGGCGCGGTCGTGCATGAGCTCGACGGCCGCACGTGCCACGGCGTCGGCGTCGGCGTCGCGGGCCACCATTTCGGCGAGGTGCGCAAGGATGGCCATGTCGAGCCGGGTTCTCGCGGGGGCCTCGTGCGCCGTCTTCGACGTGACGATGGGCCGGACGACCGCCGTCGGGCTCTCCCGAGCGAATTCCAGGGGGCGTGTCCGCAGCTCGACGACCTCGGCCCCGATCGGCGGAGCGACCGAGCGGATCGGGACGCCAGCCAGGTTGCGGCGCCCGCGGACGGCCTCCGGCCGGCTCTCGGCCTGGGCCATGAACCGCTGGAGGTCGGCCAGCCGATAGCGGCGGTCGCCGCGCTCGTTGATGCGGTAGTAGCGGATTCGCCCCTGTGCGCTCCACGCCCGGATCGTGTTGGGATGCACGCCGAGAACGCGCGCCGCCTTCGTGACGGACAGTGTCGCGTCCGCGGGATGCCGGGCGGGTGTCATGACGTGGCGGCCCCCCTAACGTGGAGGATTCGTGCGGTTTTGGCAAGTCTCACGGACCTTCCATTTCCTGCCAATAGGTAAGACGTCAGGGGTGCGACCCCGAATTTCGGACCGGGGTACGCGACATCGTGCCGCTGCCTCGAACGGTCCGCAGCCCGGTTCCGCCGTGGCCGTCGGTGCCGCGCCTCAGGGTCGGGCAGTCACCCGGACGTAGAGCTGGGTCGCTCCGAGCGCGACGAGCCCGATGACGACGACCCCGGCGACGGCGAAGATGGGGTCTCCCACGAGGCCGGGCGCGGTCGTGCTGCTGCGCACGTCGCCCGTGGCAGGGCTCGGGGTCGGGTCGGCCCCGAGGGCCGGAGCGACCAACGCCAGGAGCCACAGCAGGAGGCAGGCAGCCGCCCAGGTGCGGCGCGGAGCGCCGCGGCCGGGGCACTTCATGAGAACGAGCCCGAGACAACGGCCCAGCCGAGGCCCGCCCCGAGCAGGGCCAGGCCGGCAGCGAAGGTGAGCGCGGCCGCGATCGGCCGCGCCCGGGCGCCGCCGGCGAGGACGCGCATTGCCTCGTCGCGCTCGAGCGTGCACACGACGAGCGGCCGGCCCGTCCCGCGGGTCAGCCGGACGGTGCCATTGGCGCCGGCGATCGGAACCCCGAGGACCACGGCGTGCTCCACTGACGAAAGCTGCTCGATCCGCAGCCGGACGGGTGTCGCCGGCGGAAGGCGCGTCGCCAGCCGGTCTGCGACCTCCGACGCGGTTCCGGTCGACTCCTTCGCCAGCGTCACGAGTCCCTCGTCGAGCGCCTCGGCGTCCACGCCGACCACCTCGAGGCCGTCGCGCAGGCGAAACGGGACGGCCTGGAGCTGCTCGTCGAGTACGTGCCAGCGCCCGCGGAGGCGTGCCTCGAGCCGGCGGCGTCGGAGGACCAGCGGGCGGCCGTTCTCGTCGGGGAACTCCTCGTTCGAGTCCAGGCGCCCCTCGATCCGCACGTAGCGGCGGGCGCCGGATGTCGCCAGCTCCCGCGCGGTTGCGAGCGTCATCGCCGGTGTCACGGCGAGAAGGCGGCCGACACGGCCACGCTCCCCGTACGAGCCGAGAAGGAGTGTGCCGAGCGTAATCGCAACGATCCCGGCGGCGGCCACGAGCAGAGGAGTCACGGCCGGGGATGGTAGCAGGCAGCGGCGGCCAGGCATGCAACGACCCGGAGGAACCTCCGCATCGCGTGGACATTGGCCGCGAAGCCTCCGCCGTTAGCGAGCTCATGACCCCTCCGGGTCGGCGTCAACGGTAGGCGGCCGGCCGGGCCAGTGCAAGCGCAGGCGTCCACCAAGTGGCTCGGGATCGTGGCGGTTGTCCACACGGCGTCCACGCTCCAGGGCCGCGGGCTCAGGTGAGAGCCCGTCCCGAGACCGGATCGAGCGCGGAGGCCAGGCCGGCATAGCTCGCGAGCACCAGGCGGTCGCCGATCAGCTCGGCTCCCGCGACGACGTCGGAGTGCGCAACGCGCCAGCGGACCGCACCATCCCGCTCGAGCGCGAACGTCTCGACTTCCGCCTGGACCAGGACGTGCGGCAGGCGCGACGAGCCGAGTACCGCCAGGACCGGCGACCCGGAGCGGTGCGACCAGCGGAGCTCGCCGGACCGCGCAGCCAGTCCGTACGTCACGAAGCCGTATTTCACGACGAGGAGGTCCTCCGTATCCCAGACCAGGCAGGCCGGCTCGTCGAAGATCGGCGACGCGAGGCGGGCGTCCCACGCTCCGGCCGGGCTCTCGACGCGAAGCTCGGTGCGGCAGAGGCGCTCGAAGGCAGCGCTGGCCCGGTCCCCGTACTCGTGGAGCACACCTCCCGCCTCGGAGAGCGCGAATACCGCATCTCCGCCCCCGGTTCCGGCCCAGCGCGAGCGCACCCGGATGCCGCCCGGGTATGCGACGACGGTCTGGCGTGGCTCCGCGGTCACGTCCCGCCCGCGCGGGTCTCGGCGATCGGCGCGACGATCGCGTCCGTGAGCGCCTCGAGGGTGGCCGGCGTCATTGGGAACACCGATCGGTCGCGTCCGGCGGCGGCCCAGACCTCCGGGTACAGGCAGAGGTCCGGGTCCATCACCACCCGCACGTGCCGTGGGTGACCGACGGGTGGGATCCCGCCGATCGAGAAGCCGGTGAGCTCCCTCGCCTCGCGCGCCGTGGCGCGCCGGATGCCCGCCTCGCCCGTCACGAGGGACAACAGCCCGACGTCCACCCGGTTCGGGCCGGAGACCAGGCAGATGACCGGCTCGAGCGTGCCGTCGGCGCACGGCACGACGAAGACGAGCGACTTCACGATCTGGGCGCCCTCGACGCCGAGCGCTCGCGCCGCGTCCTCGGCCGTGTGCGTCGTCTCGGCGAGCTCGTGGATCTCGAGCCGCACGCCGCGCCCGGCGGCCGCTTCGACGACGCGCCGAACCGCCGGATCGGGCGCGCCAAGGTCGGCGCGCGCCGTTGGATCGACCGGGTCGGGCACGGGGCCGAGTCTAGCAGCGGGACCGCGCGCTGCCCTGCGCGTGCAGTCTCCCGCTCCTTCGCTCCCCTTCCCCTCGATCCGGCCGGCATCGACGCGGTACGCTTCGGTCCCGTGCGCGCAGTCCTCTTCGACTGGGACGGAACCCTGGTCGACACGCTCCCATTCATGTACGCCGCGACCGAGCTGGTCATGGCGGAATACGGCGCGCCGATCAGGTGGGACCTCTACCGGCGCCATTTCACGCCCGACTGGCGGCTCCTCTACCGCCGATTCGGGCTGCCCGAGCAGGATATCGACGCGGTGGGTGCCCGCTGGTGGTCGCTCTACCGCGGGCGTGACGAGGCGGGGCTTCTACCGGGGGCCGCCGAGGCGCTCCGGGAGCTCGCGGACGCGGGTGTGGCGATGGGGATCGTGACGGCGGGCCGGCGCGACAGCGTGGAACCGCAGCTCGTGCGTCACGGTCTCGCCGGGCTCCTCGCGGTGCGCGTCTACGGCGACGACCCGTTCGAGCCGAAGCCGGGCCCGGCCGGACTCCGCCACGCCCTGGGTGCCCTCGGCATGACCGAGCACGTCGCGGAAGCGGCCTACGTCGGCGACGCGCTCGACGACATGCGGATGGCGGTGGCGGCCGGAGCGCGCGGTATCGGGATCCGGAGCGACCTCGCGACGGGGGCAGAGCTCCGCGCGGCCGGGGCGGCCGAGGTCGCGGCCTCCGTCTCGGCCTGGGTCGGCGGCGTGCTCGGCCAGCGCCGGCGAGCGCGGGGCCGCGGGCCGGTGTAGATTCGGCCTGCCGGCGGGAGCCCGGCGCAATCGAAGATGGGGACAGGGGAGCGCCTCGCGGCGCTGAGAGTGCGGGTGACCGCAGACCCTCGGAACCTGATCCGGGTCATGCCGGCGAAGGGAGTCCAGTGGCACGCCTCCGTCCCTCAACCCGACGGAGGCGTTTCCGATTTCTGGTCCCGGCCCTGGCGGCGTCCGGCACGCGATCCTCGTCGGCGACGGCGAGGTGCCCGCGCGTGCCGAGCTCGACGCTGCCTGGCCCGGCTGGGCCGCGGGTGCGGACGTGGTCATCGCGGCCGATGGCGGGGCGCGCAAGGCCGCGCGGGCCGGCCTCCAGCCCGACCTCGTGGTCGGCGACGGCGATTCGCTCGGCGAATCCGGGATCGCCGAGGTCCGGGCCAGCGGGATTCCGGTGGAGCTGGCCGAGACGACCAAGGACGAATCCGATCTCGAGCTGGCGCTCCTCGCGGCCGTCGGACGCGGCGCGGGCCGGGTCTCGATTCTCGGCGCCCTCGGCGGTTCGCGGTTCGACCATGCCCTCGCGAACGTGTGGCTGCTGGCGCATCCCGTCCTGGAAGGACGGGATGCGGTGCTCCTGGACGCGAGCACGCGGGTCCGGCTGCTCGGAATGGGACCGGCGGGCGCGGCCGGGGCCGGATCGCACGCCGAGGCCGTGCTGACCGGCGCACCCGGCGACCTGGTCTCCCTCTTCCCGTTCGGCGCGGACGTCGACGGCGTCACGACCGACGGGCTTGCCTATCCTCTCCGTGACGAGCCGCTGCACGCGGGGCAGGCCCGCGGCCTCTCGAACGTTCGCACCGGGATGGAGGCGCGCGTCTCCCTCCGGTCCGGTCGCCTGCTGATCGTCGAGACGCACGGAACGGGAGGAGCGGCCGGATGAGCAACCCGTCGGGCATTCCCGCGGCGACCAGCGCCCGGGATCGAAGCTGGCGCACGGTCGATATCGTCGTCGTGGCCGTGATCGCGGCGGCGTTCGGTGTCTTCATGGCCGGCTTCAACGTGGTCTACCAGGCGGCCGGCGGCGCGGCCGGCTCGCCGCTCAACGTCCTGTACGGGATCTGGCTGCTGCCGGCCGTGATCGCCCCGGTGATCGTGCGCAAGCCGGGGGCCGCCCTGTTCGCGGAGCTCGTGGCGGCCAGCCTGTCCGTGCTCGTGGTCAACCAGTGGGGTCCGGACGCGATCCTGTCGGGGTTTCTCCAGGGGCTCGGTGCGGAGCTCGCCTTCGCCCTGTTCCGGTATCGACGATATGGCGTGCCCGTTGTCGTGCTCGCCAGCGTCGCGTCCGCGGCGCTGGCGTTCCTCCACGACTGGCTGCTCTACTACCAGGGCGTGGCTGCCGACGTGCTCGCGATCACCGGTCTTGCGATGCTGATCTCGGCGGCGGTGCTGATGCCCGCAGTCACGGCGATGGTCGTGGGGACGCTCCGGCGCGCCGGCGCCCTCCAGGGGTTCCCCGCCTGACCGGGCTCGCCCCGGGGACGGTTCGCGCCAGCGGCCTCGGCTACACGCACGCCGGGGCGTCCGCCGCCGCGCTCACCGGGGTCGACCTGGACCTCGCGCCCGGCGAATGCCTGCTCGTGATGGGCCCATCGGGATCCGGCAAGTCGACCCTCGCGCTTGCGCTCGCCGGGCTCCTCGACGCGAGGACGGGCGGCCGCCTGACCGGGGAGGTCGCGGTGGGCGGCCGGGTCGGCGTCGTGTTCCAGCGCCCGGGCGACCAGGTGGTGATGGAGCGCGTGGAGGACGACGTCGCGTTCGGCCTCGAGCGTCTCGGCCTGCCGCGCGATGAGATGCAGCGGGCGGTGCCTCGCGCGCTCGCATCGGTCGGGCTCGCCGGCCTGGAGCGACGCCGATCCGCCACGCTCTCGGGCGGCGAGCAGCAGCGCCTCGCGCTCGCGGGCGCGATCGCGCCAGCCCCGCCGGTCCTCGTACTTGACGAGCCCACCGCCAACCTGGACCCGGCCGGGGCGCAGGCGTTCATGCAACGCCTCGCCGCACTTCGGGCCGCCGGCACGACGATCGTGCTCGTCGAGCACCGGGTCGAGCTCGCCTGGCAGCTCGCGGACCGGGTCCTCGTGCTCGGTGCCGGGGGCCAGGTCCAGGAGTCCGGGACCCCTGCCGGTGTCGTGGAATCCGTCGGGTCTGCGCTCGTCGAGGCGGGGATCTGGCTGCCCCGGGAGGTCGACGCGCGGCTCGGCGTTGCCGGGCCGGCTCCGGCGGCGGCCGGACCGGTGGGCGGCCCGGTCGTCACCGCGGACGGGGTCACCTTCGCGTACGGCGACGGACGACCCGCGGTGCAGGACGTGGACCTCGTCGTCCGGGCCGGGGAGCGTGTGGTCATCGTCGGGCCGAACGGCGGTGGCAAGTCGACCCTGGGGCGACTGCTCGTGGGGCTCCTGCGTCCGTCGGCGGGCCGGGTCCGGCTCTCGGGTGAGCGGCCGGACCGGCTCCCGGCGGCCAACCTGGCCCGGCGCGCCGGCTACCTGTTCCAGGATCCCGAGCAGCAGTTCCTGGCGGGCTCCGTCCTCGACGAGGTGACCCTCGGTCTGCGCCGCGAGGAGCGCGCCCGGGTCGAACCGCTGATGCGTGCGCTCGGCCTGCCGCTCGACCGGTTCGGTTCGCGGAGCCCGTACGCGCTGTCGGGCGGAGAGCAGCGCCGCGTCTCGCTGGCCTGCGTGCTCGTTCGTCGTCCCGGCCTGCTGGTCCTGGACGAACCCACCTTCGGCCAGGACCGGACGACGTACCGCGGCCTCCTGGAGGCCCTCGCTGCGCACCTCGATGCCGGCACGAGTGTCGTCGTCGCGACGCACGACGAACGGCTCCTTGCAGACCTCGGCGGCCGGTGCCTGCGGATGGACGCCGGGGTCGTGGAGGCGGTCCCGTGATCGTGGCGCCGCAGATCGGCGACCGCCAGCTTGCCAGCCCGCTCGGCCGGTCGAGCCCGCTCACGAAGCTCGCGATCGGCCTGGTTTGGCTGGCGCTCCTCCTCCTTGCCGTGGACCCGCGACCGGCGCTCATCCTCGTCGTGGCCAGCGCCGCGGGCTGCCTTTGGCTCGGTGCGGTGCCCGTCCGTCGGTTCGTCCGCGCCTGGCTGCCGTTCGTCGTCGCCGCGCTGGGCGTCGCCGTCGTCAACAGCCTGCTCGGCGCCGCCAACCTCGAGGCCTCGAACCCGACCCTGTTGCGGGTCGGTCCGCTCCGGATCACGGAAGCCGCGCTGGAAGTCGGGATCGCGCTCGGCATGCGCGTTCTCGCCGTCGCCGCCACGGGGGTCACGTTCGCGCTGACGACAGAGGCGACCCGGCTCGCCGATTCGCTCGTCGCACAGGCGCGGATCCCCGAGCGTTTCGCGGCTGGCGCGCTGGCCGCCCAGCAGGCGGTGCCCCGGCTCGCGCTGGACCTCGCGACGCTCCGCCAGGCGCGGCGGATCCGCGGCCTCCGGGGAGACTGGCACCCACGGATCCTGCTGGCCCTGCTCGTGCTGGCGGTGCGGCGCGCCGGCCGGGTCGCCCTGGCCATGGACGCCCGCGGGTTCGCGAGTGGGATGCGGCCGAGCCGGTACCGGGTCGTCGCCTGGTCGTCCGCGGACCTGGTCGTCGGCGCGGCCGGACTGGGTGTGCTGGCGCTGGCCGCGCTCTCTCTCGCAGCTCCCTGGCCGCGGTGAGCCGCGACGACCGATTCGGCGCGTTGCGGTAGGCTCTCGCGTGCGATGTCGCAGATGCCCGTCGCCGGCGATCCGGCACCAGATTTCGCCCTCCCCGACGAATCGGGAACGCTCCATCGTCTCGCGAACCGGCGCGGCGAGTGGACGGTTATCTACTTCTATCCCGAGGACGACACCCCGGGCTGCACGACCGAGGCCTGCGAGTTTCGCGACAGCTTTGCGAGCATTCGCGCCGAGGGTGCCGAGGTCTGGGGGATCAGCCCGGACGACGCGGACAGCCACGCGGCGTTCCGGGCGGCGCACGAGCTGCCGTTCACGCTCCTCTCCGACGCCGGGGCGGTCGTGACCGCCGAGTACGGGGCCTGGGTCGAACGCACGAAAGACGGCCGCACGTACATGCGAACCCAGCGTTCGACGTTCCTCGTGGGCCCCGACGGCCGCGTCGCGCATGCCTGGCCCCTCGTCACGCCGGAAGGGCATGCCGCCGAGGTGCGGTCGGTCCTGGCGGCCGCGAAAGCGACCGCAGCACGCTGACCGCGCATGAACCAGGGGCGCAGCCCTCACCAGGAAGCGTCGAGCCGGCACCGCCCGTCGTGCGCGGGCGCGTTCGCCGCGCCGTGACGCCGGATCCACCGGCCGCCGGAGCTGCCGTCACGGCGCACACCTGGCGTCCCGCGCGGTTCATGGTGGTCGTGGCGCACCCCGACGATGCCGACTTCGGCCCGGCCGCCACGGCGGCCCTGTGGATCGATCGCGGGTCGGTCGGACGGCTCGTCTGCTGCACGAGCGGCGACCAGGGGGGCGAGGATGCGGCGATCGACCCGCTCGCGCTCGCCCTGACCCGCGAGGCGGAGCAGCGCCGGGCGGCCGCGGTCATCGGCTACGACGACGTCCGGTTCCTCCACCAGCCGGACGGGGCGCTCGCCAACGAGCTCCCGCTGCGCGAGCTCCTGGTCCGCGAGATCCGGGAGTTCCGGCCGGATGTGGTGCTCGCCCACGACCCGGAGGTCCTCTTCTACCGGGGCGGCGGCGTCAACCACACCGACCACCGGGCGGCTGGCATCGCCGCAGTCGACGCGGTCTACCCGGCGGCGCGCAACCCGATGGCGTTCCCCCACCTCGTGCGCGCGGGTCTCGCCCCGCACCGGGTGCGCCGGCTCTACCTGTTCTGGCCAGAGGCGCCCACCGTCTGGGTCGAGGTGGGCGCAACGATCGAGCGGAAGATCGATGCGCTGCGCTGCCACGCCAGCCAGTTCACGGTCGACCCGGAATTCGAGCATCGACTGCGCGCCTGGGCCGCCGAAGACGGCGCCGTGCTCGGGGCCCCGGCCGCGGAGGCATTCCGCCTGGTGGTGATCGACGACGACGAGCCGGCGGACGGGTCCGTCGGGGAGGCGCCGCTCCCCGGGTAGGCCGTCAGGCTTCGGCGAGGAGCAGCGGCCGGACGCGGCCCCAGGCGTTCCAGAGCTCGGCGAGCGGCTCGGCCCGACGCCCCAGCATGTCCACCATCTCGCCCATCGTCAGGCCACCCGCCGTCTCCGCGAGGTAGCGCCCCGCTTCCACCCGCACGTCATGGAAGAGGGCCGGCATGTTCGCCGCGGTCGGCCAGAACCGGACCCGCATCGGGTCCTCGCCCGCGTATCCCACGGCAAGCGAGAGCTCGCGCTGGCCCGGCACGCGCCCGTCGGCGAAGCCGCCGAGGCCGTCGAACCGGTAGCCGAGAGCGGCAAGTGCAGACGAGATCTCGCGGCACTGGAGCTCCGAGTACGCGCCCCAGAGGACGTGGTCGGCCGGGAAGGAGAGGGCGGACGCGTCGATCGCTCGGGCCAGGATCGCGTCGACGAGGTCGGACACCAGGAGCTGCCAGCGACGCTCCTCGGCGGCGTCGCCGCCTGCGAGGGCCTCCACGATCGAGCGCATCATT
Organism: Chloroflexota bacterium; assembly: GCA_034435355.1. Lineage (GTDB taxonomy): Bacteria > Chloroflexota > Limnocylindria > Limnocylindrales > CSP1-4 > CTSoil-043. Next base: position 33,689 of record DAOTXE010000062.1, read on the forward strand.
GCCCGATCCCCCTCGAGAAGGCGCAGGATCGCGGCCTCACCGGCGGCCGCCGGCAGCTCGACCGGGGCCTCGTCGTCGGGCGCGAGCTGGCGCGGCGCGGGAGGCGCTGCCGGGCCGGCCGGCTCGGGCGGTGCAGCGGGACCGGCCGGCCCGGGCGTCGTCACCCCGAGCCGCTCCACCTCCTCGCACGTGGCGAGCGCCATCCGCGCCGCCCGGCACTCCTCGGCCGCATGCTCGCTCCCGATCCGGGCGACATCGGCGTCCAGCCCGGCCTTCTCGACCGCCCGCAGGAGCTCGGCCTCGACCGCGGCCTCGCGCGACATCGCGAGCGTCGCGTCCCGGGTCCGGGTGTTGATCCGGTTGATCTCCCGCAGCCAGGCTCCCGCGGCCGCCTCGACCGCTGCGCGGTCTCGCGCGGCCAGCCGGCTGCGGCGGAACTGCGCCTGTGCCTCGTCCTTCGCGGCCCGGATCGCACGCGGATCGATCGTCGCGGCGGCCCGGTCGCGGCGGCCGACGTGCTCGTCATAGGCGCGTCGCGCATCGCGCAGCCGCTCCCCGACGGCGCTCGCCACCGCGGCCATCCGATCGGCGTGGCCGCAGGCCACCTCCATGGCTTCGCGCTGCTCCGCGCACGGGTCCGCGTCGTCCGCGCGGGCGGCGCCGGGCCCACTCCCGAGGGCGGGCGCCGGTGCGGCGGCCGGTCGAGCCGGCGCCGCCGGGCTCGCGGGACCGAACGGCCGTTCGGTCGAACGCGTCGCGCGCGTCTCCGCTTCCGGGGAGAAGACGTCGTCCGCGCCGCGCGCCATCCCGGACGCCAGGAGCGGCGTCGCCAGCGTCAACGCGCCGCTCCCGGCAGGGCCCGCCGAGATCGTCACGCGCACGCCCCGCCGTCCAACCGGGCGCGCCCGACGGACGCGCACGAGCGCGACGCTCGCGAGCAGACCGAGCGCCAGGCCACTGGCGAGGAAGACGGACTCGCTGGCACTCACTGGATGTTCCTCGGTCTGTGCCATGCCGGCAGCGTGGTGGGCGACGAGGGACGCGGCCGCGCCCCGAGCGTAGCTGCGCCGCCCGCTCGCGTCAATCCACTCGCGTCAATCCACGCGGCGGTGCGAAGGTGGCGCCGCGCGTGCGAAGCCGGCTGCCTGACCCGGCCCGACGCGTGCATGAGTGCGCATCCTTGTGTAGACTCCGGCCCGTCGATCCCGAGCCGTCAGCCGCGCTGCGCCGCACCGCTTCCCGCGCCCGTACTCTCGAGTCCCGGCAGCCGCAGGTACGAACGAGGCCCACGCATCGTGCCCATCGACCCCAACCAGGAGTTCCTCGTCCAGCCGGTCGATGCTTCCTGGCTGCAGTGCAACATCGAGTGCCAGGAAGCCTGCCCGGTCGGCACCAACTGCCGCGGCTATCTCAACCTCGCCGCGGAGGGCCGGTTTGAGGAGGGCTACCTCCTCTCGCGCGAGCCGAACCCGGTCGCGGCGATGTGCGCGTACGTCTGCTCGGCGCCATGCGAGCGGGCGTGCCGCCGGGGCGACATCGACCGCCCGCTCGCGATCCGGGCCATGAAGCGGTTCCTCGTCGAGTGGCACGAGGCGTCGGGCATCCCGGACGTGGTCCCTCCGATCACGCCGCGCGACGAGCGCGTCGCGGTGATCGGGGCCGGGCCGGCGGGCATCTCCGTCGCCCGGGAGCTCGCGGTCAAGGGGTACCGGGTGACCGTCTTCGACAGTCTCCCGTTCGCCGGCGGAACGATGCTGATCGGCGTCCCGGCCTTCCGGCTGCCCCGCGAGGCGATCGAGATGGACGTCCGGCTCGTCGAGCGGCTCGGTGTCACCTTCCGGTACAACACGAAGATCGGGCCGGACATCAGCTTCGAGACGCTTCTCCACGACTTCGACGGGGTGGCGATCTGCGCGGGCGCGATGGACGCCGTGGGGCTGGACGTCCCCGGGGCCGAGCTGGCCGGCGTGCAGTACGGGGTCGACTTCATGAAGCGGGCCAACCTCGGCGAGCCGCTGGAGATCGGGCGCAACGTCGTGGTGATCGGGGGCGGCTACACGGCCATGGACTGCTCGCGGACGAGCCTGCGCCATGGTGCCGAGAACGTCACGATCGCCTACCGCCGCACGCGCTCGGAGCTCGTCGTCGACGAGGAGGAGCTCGGCGAGACGGAGCGCGAGGGCGTCCGGATGGAGTTCCTCGTCAGCCCGATCGAGCTGCTGGGCGAGGACGGGAAGCTCACCGGCGTCCGCTTCATCCGGAACAAGCTGGGCGAACCCGACCCGTCCGGTCGCCGTTCCCCGGTGCCGATCCCCGGTTCCGAGTTCATCGTGCCGGCCGACACGGTCATCCCGGCGGTCTCGCAGGCAGCGGACCTCAGCTTCCTGCCCGTCGAGGCGACCTTCGAGGTCGCCCGGGGCCGCCTCAAGGTGGACCCCGCGACCTATGCGACGAACGTGCGCGGCGTCTTCGCCGCGGGTGACTTCGTGACGGGCCCGGCGACGCTGATCGAGGCTGCCGGGCACGGCAAGAAGTGCGCCTATGCCATCGACCGCTATCTCGCCGGGCGGAGCGACGTGACGGTGACCGCCAACGTCAAGATCACCTCGTCGTGGCGCCACGACATGCCCGAGTACTACGACGTGCTGCCGCGCCAGCACATCCCGATGCTGCCCGTGGAATCGCGCATGGCGTCCCGCGAGCCGGAGGTCAACTTCACCACCGGCGTCGAGCTGGGCTACAGCGCCACGCAGGCGGTTGCCGAATCCACGCGCTGCCTGATGTGCAACTACAACATCTGGTTCGACCCGTTCCGGTGCGTCCTGTGCGGCGCCTGTGCCGACGTCTGCCCGGAGGGCGTCATCCACATGATCGACGTGAACCAGATGAAGTCGGAGGGGCCCCTGCCGGAGCTCGAGGAGGCATACGGCTGGGACCAGGGCGCCGCCATGATCCTCGACGAGGAGCGCTGCATCCGCTGCGCCCTCTGTGTGAAGCGCTGTCCGTTCGACGCCATTACGATGGAGAGGTTCGAGCTCCAGGAGGTCTCGACCGACGGCCGGCTCTACAAGGAGTCGTACCGGGACGCGCAGCTTGCCGGGATGCCCGGTGTCGCAGGAGGGGCCAGGTGAGCTTCCTGGAGCGGGTGGATCAGTCGATCCGGCGGAGCCCCGTCTTCCGGTCGATCTTCCGCAACCCGTATCCCAACGACGAGCGGTCGCGGGCGTACGCGGTGATGAACAACGTCTTCCTTCACCTCCACCCGGTCCGCGTTCGCCAGCACGCCGTCAAGTTCGCCTACACCTTCTGCCTGGGCGGTCTCTCCTTCTTCCTGTTCCTCGTGCTCACCGTGACCGGTGTCTACCTGATGTTCTTCTACGCCCCGTCGGCGACGCAGGCGTATTCCGACATCCTGCAGATCCAGTCCCAGGTGCCGTTCGGGCTGCTGACCCGGAACATCCACCGCTGGGCGGCCCACCTGATGGTCTTCTTCGTCTTCCTGCACATGATGCGGGTCTTCTATCACGGCGCCTACAAGCCGCCCCGCGAGTTCAACTGGGTGGTGGGCGTGGTCCTGCTGTTCCTGACCCTCTTCCTCAGCTTCACGGGCTACCTGCTGCCGTGGGACCAGATCGCCTACTGGGCCATCACCATCGGCTCGAACATGGCGGGGTACGCTCCGCTCTTCAACACGCCGTCGAAGACGCTCCTCCTGGCGGGACTGGAGGTGAGCGGCAACACGCTGCTGCGCTTCTACGTCCTCCACATCATGGTCTTCCCGTTGGTGGCGGCGGTCTTCCTGGCAGTTCACTTCTGGCGCATCCGCAAGGACGGCGGGATCTCGGGGCCGCTGTGACGGGCCATCGCGTCGTTGTCGCCTCCGCGCCGTCGCTCACGCACCCCCAGGTGCGCCCGCTCCGGTGCTCGACTCCACCTGGCCCTGACCGCGTCCCCGCGGCCGCGGGAGCGGCGTCATGACCGAGCAGAAGGCGCCGCCAGAGCGGCGTGTCGTCCTGCCGGTGGACCCCACGCGCCGGACGGAGATCGACAAGCAGCGCGTGCCGATGTCGGCCCGCCCCTATCGACTCCTCGCCCTCGTCAAGCAGGACGCCGTGGTGCGGGTCCAGAAGGAACCCGACGACACGGTCATGACCTGGCCGCACCTGCTCTCGATCGAGTTCCTGGCGGCCGTCTTCATGAGCGTCTTCCTCCTGTTCATGGGCGTGTTCGTGAATGCCCCGCTCGAGGAGCTGGCCAACCCGAACGTCACCCCCGAGGTGGCGAAGGCGCCCTGGTACTTCCTCGGGCTCCAGGAGCTGCTCGCGTACTTCCACCCGACCGTCGCCGGCGCGCTGGTCCCGCTCTTCGTGCTGATCGGTGCCGCGATGATCCCGTTCGTCGATCGCGAGAACATCCGGGCCAACCGGCCCTCGGACCGCAAGACTGCGGTCGTGCTCTTCAGCCTCTTCTGCGGGCTCGGCCTGGTGCTGACCTTCCTCGGCATCTTCTTCCGCGGCCCGGGCTACGCGTTCACGCTTCCCTGGGTCAGCGGCTTCCACTTCAGCCTGTGAGCGATCGATGAGCAACTACCACGTCGAGCCCGCCAGCAAGCCCGGTGCCCTCACGAGCGAGGCGCTCAAGTCGATGCGCAACGAGGCCCCCAAGGGCCTCTCGCGCCGGCAGCTCCTTCGGACCTCGCTGGGCGCGGGCGTCGGGCTCTGGCTCCTCGAGGTGTCCGCGGGAACCCTCGGGTTCCTGTGGCCGAACCTGTCCGGCGGCTTCGGCGGCAAGGTCCCGCTCGGCTCGTTCACCGACGTCAAGAACGCGAACGCCCTGATCCCCTTCGGCGACGGGTACCCGGCCTACTACCAGGACGCGCGGTCGTTCATCGTGCTGGTTGACACCACCCGCCAGGAGTTCGTGCCCGGGGACGATGCAACCGGAGACGGGACCGCCGTCAACGTGCGCGCCCTCTACCAGCGCTGCACGCATCTCGGCTGCAAGCCCAACTTCTGCATCAAGAGCTACTGGTTCGAGTGCCCGTGTCATGGCTCGCGCTACGACCGGCTCGGCACCAAGGTGAAGGAGCTGGGACCCGCGCCGCGGTCGCTCGACCGGTTCGCGGTCAGCGTCGGCGGCGACGGCAAGCTGACCCTCGATACCAGCAAGCTCACCCTTGGCCCGCTCCCGATCGCGCTTGGTCAGCCCGGGCTCATCCCCTCGAAGAGCCCGACGGGCTGCATCTGATCGACACGTGACCACGACCCGACCGCCCCGATGACCGACCATTCCGGCCTCCCCCCCGAGGAGCGCCTGCCCGTCCCGGGCGGCGGCTCCGAGCTTGCGCCGCGCGAGCCGGCGGAGGTGGATCGGTTCACGGCGCATCCGAGCGCGCACAGCGTCGGCTTGTCGCCGGAGCGCGCCGCGAAGATCGTCGCCCAGAGCGCCAGCGCTCGCTGGGTCGCCTTCCTGGCCGTCACGATCGTCTCGCTGTTCGTCATCGTCTACTACTTCTATGACCTCGGCGTGCCGGGCGTGGCGAACTCCAGCCGGCTCGCCAACGAGGTCGCCGTCCAGCAGGTCACGGCGGTGACCCAGGGCTACGCGCTGTTCCAGGCGAACTGCGCGCGCTGCCACGGCGCCCAGGGGCAGGGCGGGATCGGGCCCACCCTCAACGACCAGGCGAAGCTGCTGACCCACCTCACGCCGGGCTACCTCATGAGCGTCCTGACCGTCGGGGGGCGCTACGTCTGCGGTGATGCGAACTCGCTCATGCCGATCTGGTCGGACCAGGGCAACCCGCCGGGTCCGCTGAACTACCGGAATCTCCAGGAGCTGATCGCCTTCGTCACCGCCCCGAACACCACGCAGTTCCAGGGCGTCGACCCGACCAATGGCCAGACCGTCACCCTGTCGGGCTGGCGCGACCCGACCTACGTGCTCCCCCCGGGCGCCACCCCGGTTCCGGCCTGCTGGAAGGACGCCTTCACGTCGTCCGCGGCCGCCCCGAGCGGCGCGGCCGGGTCCGCCGCCCCGAGCGCGGCACCCTCGGGTGGCACGGCCGCCTCGCCGGCGGCCTCGGGTGGTGCGGCGGGCACGCTGCTCCAGCTGGCGGCCTCGGGGATCGCCTATGACCAGACCGACCTGACGGCCCCGGCCAACACGCCCTTCCAGATCGCCTTCACCAACAACGACGCGGGGATCCCCCACAACGTCTCGATCCACGAGGGCTCGCCGACGGGGACCGAGGTCTTCAAGGGCGCGATCTTCACTGGCGTGGCCACCCAGACGTACGACGTCCCGGCGCTCCCCGCCGGGACGTACAGCTTCGTCTGCTCGGTCCACCCGAACATGGTCGGGACGCTCA
>DAOTXE010000063.1:0-10182 GCA_034435355.1 Chloroflexota bacterium
AGGTGCCGGACGCCCATCCCCCGGGCGGCGAGCTCGAGCGCCAGGCGGCCACGGATCGCCTGGGGACCGCTCACCCGCCACAGCTCCGGCTCGCGCGGGTCGCGCTGCACGTCCGTCACCCCCGGCACCGCTCGCAGGGCCGCCTCGACTCCGTCGGCCGGGCCGTCGATCCCCACCTCGAGCTCGAGATGATCGCCCGCCAGCTCCGCCGCGAGCTGGGACATCCGGCCCTGGGCCAGGATCCGGCCCGCGTTGAAGATCGCCACGCGGTCGCATACCTGGTGCACCTGGTGGAGAAGGTGGCTCGAGAGAAGGACCGTCACGCCGTTGTCGCGGGCGAGGGACTGGATCAGGGCCAGGACCTCCGTGACACCGGCCGGGTCGATCGAAGCCGTCGGCTCGTCGAGGATGAGGACCGACGGGTCCTTGACGAGGGCGTCCGCCAGCCCGAGGCGCTGACGCATCCCGCGCGAGTACTGCTCGACCCGCCGGTCGGCTGCGCCCGCCAGACCGACCTGCTCGAGAAGCTCGCGGATCCGTTCGTTCGCCTCCCGGCGCTCGATGCCGTTCAGGGCGGCGGTATAGCGCAGGTTCTGGGCGCCGCTCAGCTCCCCGTAGAAGCCCACGTCGTCAGGGAGATAGCCCACCCGCCGCTTCACCTCGAGCGGCTGCCTGGTCGGGTCGAAGCCCATCACGTCGGCCTTGCCACGCGTGGGCTCGGACAGCCCGAGGAGCATCAGGATGGTCGTGGTCTTGCCGGCACCGTTGGGGCCCAGCAGGCCGAAGATCTCGCCGCTCCGGATCGCGAGGTTGAGCCTGTCGACGGCGACCAGGCTGCCGTACTGCTTGGTCAGCCCGTGCGTCTGGATGGCGAGATCCGCCTCGGGTTGCCCGGGTGCCACGTGCCGCCCCAGGCGGCTCCGCTTGCGCATGTCAGCGCCGGCCGAAGCGGCGGAACACCCACCCGAGGCCGATGAGGACGAGCACGATCAGCGCGAGCCCGATGAAGCCCCAGAGCGGGGACGTCTGGACCGTCGTCCGGATGTCCACGTTGGCGCTGGCCGTCCCGGCAGACGCCGTGAACGTCACGTCGTAGTCACCGGCGAGGGCATCGCTCGACGGCTTGAGGGTGGCCGTCACCGACGCGGCGCTGCCCGGCTGGATCGAGGCGATCGTGGCCGGGGAGAAGGTCGTCGTCCAGCCGGTCGGGGCAGAGGCCGTGACCGAGACGTTCTGGAGGACCGTCGTGCCGGTGTTCGTCACGACCAGGGCGACGCTTCCCGTCGAGCCGGCGGTGACCTGTGCGTTGAGGACCTGGTTGGGCGTGCTCAGGGTGACCGCCGGGGAGCCGGTGACGTCCGCCTCCAGGTTGGTCGTGGCCGACTGGCCGCCCGCGGCGACGGTGACCTGGATCGGGTAGCTCCCTGCGGCCACGGTCGACGGCGGCTGGGCCGTGACGCTCAAGGTGTCGGTGGCTCCGCCGTCAACCGCGTCCGTGAGCGCCTGCCCATTGCTGGAGGGATGGACGTTGACCGTCCACCCGTCCGGCCCCTGCCCCTGGAGCGTGTAGGTCTGCTTCTGGGTGCCGGTGTTGGCCAGCGTCACGCTGTAGCTGAACGTGCTCGTCGGGGCGCCGGAGAGCTGCGGGAAGTCGCTCGTCAAGGTGACCCCGCCGCTCGTCGCGCCGAGGACGGTCACCGCGATCGGCAGCGTCCGCGTTCCCTGGTCCGATGTCGCCGTGACGGTCAGCGTAGTCGTCCCCGGCGCGGCGGCCTGGGGAACCGTCACCGAGAGCTCGACGGAGGCGGCGGTGGCGCCGCCGGCGAACACCGCGTTGACGATGTTGCCGCCGCCCCGCAGGTCGGCGGTCCAGTCGCTGGGGGCGCCGGCGACGGCGAGGCCCACCCGCTCGGGCGCGGGTACCGAGACGTCCAGGGGGAACGTGACGGTGTTCCCGGGCTGGATCGTCACGGCCGGGTACGGCGTCGTCAGGTTGAACGTCGCGGCCGAAGCCCCGAGCGGGGCGATCGCGGTGATCAGCAGCATTCCAGTCGCGAGCGCAAGCGCGGCCAGGCGCGTTCTCGTCATCATTCCCTCGCTGGTTGCCCGCCGCGCGACGCACGCCATGGGCCGGCAGCGGCGGGCCGTGTCTTCCCCTCACGTATCGTCGGCCCCCGAGCGTTCACGCTCGGGTGCTCGGCCGATCAAGAATTCTTCATCCACGGCCGGTATCCTCGGGTAGACATGGCCGAGCTCAAGCCCGAGCAAATCATTGCGCTCCTCGTCCCGATCGTCGCCATCCAGGTCGGGCTGATGATTGCCGCCCTGGTGGACCTGGAGCGCAGCGAACGGCGCGTCCGCGGCGGCAGCAAGATCGTCTGGGCCCTGGTGATCATCCTCGTCAACATCATCGGACCCATCCTCTACTTCGTGGCAGGGCGGGAGGAAGCGTGACCATGGCCCCGGCTGCCAACGTTGCCGGCATCACGCCGAACGCGTCGAGCGCCCCTCCGAACGACGGCCCGGCCATCGAGGCCCGCGGGCTGACGAAGCGCTTCGGGATGATCCTCGCCCTCGACCGGCTCGACCTCGTCGTGCCGCGTGGCTCGATCTTCGGCCTGCTCGGGCCGAACGGCGCGGGCAAGACGACGACGCTCCGGATCCTGGCCGGGCTCGCCCGGCCGACCGCCGGAAGCGCGTCGGTGGCGGGCGTGGCCGTGGCAGCCGATCAGCCGGAGCTGCGCCGCCGCCTCGGCTACCTCGACCAGGACCCGCGGTTCTATGCCTGGATGAAGGGGCGCGAGCTGCTCGAGCTCGTCGGCCGGCTCCACGGGCTCGGTGGCCCGGAGCTGCGGGCGCAGGTCGGGGGGATGCTCGAGCGGACGGGCCTGGCCGGCGCCGCCGAGCGCCGGATCGGCGGCTACTCGGGAGGGATGCGGCAGCGGCTCGGGATCGCCCAGGCCCTGCTCCACGACCCGCAGCTGCTCCTGCTCGACGAGCCGGTCAGCTCGCTCGACCCGGAGGGTCGGCGCGATCTCCTCGAGCTGGTCGCGAGCCTGCACGGAGCGGCGACGGTCGTCTTCTCCACCCACGTCCTCGCGGACGTCGAGCGGATCTGCGACCGGGTCGCGATCCTCGACCGGGGACGCCGGGTGACCGAGGGACCGCTCGAGGACCTGCTCGCTGCGCACGCCCGGCCCATCTACCGGCTCGTGCCGGCGCCCCGGCAGGAGGAGGCGGTCGCCGGGCTCGTCGATCGGCTGCGGGCGGCCGCCTGGACGACCGAGGTTTCGACCACGGGAGCCTCCCTGCGCATCACGGTATCCGACTCCGATGCCGCCGCCCGCGGCATCCTGCCGCTCGTCGTGGAGTCCGGCATCGTCCTCGAGACGTTCGAGCGCGCGCGCCCGACGCTCGAGGACGTCTTCCTGGAGCTGGTGGGCTCCGCCGCCCCCGGCGAGCTCGACGGCCGCGGGTTTGTCCGGCCGCGGGAGGCGCTCCATTGAGCGGGCTGGCCGCGCTCCTGCGCAAGGAGCTGCTGGAGCAGTGGCGGACGGCCCGGCTGCCGATCGTGGCGACCGTCTTCCTGCTGGTGGGCCTCTCGTCCCCGCTCCTCGCCCGGTTCACCCCGGACATCCTCAAGGCGGTCGGCGGAGACCAGTTCGGCGCGCTCACGATACCCACCCCGACCTCGGCCGACGCCTACGCCCAGCTGGCGAAGAACCTGGGCCAGTTCGGGGCGCTCGTGGCGGTCCTGCTCGCGATGGGCTCCGTCGCCACGGAGAAGGAGCGCGGGACGGCAGCGTTGATCCTCACGAAGCCGGCGAGCCGCGACGCGTTTCTTCTCGCCAAGATGGTCGCCATCGCGACGACGCTCGGCATCTCGACGGCGATCGCCGGCGCCGGGGCGTGGCTCTACACGCTCGTCCTGTTCGAGCCGCTGCCGGTCGGCGGGTTCGCGGCGGCGATGATTCTCCAGTGGCTGGCCCTCGTGGCATATGCGGCGATCACCTTCCTGGGCAGCACCCTGACCCGTTCTGCCCTTGCAGCCGCCGGGCTCGGCGTCGCGGCCTTCATCGTCCTCGGGATCGTGGGGATCGTGCCGGCGATCGGCCGCTACCTGCCGACCGGCCTGGGCGATCCTGCCCGGGCGCTCGCCCTGGGTCTCCCCGGGGTCGACGTCGTGGGCCCGGCGATCGCGTCCACCGTCCTCGTGTGCACGCTCTTCGGTGCGGCGGCGCTCGCGTTCCGTCGCCAGGAGCTCTAGAAGGCTGGGGTCCGCCCGCCCCGGCGGTCCCGACTACCATGCCTCGCATGCAGACACGAAGCATCCGGGTCGCCGACGGCATCGAGCTCGCGGTGGACGCCTGGCATCCGCCTGCCCCAGCCGGTGTGCCCTTCCTGCTGGTCCATGGCCTCGCCTCGAATGCGCGCACATGGGACGGCGTCGCTGCCGGCCTCGTGGCGCGCGGCCACCCGGCCGTCAGCGTCGACCTGCGCGGGCACGGCCGCTCGTCGAAGCCCGATGGGCCGTACGACATGGCCACCGTCGCCGACGACCTGGCGGCGCTCATCGACCGGCTGCCGCTCGATCGCCCGATCGTGGCCGGGCAATCCTGGGGCGGCAACGTCGTCGTCGAGCTCGCCTCGCGGCATCCCGGCGCAGTCCGGGGCGTCGTCTGCGTCGACGGCGGCTGGCTGGAGCCCAGCCGCGACTTCGCAGACTGGGACGCCTGCCGGGCCGCCCTCGCCCCGCCCCGGCTGGCCGGGCGGCCCTTCTCGGAGATCGAGGGGTACGTCCGGTCGGCCCATCCCGATTGGCCGGAGAGCGGGATCGTGGGCACCCTGGCCAACTTCGAGGTCCGTTCGGACGGCACGATCGCGCCGTGGCTCACCTTCGAGCACCACATCGCGGTCCTGCGCGGGCTCTGGGAGCACCGACCCTCCGAACGGTTCCCGGACCTCACCGTCCCCGTCCTGCTGGCGCCGGTCGACGGCGGTGACACTGACTGGACGCGGCGCAAGCGCCGGGATGTCGAGGCGGCCGCGGCCGTGATCCCGGACGCCGGCGTCCGCTGGTTCGTCGGCGACCACGACATCCACGCCCAGCGCCCCGACGAACTGTCCAGCGTGATGCACGAATTCGCAACCGACTGGCGGACCCGGTGAACGGCCCGCGGATCCTGGCCATCATGGGCTCCGGGGAGACTGCTCCCACGATGGCGAAGGTTCACCGCGCGCTGTTCGAGCGCTTCGGCCCTGGGCCCGTCGCGGCGGCGATCCTGGACACGCCCTACGGGTTCCAGGAGAACGCCGACGATCTCAGCCTCCGAACGGTCCGCTTCTTCGCCGAGAGCGTCGGCAGGGACGTGTCCGTCGCGTCGTACCGCTCCCGGGACGTGGACGCCCTGACCGCGGCGACGGCGCTGGCCCGGATCCGCGAGGCGCGCTACCTCATGGCAGGACCGGGCAGCCCGAGCTATGCCCTTCGCCAGTGGTCCGACGGCCCGATTCCTGCGGCGCTCGCCGATCTCCTCCGTGACGGCGGCATCCTGACGATGGCCAGCGCGGCGGCGCTGACCCTCGGGACGGTGACGATCCCGGTCTACGAGATCTACAAGGTGGGCGAGGACCCGCGGTGGCTCCCCGGCCTGGACCTCCTCGCGGCCGCGACCGGGCTGAACGTCGCGGTCGTTCCCCACTACGACAACGCCGAGGGAGGCAACCACGACACCCGGTTCTGCTACATGGGCGAGCGCCGGCTTCAGAGTCTCGAGCGCCAGTTGCCCTCCGGCACGTGGATCCTCGGCGTCGACAGCCACACCGCGCTCGTGCTGGATCTCGAGCGCCGGACCGCGACCGTGTCGGGACTCGGCGGGGTCACCGTCCGGGTCGCGGGCCGGAGCTCGGTGTTCCAGAGCGGCAGCGAGCTGAGCATCGACCGCCTCGTCGCCGTCGCAAGCCAGATGGCCGCAGGCACGTCGGTCGACACAGGGATCGAGTCCGGCGAGGACGCGTTGATTGGCCCCGGCTCCGGCGGCGTGTCGCCGGCCCGGACCCCCGAACCCCTCCGCGACGAGATGGCGAACCTGGAAGGGTCCTTCATCGCCGCCCTGGGGCAGCACGACAGCCGGGGCGCCGTCGCGGCGCTCCTCGACCTCGACGCGGCGATCGACGCGCGGGTGCGGGCGGGCGAGGACAGCCCGGACCTCGACAACGCCCGCTCGACGTTCCGCGCGCTCATCGCCCGGCTCGGCGAGGCTGCCGGGGCCGCCGGGGTGGACCCGCGCTCGACGGTCGACCCCTTCGTGGAGACGCTCCTGGGTCTCCGCGCACGGGCGCGGGATGCCCGTGACTGGGCGACAGCCGACCTCATCCGTGACCGCCTGACCGAGGCCGGTGTGGAGGTCCGCGACGGCGCCGATGGCTCCAGCTGGGTTTATGCCGGAACGCAGCAGCCCTGAGCTGGCCGGCGCTGACAGCGCTTCGGCCGGCTGCTACGAGCCGGCGGCCGGGTGTCCCGCCACGAAGTACCCGGGCTCGTTGCCGCGCTTCCACTTGATGCTGCACCCCAGGCTGGGCCGCTGCGGCTCGGGCACCGGCCTCCCGGCAAGGATCGCGTCGAGGGCGGCCCGCAGATCGCGCCCGTCCACCGGGACGTCGTTCGCGGGCCGGGCGCCGTCGAGCTGGCCGCGGTAGGCGAGCCTTCGTCCCGCGTCGAACACGAAGAAGTCCGGCGTGCAGGCGGCGTGGTAGGCCTTCGCGACCTCCTGCGTCTCGTCGAACAGGTAGGGAACCGTGAAGCGCATGGCGGCCGCGACCTCGGCCATCCGTGCCGGACCGTCCTCGGGGACCTGCTCGACATCGTTGCTGCTGATCGCCACGATGCCCACGCCCCTCGCCTGGTACGCGGCCGCGAGGCGGACCACCTCCTCGGCGACGTGCTTCACGTAGGGGCAGTGGTTGCACAGGAACATCACGAGGAGCGCCGGGCTGGCCGCGAAGTCGTCCCGCGCAACCGGGCGCCCGGCCCCGTCGGTCAGGCGAAAGTCGGGCGCAGGGGTGCCCAGCGGGAGCATCGTCGATGCGGTTGCAGCCATGGCCGTGCCTCGGGTGCAGGATGAGGGGGATCGCAGGTGTCCGTGCCAACGGTACGCCGGCCTCGGGCCGCTGGTGGCCCGGCGAGTCGGTCGCGGGTCATTTATGGTACGTGGGCACTCGACGGCGAGGAGGTGGCGAGCGGATGCGGATGACGGACCTGAAGGCGGGCTGGGCGATCGTCGGCAACGACGGGCGGCGCCTCGGTACGGTCAAGAGCGTGGGCCAGAACTTCATCCTTGCCTCGCGATCGGGCCGCCCCGGCAGGCTGTACGTTCCCGCGTCGCACGTCGCCAACGTCGAGCACGAGACCGTGTACATCAACCTCGCCAAGTCCGAGGCCGAGGCGATGGGCTGGGAGCAGCCGCCCCGGAACCCGGACGCGCCCGAGGGAGCGTCGCCGACCGACCTGCACCGGCACGTCTGACCGCGTTCCGGCCTCGTGCCGGGAGGTAGGATCGTTGGCGTGCGAGCCCTCGCCCTCGTCGATCGCGGGACGCCCGGGATCGACAACCTGCACCTGGTCGACCGTCCCGTCCCGGAGCCCGCCGCGGACGAGCTGCTCCTCCGCGTCGCGGCCTGCGGCGTGTGCCGGACCGACCTCCAGATCGTCCAGGGAGACCTGGCGCCGCATGCGCTGCCGGTGGTCCCCGGGCACCAGGCGGTCGGTCGCGTCGAGGCCGTCGGGCGGTCGGTCGCCGGCTGGGCCATCGGCGACCGCGCAGGGGTGGGCTGGCTCGCCGCGGCGTGCGGCCGCTGCGCCGCCTGCCGCGCCGGTCTCGAGAACCTGTGCCCGGAGGCGCGGTTCACGGGGTGGGATCGGGACGGCGGCTACGCCGAGTGGATGACGGTGAGGGCGGATTTCGGGCTGCGGCTGCCCGACGGGCCGTCGGACCTCGCCGCGGCGCCCCTGCTCTGCGGCGGGATCATCGGGTACCGCGCCCTGCGGATCGCAGGCGTCGAGCCGGGCTCCCGCCTCGGCCTGTACGGGTTCGGGGCGTCGGCGCTGATCAGCATCCAGGTCGCCCGGCACTGGGGATGCGAGGTTCACGTGGCGACCCGGAACCCGGCGGAGCGGGAGCGCGCGATGCGCCTCGGGGCCGCGTGGTCGGGCGGCTATGACGAGCTCCCGCCCGTGCCGCTCGACGCGGCAGTGACCTTCGCGCCTGTGGGCAGCGTCGTGGTCGCCGCGCTGCGGGCCGTTCGCCCCGGAGGGACGGTCGCGATCAATGCCATCCACCTGGACCGGATCCCGGAGTTTCCCTACGAGATCCTGTGGGGGGAGCGCGGGCTGCGAAGCGTGGCGAACTACACCCGTCGGGATGCCCGCGAGTTCCTCGATCTCGCCGCGCGCATCCCGATCGTGACCGAGGTCGACCCGTTCCCTCTCGCCAACGGCGCTGACGCCCTGCGCGCGCTCGCCGCCGGCGAGGTCACCGGCGCCGCCGTGCTGGTCACGCAGGATCCCTGAGCCCGGAGGGGCAGGACGCGGGGCTGCCAGTGGCGGTGCGCTGGCGGCCGGCGCCGAGCGCGCCCGGTCATCGCGCCGCCTCTGCCTCGCCTCCCCGGGACGCCGCCTCCAGATCGCTGGCGTAGCGCGGGAACCGGAAGCGCATCGCCGAGCCGAGCAACCCGCCGTGCCCCAGCGACGCGGCCATCCCACGCCCGACGCGCTCACCGGCGAGCAGGCGGGGCAGGAGCAGGTCCGCGGCGGTCGCGCGCGAGTACGCCCCGCACGACGGCAGGCCGAGCAGGTCCGTCCCGCCGGCGCGGGCGAGCCAGACCATCGAGCCCGGGTGCGCGGGCACGCCGTGCTGGACGACGCGCCCGCCCAGCCGATCGATCGCCGCGAAGATGGGGTCGGTCGGGTCGGTGAGTGCGGCGCCTGCAACCAGGATCAGGTCGACCCTCGCTGATCCGCGAACCAGCGACCGCACGACCTCGAGCACCTCGCCGGGCTCGTCGCCGACGTGGGAGAAGCCGGTCAGCGTTGAGCCGAGCGACTCGATCCGCGCCCGGATCCCATGCTCGAACCGCTCCCGCGCCGTGCGTCGCACGGGTTCCTTCACCACGGCCGCCACGCGACGGGGCACGAACGGGGCCACCCGGACGAGCGGCCCGGCTCGCTGGGCGAGGCGGACGCCACGCGCCACCACCGCCTCGGGAACCGCGTGAGGCCCCACCTTGACGCTCGCCACGATCTCCCCGCGGCGGACCGTCTGGCCGTCGTAGAGGGTGAAGACGAGGAGCGGGTCGATCCGGTCCAGCCGCTCGATGTCGGCCGCCCGAACGCGCAGGACGCCGTCCGCGGCGGCGACGAGGTCGACGCGGCTCGATTCCGGGCCGCGGAGATCGACCCCCGGCCCTTCGATCGCCCGCGCGAGCCGGAGCGCCGCCTCATCCTCGTGGATGTCCCCTGCCTCGAGGACGAGGAGCATCACGGCGGGGGCGCGGCCGGTCCCACCGTCGCGCCGGCTCGCCTCGCGCGTGGCGGGATCCGCGAGCCGCTCGACGTCGCCCGGCGAGAGCCGGCGACCCTTCGCCCAGCGTTGCCCCCCGACCTCGAGGTCGCGAACGAGGACCGCCCCGACCGCGGCGCGCGGGACCGGGTCGCCGGGAACGACCAGGAGGGGTTTCATGCTCGTGTCCGCATCACACGATCATGGTAGGCGGGTGAAACGCCGCCGTCGCTGGTCGAAGACCGTGCTCGCCGATCTCGGGCCGTGCTCACCGAGCGCGGGCCGGGCTCGCCGAGCGCGCGCGTACCCGGGATTCCTGTCCCGGACGTCCCGAAACACAGACATCGGGGCTATCTGGACTAGACTTCGTCCCGATGGCCAGCGGTTTGATCAGACAGCCCGCGAGCCTCCGCGTCGGCCGGGCGGCTGAGATGCTCGGGGTGACCGTCGAGACCCTGCGCCGCTGGGAGGCCGACGGCCGCGTCCGGATGGAGCGCTCGGCGGGCGGTCAGCGCCTCGTCCCGATCGAGGAGGTGGCCCGCCTGCTCGACGAACGCCGTCGCTCGAGCGCCGACCGCCCGATCGTCGCCCAATCGGCGCGCAACCGCTTCCCAGGCATCATCAG